>NZ_JBSPSR010000003.1:0-390354 GCF_059623105.1 Halorubrum orientale | reverse complement strand
ATGACGCGGATCGTCTCCTCGTCGAGGCCACGCTCGCTTCTAAATGCGGAGTTCTCCTCTTTTTTGAACTCGAAGCGTGCCTCGGTGTCTGTCTCTTTCAGGTGATCTTGTGAACTCATCGAAATGACGTTGGGTCACGACGAAAATAAATGTGGGGTTCAGAAACCATTGCTCGTAACGTCGAATGGTTTCGTCAGCGGGGACCGCTACGTTCTTTCGGGTGGCGATCACACAGTCGGTATGGATCCGGTGCTTCAGTTTGCTACGCTCCGGTCGACGCTCTACTACGGTGTCATCTACGCGATCGTCTTGGTGGTCGCCGTGTGGATCTACCGTGATGCGAAGGCGCGCGGCAGCAACCGGGCGGTTGTGTGGTTCCTTGCCACGCTTTTGTTCACCATCCTCCCCGTTCTCGCGTACCTCTACCTCCACCGTGACGCCGGCCCCGCGTCGCGCCGCTAATTCTCGGTACTGAGAGCCGGAGCCGAACGGCTAAGTTGATCTCTCGTCGCACTCAGATCCATGCTCGTGATGCTCGCGGACGCACTCCGGCTCCTCGTCGTCCCCGTCTTCTGTTGGGCGGCGGTGCGGGACGTCCGAACGCGACGGCTCCCTAACCGGCTGTGGCCGCCGCTGTACGCACTTGGCGCGTTGACACTCGCCCTCACAGTAGTCGGTCGATGGCCGCTCGCAGGAGGAGACTGGCTCTTCGCTTTGCGGGTTGCGGTGAGTCTGCTCGTGGTCGCACCACTCGGCTACGGACTGTGGGCACTTGCCGGCTTCGGCGGGGCCGACGCGAAAGCCGTCATTGCGCTCGCGCTCGTGTTTCCGACATTCCCGGCGTACACGGTCGCCGGCGAGACGCTCCCGCTCGTCGCGACTCCCGCTGGGGTCTTCTCGCTCACGGTGCTCACAAATGCGCTGCTTGTAGGACTCGCGTACCCGCTGTGGCTCGCTGTCACGAACCTCGCGGACGGTGAGTGGTCTCGGTGGCTGTTCTTCACGCGCTGTGTTCAGACTGACTCGCTTACCACCCGACACGGACGGTTGTTCGAGTCGTCTGCGGGGCGCACTCGGAGCGGGCTCGACCTCGATGCCCTCCGGATGTACCTCCGGTGGCGCGGGACCACGCTTGAAGTGGTTCGGGCGGAACCGACGGCGGTCCGTGACCCTGGCCGCATCGGGCCGACATTCGATCCAACTGACGGCCGTGTCGGCTGTTCGATGCGTCCACGCCTCGACGCGTCGATCGATACGATACCCGCCGACGGGGATGTGTGCTCGCGCGCGAGTGTCGATGCCGGCGGTGACGCCTACATTGACTCGGATAAATCAAACAGAGCTATGCGTGAACACGAAAATTACGACGACAGCGACCACGACGACCCATGGGGTGCCGAACGATTTCTTGCGGCAATCGACCACGACGCGTATGGCACCGACCCCCGGACGCTCCGGGCGGGCCTGGCGCTCGTAGCCGAGCAGGACACCGTTCGGGTGTCGCCAGGGCTCCCGTTTCTCGTGCCGTTGACTGTCGGGCTCCTCCTCGCGGTGAGCTACGGGGACGTCCTGTTTGCGTTGCTTGCCGTCTTCGGGGTCGCCTGAAATCAGCTAAGCCGGTCGGACCGGTCGGTCAGGCCTCGACAGCTCTGTCAGCGACCGTCACGATCTGTGTCCCGACGGGCCGCTTGACTAGGTCACCGGTGTCGCGGCCGAAAAGCTTCCCGACCCCACGCTGGGCGGCGACGTCGACGAGCCGCTGGTCGATCGTGCCGTCGAGGACGACCGCCACCGGCGGCTCGTCCGCGCCCGCAACCGCATCGAACGCATCCGTGGCCTCAACCTCAGTGCGGACGCCGAGGTCGCCGTCGAGGAGCCGAGCACGGCCACTGTCGCCGTCAACGACCTCTTGTACGTGTTCTTCGAACGACCGAGGCGTCTGGTCGACAGGTGGCTCCGTTTCATCGAGCTCGGTTTCCATGTCGGCATCAGTAGATTCGCCGTTATCGGTGCGGTTCTCGTCGACGTCGACGTCGGCCTCGGCGTGCGTGTCGGCTCTGTTGTCTGCACTGTGGCCCTCGTCGTCACCGGAGATGCCACCACTATCGTCTACATTCGGTGACCCGTCGCTCGGGTCATCGCTCAGGTCATCGGTGTCGACGTCGACAATCGTGTGCTCCTCGGTGTCGTCCATCATCGAACTGGTGTCACTGGGTGTATCATCCAGTGTCGGGCTCGCGGGCGACATCGTCCCCTGTCCGGCGGCATCGCGCAGGTTGGGCTCGTCTGCCAGCGTCTCGTAGGGGACCTTACCGCGGAGCGCATCGAACACCGCTGCGCGATCGAGATCTTCGACGGACTCCCCGGGTGGGGCGAATGCGACGTACTCAATCTCTCCGACCTGTGCCAGCTCGCGCAGGATGAGCTCGCCGCCGCGGTCGCCGTCGAGGAACGCGGTCACCGTGCGCGAGGTGGTGAGTTCGGCGACCGCGTCGGGCACGTTCGTTCCCTCGACGGCGACCGCGTTCTTAATTCCACACTCGAGCAGGGTGGAGACGTCTGCGCGCCCCTCGACGATGATCACCGCATCGGAGTCCCCGACGCGAGGCCCGGCCGGAAGCCCCTCGTAGTCGACGATGCCTGCGACGCGGGCGGCCTCTCTGACCTCCTCTAAGACATCGTCGCTGCCGAGACTGGTCTCTTCGAAGCCGCTTGCGACGAGCTCTTTGGCGCGTTCGACGACCTCCCGGCGCTTTGCGGCGCGCACGTCTTCGATGCTCGTCACCTCGACGGCCGCTCCACACGGCCCGATGCGGTCGATGGTCTCGAGGGAGGCGGCTAAGATCGCTGTCTCGACTTTATCGAGACTCGAGGCGACGGTCACCTCGCCGAACGACTGTCCGTTTTCAGACCGTATCGAGACGTCGATTCGTCCAACCTTCGAAGACTCCTGGAGGTCGCGTAAGTCGAGCTCGTCACCGAGCAACCCCTCGGTCTGTCCGAACACGGCACCGACGACGTCGCTTCGCTCAACGACCCCATCGGTCGCGATGGTGGCGCGGATTAGGTACTTTGCTGTGTCATTCATGGATGGTGAGTGTGATGTGAACGGACGGCGACGAACCGTCCGCAACGGTATACGAACGTTGTGAAAAAGTACCTGTCGCCACGGCTTCGGTTGTGGACGACGAATTCGCCGCAAGGCGTGCGGCTATACGGTTCGGGCCGGAGGTGTGTCCCAATGTCGAGTACATGGACTGTGTTGCTCCCGCCGACCATCGACCCCGTCGGTCCCGAGTCGCTTGCGGATATCGCCACGTGTACGAGCCGAGCGACCTACGCGGACGAAGACGCACTCATAGCTGATATCGACCGCTACGATGCGATCATCACTCGAACCCAACCGGTCACCGAGCGGCTGCTCGCGGCCGCAGACCGCCTCCAGATTGTCGCTAAACACGGCACCGGCGTCGACAACGTCGATCTTGCGGCCGCGAGCGAACACGGTGTCGTCGTGGCGAACACGCCGGGTGAGAACGCCAGTTCGGTCGCCGAACACGCAGTGGCGCTGCTGTTGGCGGCCAAGCGAAACGTTGTCGATGCCGATCACGCGACGCAAACCGGCGAGTGGCAGCGGGCCGACTTCCGCGGACACGACCTGCGCGGGCGAACCCTCGGGCTGTTCGGCGCCGGCAACGCGGGCACACGGGTAGCCACCCTGCTGGCTGGCTTCGACGTAACCTGTGTCGCGTACGACCCGTACGCTGACCCTGACTCCCTCCCCGAGACCGTCTCGCTCGTCGACGACGAGACGGCGCTCTTCGAACGCGCGGACGACGTGAGCGTCCACGCCCCGCTCACGCCGGAGACGCGCCACGCGATCGGTGCGGAGGCACTCGATGCCCTCCCGGAGGACGGGGTCGTCGTCAACACCGCACGCGGGGGGATCGTCGACGAGGCCGCGCTCGTGGCCGCACTCGAGGCGGGCGAACTTGGCGGCGCGGGCGTCGACGTCTACGAGACGGAGCCGCCGACACCAGACGACCCACTCCTTTCGTGTCCTGGCGTCGTCCGGACCCAACACAACGCCGGAACGTCCGCAGAGGCGCTCGCGAACATGAGTCGGGCGGCGGCGACGCTCGTTCGAACGGCTTACCAGGGCGAAGTTCCCGAGACAGCGCTCAACCCCGGCGCGTGGTCGACCTTATCGTGAAACGAACATCGTGTACGGTGAATGTGGTATCTGTGGATAAATTATTTATCCGTCGTCTCTGTCATAGCTGATATGACCGCAGGACCGCCGATCGATGCGATCCACTTCGACAACGCGCCGTCGGTCGGAGACGTGCCCGGCCCGAAGAGCCGTGAGCTCCTCGAGACGCAGCGAGCGATAGACAGCAGTGCAGTGGCGTATCCCGAAGACATTCCGGTCGCGTTCGAGGCCGGGAAGGGAGCGACGATCCGCGACGCCGACGGCAACACGTACATCGACATGTTCGCCGGCATCGGCGTGTTGAACGTCGGCCACTCGAACCCGTACGTGATGGAGGCCGTTCGCGACCAGAGCGAGAAGCTCGTCCACACGGTCGACTTCCCGACGGAGGCGCGGCTCGGGCTCATCGAGAAGCTCGACGAGATCGCCCCACCCGGGCTCCGCGGGGAGAACCGCGTCGTCTTTGGCGGCCCGACCGGCAGCGACGCGGTCGAGGCGGCGATCAAGCTCGCGAAGTACAACACCGGCGGCGACGGGTTGCTCGCGTTTCGGGGGAGCTACCACGGCGCGACCTCGGGAGCGATGGCGCTCACCGCGAACAAGGGCTTCAAAGACGACTACACGCCACTCATCCCAGACGTCGTCCACGCGAAGTACCCCTCGCCGTTCATCGACCGCGCGGAGTCCGGCGACGCGACGTCGGTCTGCCCGCGTCCCGCAAGTGAATGCTGCCGGTCGACGTCGTGTGCGCGTGCACTCAAGGAAGTCGAAGAGATAATCGAGGACCCGTACGGCGGACTCGCGAATCCAGCTGGGATCTTCGTCGAGCCGATCCAGGGCGAGGGCGGGGTTATCGTCCCTCCGGAGGGCTTTCTTCGCGGGCTCCGCGAGATCGCGACTGCAAACGACATCCCGCTCATGTTCGACGAGATCCAGAGCGGACTCGGCCGCTCAGGCCAGTGGTGGGCGAGCGAGTGGGCCGGCGTCACCCCCGACATCATGACCACGGCAAAGGCGCTCGGCGGCGTCGGCTTCCCGCTGTCGGCGACGATCTACCACGAGGACCTCGATACGTGGGATTCGGGCGGACACGCGGGCACGTATCGCGGACACGTCGTCGCGATGCGCGCCGGAACGCGCGCCATCGAGTACATCCAGGAGCACGACCTCCTCGCGCACGCGCGCGACCTCGGCGAGCACATCCGTGATCGTCTCCAGACGGCCGGTGCAGACACCGACCGACTCGGCGAGGTTCGTGGCCGCGGTCTCTTCATCGGTGCCGAGTTCGTCGACGCCGACGGTGCTCCAGACGGCGAGGCGGTGGAGGCGATCCAACAGTACTGTTTCGAACACGGCGTCCTCGTTTGGACCGCCGGACGCCACGGCAACGTGCTCCGGCTGTTGCCACCGCTCGTGTTGACCCGCGAGCTGGCCGACACCGCACTCGACGTCGTGGTCGACGCTATCGAACACGTCACCGCCGAGGCGGCGGCAACACGGTGAATTAATTACTCGGATGGCGTACCGTTCGGCGACAGATGGCACACGACGTGCGAAACCGTCTCTCTGCGCTCAGGCGAGCCTTCCACAGACGTCCCGAACCCGGCTGGTGTGAGTTTCAGACGACCGCTCGGATCGTCGAGGAGCTACGTCGAATCGGCGTCGACGACGTCGCTATCGGCTCCGAGGCGCTGTCGGAGCCGGACCGCATGGCGCTGCCGACCGCCGAGACGCTGCGCGCGTGGCGCGACCGGGCGGCCGACGCCGGTGTCAACTCGGCCCTCCTTGAGCGACTCGACGACGGGCACACTGGCGTCGTAGCGACCGTCGAGATGGGACCGGGGCCGATGGTCGGCGTCCGTGTCGACATGGACGGCGTCTCGATGACGGAGTCGACGGCCGCCGGCCACCGCCCGGCAGACGAGGGGTTTCGGTCGGAACACGACGGATACATGCACGCGTGTGGTCACGACGCACACGTCACCATCGCACTCGGAGTGCTCGAGGCGGTCGCTGCGAGCGACTTCGAGGGGTCGTTTCGCGTCTTCTTCCAGCCTGCAGAGGAGGTCGCAGGGGGCGGCAAGCCGATGGCCGAGTCGGGGCTCGTCGACGACCTCGACTACCTGTTCGCGTTCCACCTCGGGTTGGGACACCCCACCGGTGCCGTCGTCGCGAACGCCACCCGACCGCTCGCGATGGCACACATCAACGCCACCTTCGAGGGGGCGAGCGCACACGCGGGGAAAAACCCAAGCGGAGGAACCAACGCGATGCAGGCGATGACGACGGCGGTGCAGAACGCCTACGGAATCCCCCGACACGCAGACGGGTTGACCCGGATCAACTTCGGTCGGGTCGAGGGAGGAAGCGCAAGTAACGTGATCGCAGAAGAAGTGCTCCTCGACGGTGAGGTTCGCGGTGAGACCACCGCACTCATGGAGTATATGCGCACCGAACTGGAGCGTGAACTCTACGCAGCCGCCGAACTCCACCAGTGTGACGTGGTGATACATCGCACCAGCGAGTCGATCCGCGTCGATGGGGACCCGACGCTCGCCGGGACGGTCGGTGACGTCGCCCGCGAACTCCCGTCGGTACGAACCGTCACGGAGACGGCCCCGCTCGGGGCGAGTGAGGACGCGACGTTCCTGATGCAGCGCGTTCACGAACGGGGCGGTCGGGCGGTGTACCTCCTCGTTGGGACGGACCACCCAACGGCACACCATACGCCGACGTTCGACGTCGACGAGCGGTCGCTTGATATCGGCGTCGAGCTGCTTACCACCTGCGTCACCGCGGTCGCCGAGGACCGACCATGACGTCTGCGCCGTGACTCAGGTGTGGCCCGTCGCCTCCGCTCCGGACGTACCCGAATCCCCCCCCCAAATCGCCCCAAATCACCCCGAGACGCTCCCCGACCGGGTTTCAATCGACGACCTGACCACAAAGGTTAATCCACTCACCCACGGCATTTCACCTATGTCACAGGACGAGCTGCCCGGGTCGCTGGAGCTGGCGGCCGACGCCGACCGTCCGCGTGGAATCTTGACGCCCTCGGACCGCGACTTTCTGCTCGGTCGGAAGACCGACTACACCGAGCACTCGCGAAAACAGAAGCGAAACCGGATTCGTCGGCGCGTCCGCAACGCTATCCTCGATTTTAGCATCCTATACGAGTGTCTCGAAGACCGCGACCGGAAGACCGTCTTCGACCCGGACGACGCGGACCGCGAGTCGTACACCCGCGGGATCACCGACATGCTCGGCTTCTTACACCTCGGGACCATGGGCTACCACACGCCATTCAAGGACATGCTCTCAGAGGGGGTCGCGAAGTCTGAACAACGGCTCGCCGGGTCGGACTACCGGATGGTCACCGTCGAGTTCAACGTCGAACCCGTCGGCCAGATCGACGTCGACGAGGTGATCGAGAAGATCGAAGCCGACGAGTTCGAACGCATCACCGACGAGGAGCTTCGCGCGTTCGTCCGGCTGCTCTCGATGTCCGAGGAGTTCTCTCCTGGAGCGGTTCGTGAGAGCCTCAACTCGCGGGTCGACGAGCTCGCGAGCGCGCTCGAAGACGGCGACGGACCAGACGAGCAGACGCTCCGGACGCTGACGAAGTGACGCCTCGTGGACGGCTTACGCGCGTGTGTCCGCGAGGGCGTCGACGAGCGTTACCACGTTCTCGACGGCCGCCTCAACCAGCGCTTGTCCGTTCGCTTCGGTCGCCGCGGTCGGGTCCCCGAGGCTCCCGGTATGCGTCAACGCGTCCATCCGCCCCGGTGAGAGCGCCCAGCCGACCCGGTTGTCGCCGTACGCGTCGTAGTCGGTGAGCGGCACGGAGTCGCCGGGTGGGTCAACTGCTTCTGCGGCCTCCAGATCGACGAGGTCGGGAGCGATAGCGAGCATCAGGCTTGTCTCGAACTCCGCGGCGTGAAACGACACCTCGCTCGTTCGTGTCGCGGTCGCGACATCTTCGAACACGGACACGAGCGGCACGTGGAACGCGCGGAGACCGTGATCCGTCGTGAGTTCGCGCACGACGACCTCGAGTTCTGGGTCCTGTACCAGGTAGTGGCCGTTGACGAGCAGGACGTTCTCGACACCCCACTCGCCCGCCGAGACGCAGATATCACGGACGTACCGCTGGAACGTCTCGCTCTCGACAGTGAACGTTCCCGGCTTGAATGTGTGGTGTGGGCTCACTCCATACCAGATCGGCGGAGCGAGTAGACAGCCTGTCGCGGCAGCGACCCGCTCACAGATTGCCTCCGGCATGAATACGTCGACGCCGAGCGGCATGTGCGTGCCGTGCTGTTCGGTGCTCCCGACTGGGAGCAACAGTGTACGCGTCGTCTCGATCGCCGCCTCAACCTCCTCCCAGGTCATCTCCGCGAGTCGATACACGTCGTGGGTAGCGTCGGTCACACGTGCTCGAACGACGGCGGCCCGGTTAATCCCCCGGCGACTGGTCACATGAACTCGCTGATTCCAAACAGGTACTCAACAACTCCGATCACTGTCAGGATACCAGCCATCAGCAGCGTCGCGATAGCCGCCAGCGTCGCCGGAGCCGTGTTGTAGAACAGACTAAACAGGATGAGCGGCATCGTCGTGAGCTCTGACCCGGAGAGAAAAAGTGAGACAATGTACTGATTGAACGAGAGGATGAACGCAAAGACGAACCCGCTCACCAGCCCCGGCTGGATGAGCGGGAGCGTAACGCGTACGTACGACTCGATCTCGGTCGCACCGAGGTTCTGGGCGGCCTCCTCGAGTGAGTGGTCGTAGTTCTGGAGGCTCGCACCGATTGTTCGGATCGGGTACGGCAGCGTGAACATCACGTGCCCGAGAAGCAGGGTGAAAAAGCCGAGCTGTACGGTCACCCCGAGGGCGTCGCCGAGCCGGTTGAGGAAGAGCAGAAGTGAGAGGCCGACGACGATCCACGGGTAGATGAGCGGCGAGATGAGCACCGTCTCCAGCGTGGTCTGGTATTTGAACTCGTAGCGGACGATGGCGAAGGCGGCCAGTGCGCCAAGCACGGTCGAGACGATCCCAGTCGCAACCGCGAGCTCGACGCTCACGAACAGCGCCTCGCGGACGCCGAGGAAGCCGAGCTGTTCGGGCAGCGCCGCGTAGTGCTGGAGAGTGAACCCCTCCGGTGGCCACGTCGCGTACGCTGATTGCTGGAACGAGATCACGACGACGATCGCGAGCGGCGCGAGCAGGAAGGCGATGGTGCCGTATACGAGCGCCTGGTAGCCGACGGAACCGGCCCTCGCGAGCAGCCAGTCCAGCCACCGGTTCGGGTCAGAGGCGGTCGCCACGATCAGGCACCCCCCACACCGTCGAGCCGGCTGAGGACGCGCTGGTAGCCGACGATGACGACGAGCGCCACCGCAACCAGGATCATCGACAGCGCGCTCGCGAACGGCCAATTACTGGTACTCGTGAACGTTTCTGTGATCACGACCGGGATGACCCGGACGCCACCACCCAAGAGCGCGGGGGTGACGTACGACGCCAGCGAGACGACGAAGGTGATCAACACCCCGGCGCTTATACCTGGGAGCGCGAGCGGCACCAGCACGCGGGTGAAGGTAGTCGCGCGGTTCGCCCCGAGGTTCCGCGCCGCTTCCTCTAACTCGTGTGGGATCGTGTGTAACACGTTGATGATCGGAAACACCATGAACGGCAACATGACGTGAGCGAGTCCGATGACGATCCCCACCTCATTGAACAGCAGCTTCGGCGTGTTCTCCGCCGAGACGATCCCGAGTGTGACCAGCGTCGAGTTGATCACCCCGCTGCCGTTTAAGAGGATGAACCAGCCGAACGACCGGACGACGAGGTCTATTGTCAGTGGCGCGAGCGTCGCGATCACAATGAGCTTCCCCACCAAGCCGCCTTTTCGGACGGCAGCGTACGCCAGTGGGAAGCCGAGTACGAAATCGATCGCCGTCACGGCCGCAGCGATCCACAGCGTCCGGAACAACGTCTCTTGATACAGCGGTGTGGTGAACGCTCTGAGGTAGTGTGCAAGCGTCACTCCGACGCCGACCGTCCCGCTGTCGTACGGGTTGAGGCTGTAGCTCACGAGGATCGCCGTTGGAAACACCATCACGACGGCGACGAACGCGAGCGTCGGCGCGAGGAGTCCGTACTTCCCGAGCCGCGTCTCTCGGTAGGCTCGAACGAGCGCCGAGAGGCGACCGTTCACACGCTCGAGTTTCGTAGTGAACCGGCGTTGACTCATCGAATCACCCACTCGCGAGCCGCGTGTCTTGAACGCTCCAGGCGAGTGTCACCTCGTCTCCGACGTCGTGGATCGACGACGCGTGTCGGTTCGACTCGTCGACGACGACTTGTCTCCCGTCGACGTCGACGAAGTATCGCACCTTTGAGCCGAGGAAGAGGCGACGGTCGACGCGTCCGGGGAGTGTGTTTTGTGTCGTCGTGGTTGTCGTGGGGTCGTGAGCGGTCAGCTTCTCGGGCCGGACGAACACCCGGCCACTGCCGTCTGCAGGTGCGGTGCCAGAGTTAACCTCCAAGTCGCCGTTCGTTGTCTCCAAGAGCACGCGCCCGTCGGCGCTCTCACGGAGGTCACCTTCAAGGAAGTTGGTGTCGCCGATGAAGTCGGCGACGAACTCCGTGGCAGGCTCCTCGTACACCTCCATCGGTGAGGCGATCTGTTCGATCTGGCCCTCGTTCATCACGGCGATTCGGTCGGCGATGGTGAGCGCTTCCTCTTGATTGTGTGTCACGTAGAGCGTGGTGATGCCGAGGTCGTCTTGGATCTCGGTAAGCTCTACTTCGAGCTGGTCGCGGAGCCGCTTGTCGAGCGCGCCCAGTGGTTCGTCCATCAACAATACCTCCGGCTCGATCGCGATGGCTCGGGCGGTCGCGACACGCTGTTGTTGGCCCCCAGAGAGCGTCTTTGGGTCACGGTCGGCGAATCCGGCGAGGTCGACGAGCGCGAGTACCTCCTCGATACGCTTCTGGGCCTCGGCGGCCGGGACGCCCTGGCGTTCGAGTCCGAATGCGACGTTTTCGCCGACGGTCATGTGCGGGAACAGCGCGTAGTCTTGAAACACCATCCCGGTGTCGCGTTTGTGTGTCGGGACGCGGGTTACGTCATCGCCGGCCAGTGATATCGTCCCGTTCGTCGGGGTCTCGAACCCGGCGAGCATCCTGAGCGTCGTGGTCTTCCCGGACCCCGATGGACCTAACAGGGCGAGGAGCTCGCCGTCTTCGACCTCGAAGGATATCCCGTCGACTGCAGTGACATCCCCGAACGTCTTCGTTACGTCTTCGTACTGGATGGCAACTCCGGTGCCGGCTGCGCGTTGCATTGACATGTGAGAAGGGTCGGCGTTATTGGAACAGCGAGTTGTACCGCTCAGACCAGCTGTCGCGGTTCTCCCAGACGTACTGGAAGTCGGGGAAGGTGAGCTGGTCGAACTCGTCGGCGGTAGTCGCACCGAACTCGAGCGCCGTGTCGTCGACCGCCGCGTTCTGGTTCGTCACTCCGCACCCCATCTCTGCGGAGGCCGTCTCCTGGAACGTCGGTGAGAGACACTCGTTCGCGTAGACGAGTGCGGCCTCCATGTTGTTCGCGTTCTGCGTCACGGCTACCGACTCGGCGAAAGCGATGCCAGTCGGATCGAGCCGGAAGAGCGAGTTGATCGGCTGATCGTTCTCGAACATGTCGAACACCATGTAGTCCCAGAACAAATTCAGCGTGTCGACGTTGCCGCTGGCGAGCTGTTGTTTCGCGGAGGCAACGCCGCCGTACTCGGAGCTGACGTTCGGTGCGAAGTTCTCCTCAAGCCACTCGAATCCGGCGTCTACGTCCAGCCGAGAGTCGAACGACTCGCCGGTGGCGATGGCCGACGCCATCAACAGAAGGTAGGGTCCGGCGGACCACGAGAACGGTACCACAGCGGTTGAGTCCGCATTTTTCATCAGCTCTGCGTGTGACGTCGGCGCCGAGTCCCACGCGTTCGAGTTGATCACCGGCAGTACCTCGCCGACTTCCCACGAGGCGGCAACACCGTCGTAGTGAACGAACTTGTCGTAGATGTTCTCGACTTCTGGGACGAGGTCGGTGTGGTCGGTGAGTGGCTCAAGCCATCCCTCACGGGAAGCCCGCTCGATCCCGATGACGTCCGGCACGATGACGTCCGGTGGGTTCTCCGGATTCGCCTCGATCTGTGTCAGCTGCTCGGTCGTGACCGCGGTCGTCGTGTTAATCGTGAGGTTGTACTTGTCTTCGACTCGGGGGATGAGGTGTTGCTTGTGGATGGTGTCGATCGCCCCGACGTTCAGCATCACGTTGAGCTCGGCCCCACCGAAGTCCATGGCGCCGTCGCCGCTCTCGCTCTCCTCGCCGCCGTCGCCTCCTCCCGACTCCCCGCCGCTCGACCCGCCCTCGGTCGTGTCGCCACCGCCGGTGAGACAGCCCGAGAGCCCGGCGAGTCCGACGACACTAGTGCCGCCCGCTTTGAGAAACGTCCGACGATCGCTCGCATCCGATCCGGAGTCTGTGTCTGTCATCGTCTCGCACATACGTACCGAGAGGTGGTATAAAAATCTTGGTGACTCTAGACACAACTTATGTGTATCAAAATCCGACTACACACAATAAATGTGTAATTTAGCCACTTCAACAGGTCTCTCGTGTGCCGTCGGCCGGGCAGTGACAGCCGAGGCTCACCGCGCCGCGTCGGCTGCCTTTCGAGCGCCGATGAACTGGGTGACGACAGCCGCACCAACGGCGGTGGTCGCACCCGTCGAGTCGAGCGGTGGGGCTACCTCCATGAGGTCTGCGCCACGGACGAGCTCGTGGCGGCCCAACTGATACACCAGCTCGAGAAGCTGCCACGGGAGGAGCCCACCGGGGCTCGGTGCACACGTTCCGGGTGCCGACCCAGCATCGAGGACGTCGATATCGAACGAGACGAAGACGGCCTCCGTACCGTCGGTAGCTGCCTCGATCGCGCGGGACGCGGCCTCGTCGACGCCCGACTTGTGTACCTCCCTGGCCGTCACCACAGTGGCACCGATGTCGTGTACCCAGTCGAGGTAGTACTTGGCATTGTGCCACCCAGAAAGGCCCAGTTCGACGAAGTTCTTGCCCGCGAGCTGGTCTGCGTCATCCTCGAGGAGCCGGCGGAACGGCGTCCCAGCAGAGCGCTCTCCGCCGTGTGAGTGTCGCACGTCGTGGTGGGCGTCGACGTTGATCACCCCAACTGGGCCGTCGACCGCATTCATCATTGCCTTGGCGGTCGGGTACGTCAGCGAGTGGTCACCACCGATACTGAACGGAACCACCCCGGAGTCAGTCACCGCTGTGAGCACACGCTCGACTCGGTCGTGGGTTGCCTCGAGGTCCGTCTGAAGGGCGTCGACGTCACCATAGTCGACGACGTCAATACCCTCGCTGATGTCGACATCGAGTTCGGGGTTGTAACAGGTACCATGGGTCAACTGATCGCGAACCCCCTCGGGACCGGCGCGGGAGCCACGCGGCCCGGCGACACAACCGGCATCGAACGGGATGCCGACGATACCGACATCTGCGTTCTCGACGTCTCTGGCGTCCTCGACGAGCTCACCTACGTTGGTGTCGTACTCGTCGTCGACGGCGACACGATACCCGGCGTACGGCGATACGAGGTCTCTGACCTCCGCGGGGACGACCCCCAGTCGTTGTGCCATCATGTATCGTGGTGGGAGCCACCGGCATAGATATTCCGGCACGCAGACAGGTGGAGAACGCGGGGGTCAAAAGGGCGCTCGGGTCGTCTGCGGCGGTCCGAATCGGCGACCGCGCGCGCCGCGTCACGCAGTATGGGGTCGAACGATTCGGTCACCGGGACTGCGGCCGAGCGCGGACAGACCACAGATGGTATATTCCCCGGCGGAGTAGGAACGCCGAGATGACACGGGTGAGCGTCGTCGGCTGTGGCAACATGGGCGGCGCGTTTGTGAAGGGCCTCGGACAGCGCGACGAGTACGACGTAACGGCGATCGACCCCGACGAGACGGCACGCGAGTCGGTCGCAGACAGCGCATCGCGGACGACAGCGGACCCTGCAGCTGCTGTCGACCCGATAGTGGTCCTGGCGGTCAAACCAGACCTCGTCGATCCGGTACTCGGTGGGCTCGACCTGACGACGGACCAGACGCTCGTCACCCTCGCAGCGGGAGTGTCGCGGTCGTTCGTGTCGGCGCGGACCGACGCGACAGTCGTTCGCGTAATGCCGAACCTCGCGGCCGAGTTCGGCGAGATGGCTGCCGCCGCGACACACGAGGGACTCACCGACGAGGTCCGGGCTCTGCTTGAGGCGGTGGGCACCGTTGCTGAGGTCGACGAGTCGCTTATGGACATTGCCACGGCGGTCAATGGAAGCGGACCGGCGTTCGTCTTCTACCTGATCGACGCGGTGAAGACGGCCGGAGTCGAGGGGGGTCTCAAGCCAAAACAGGCGGAACGGCTCGCAGCACAGACCTTCCGTGGTGCCGCAGCGACCGTTCTCCGCGACGACCGGACAGTCGACGAGCTGGTCGACGCGGTCTGTTCGCCGAACGGGACGACCATCGAGGGGATGGAGGTGCTCTGGGAGAGCGACGCGGACCGTGCTGTCGCAGACGCCGTCGGCGCCGCAAAGCGGCGGTCACAGGAGATCGCGGAGGCGTTCGAGGAATGAGCGACGCGGGCTCGGTCGACCCGGTCGACCCGGTCGACGCGACGATCGTCGAGCGCGCCCGTGAACGGGCCGCGGACGCAGACCGGGTGCTCGTGAAGACGGGGACGAACTCGCTGACTGACGACGCGTCGCAGCTCGACCGCGTCAAGCTCGATGCAATCGTTGCCGACGTGATGGCGCTCCGCGAGCGTGGCAAATCCGTCGTGCTCGTTTCGTCGGGCGCAGTTGGTGCCGGCATGGGGTTGGTTGGCCGCGACGCCGACACGCTCGAACGGAGCCAGGCGCTCTCGACAGTCGGCCAGAGCCACCTGATGCGCCACTACACCCAGAGCTTCGACCGCTTCGACCAGACGGTGGCACAGATCCTGGTGACCCGGACAGACTTTCACACCCCGGAGCGGTTCGACAATCTCCGGACGACAGTCGAGACCCTCCTCGAGTGGGACGTCGTCCCGATCGTCAACGAAAACGACGCCGTTGCGACCGACGAGCTGCAGATCGGCGACAACGACATGATATCGGCGGCGATCGCGACCGGCATCGACATCGACCTCCTCGTGACGCTCACCGACGTGAGCGGTGTATACACAGGGAATCCTAAACACGATCCCGACGCGAGACGCATCGAGGCGGTCGACGAAAACTACGACGCCGTCAGCCGGATCGTCGACGAGACGGGAGCCGTCGAGTTTGGCGGCATCGACACGAAAGTGGAGGCAGCCCACGACGCCAGCGAGCACGGAGTACCAGCGATAATCGCCGGCTCTGCGGATCAAGACGTCCTCGAACGCATCGCGGAGGGAGCGTCCGTCGGGACGATATTCGTTCCGCGAGACCCCCCGGAGCGCGGCGACGTATCGACGCGAGACGACCCCATCGAGCTCGTTGGCGAACCGGGCCGGCGCGTTCGATATCGAGGTGACGACAGCGATGAGTGATACGCCCACGACGACGACCGACGAACAGATCGCCGCGGCGCGAGACGCCGCGCTGCGGCTCGCGAACACGGACGAGACGACGCGCGACGAGGCGCTCGCGGCGATGGCAAACGCCCTTCGCGAGCACACAGACGACATTCTCGCGGCCAACGAGACGGACGTCGAGCGCGCCGAGGCGCTCTTCGAGCAGGGGGAGTATTCGGCGGCGCTCGTCGACAGATTGCGGCTCGACGCAGCGAAAGTAGACGACATCGCGGCGATGGTGGAGTCGGTGGCCGCACTCGAGGACCCGCTCGGTCGGACAGTCGTCGCCCGCGAGCTCGACGACGGGCTCGAGCTCTACGAGGTGACCGTGCCGATCGGGGTCGTCGCTGCAGTGTTCGAGTCGCGGCCCGACGCGCTCGTCCAGATTGCGGCGCTTGCGCTCAAGTCGGGGAACGCTGTCATCCTCAAAGGCGGCAGCGAGGCGAGCGAATCGAACCGTGCGCTGTACGAGCGACTGCGCGAGGCTGCCGCGGCCGTGGGCATTCCAGAGGGGTGGATCCAGCTGATCGAAGCGCACGAGGACGTTGACCGAGTGCTTGAGCGCGACGACGCCGTGGACCTCGTGATGCCCCGGGGGTCCTCCGAGTTCGTCTCGTACATTCAAGACGCCACGGGAATACCGGTGTTAGGACACACTGAGGGCGTCTGTCACGTCTACGTCGACGCCGACGCCGACCTTGCGATGGCCGCTGACGTCGCCTACGACGCCAAGGTGCAGTACCCTGCCGTGTGTAACGCGGTGGAAACGCTACTCGTCAACGACGCCGTCGCTGCCGACCTCCTGCCGGGACTCGTCGATCGGTACGAGACGGCCGGAGTCACGGTTCGCGGCGATGACCGAACACGCGCGGTCGTCGACGTTGATCCAGCGACCGAAGCGGACTGGGACACCGAGTATGGCGATCTCGAACTCTCGATCCGCGTCGTCGACGACGTGTACGAGGCGATAGCACACGTCAACCGCCACGGCTCGAAACACACTGAGTCGATACTCACCGAGGACACCGAGACCGCCGAGACGTTCATGACCGGCGTCGACGCCGCCAGCGTGTTCCACAACGCGTCAACGCGATTTGCGGACGGACACCGGTATGGGCTCGGCGCTGAGGTGGGCATCTCGACGGGGAAGATACACGCCCGTGGTCCTGTCGGGCTCGAAGGACTCACGACGACGAAATACTACCTCGAAGGTGACGGTCACCGTGTCGCGACGTACAGCGGCGAGGACGCGGACTCGTACACCCACCGCGAGCTGTCGACGACGTGGACGCCCGGCCGCCGGTCGTCTGAGTGAGGCGTCACCGACGCCTCACGTCGTACCCCTCGATCGGGAGCAGATCACACGTCTAGCCGGCGATATCCCCAGCGCGCGTCGAATCATGAGGGGTGAGACCGTCGATTCGGCGTCGATTGGCGATCACACTAGCCGACTCCGAGAGGTACTTTTAATTGATTGTGTATACGATTACTGTGTATGGATCGGGATACTGCCGTGCCGGACACCGCCGGGTTGCCGGGCCCGAACGCTACGAAGTGGGTCGAGCGTTACCGCGACCATGCCGCCCCGAGCGAGTACTCACACGACTTCGTCTGGGACGTGACCGCGGAGGCACACGGGCCGTTCGTCACCGACGTCGACGGCAACGTGCTCATGGACTTTACCTGTCACATTGGAGCCGCACCGCTCGGCTACAACAACGAGAAGGTCCTCGACCGACTCGCTGCGTTCGACCTCGTCGAGCCGATGAAGATCGCCGGCCAGGACCTCTACTTCGGGTCTGGCCCCGACCCCGACACCGCCCCGTTTCCGGGGTCAGCACAGCTCATGGACCGCCTCACCGACGTCTCCGAGTCGTTCGGGCTCGATACCGTGTTTCTCTCGAACTCCGGGGCAGAGGCTATCGAAAACGCGGTGAAGATTGCTCACGACGCGAATCCAGCGGCGACACGCGGCTACACCTTTGGTGGCAGTTTTCACGGTCGTACCCTCGGGACGCTCTCGCTCACGAAATCGAAGTCGGTGTACACCCGTCACTACCCCGAGGTCGCCGGCATCGAGACGGTGCCGTTCTGTGCCGACCGTGGCTGTACGCCCGGGACGTGTGACTGCGGCTTTTTCACCGGTGGGGGGTCACAACTCCGAAGCGCGCTCGCCCCTGAGGGTGGCCACGTTGACCCCGCAGAGGTGGCTTTCGTCGTGTTAGAACCGATCCAGGGAGTCGGCGGGTATCGATTCCCGAGTGAGCCGTTCATGGCCGAAGTCGGGGCGGTCACCGCCGAGTACGACATTCCGCTGATCGTCGACGAAGTCCAGTCGGGTGTCGGGCGCACGGGCCGATTCTGGGCGGCCGAACACTACGACATCGAACCTGACGTGATCTGTGCGGCGAAGGCGCTTCGTGTCGGTGCCACCGTCGGCCGCTCGTCGCTCTTCCCCGATGAGAAGAACCGACTGGGTTCGACGTTCGGTGGCGGTGACCTTCTCGCGTCGATGATGGGTACGTTCACAATCGAAGCGATCCGCGACCACGACCTCCTCGCGAACGCGACCGAACGCGGCCGCCAGGCCAGAGAACTTCTCGGAGACGGGGCCCCAGACCACGTCGTCGACGTCCGCGGGAAGGGACTGATGCTGGCGGTGGAGTTCGACACGCCCGAGCGACGCGACGCCGTCGTCGAAGCGGCGCTCTCACGCGGTCTCCTCACACTCGGCTGTGGCAAGAAGACGATTCGGCTGCTGCCGCCGCTCGATTCGACCCCGCGCGAGATCGACCTCGGCATCGGCATCTTCGAGGAGGCGATCGCCGCCGCTGCTCCGGCGGCGACGGCGACGTAAGATCGTACCGTTCAGCGGTCGCCAAAGTCGAGAACGGCCTCGCTGAGAACGTCAGCACCAATCAGGAGGCTTCGTTCGTCGACGTCGAACGTCGACGTGTGGTGTGCTCCGGGGTGGTCAGTCCCCACGATGAGATACGTCGCGAGCCCGCCGTCGGCCTGTGCACGCTCCATCAGGAACGTCGCGTCCTCGCTTGCGCCGAAATCTGCAGTGTCGAGCACTGTCTCGACCTCTTCAATGGCGGTGGCAACCTCAGCGACGTGTCCGGCCAACGCCGGGTCACTGTCCGCTCGTGGCGACTCGCTGACGACGTCGAACCCGAGCGTACAGCCGTGTGATTCCGCCGCACCACGGAAAGCCCGCTCCAGGCGAGACTTGGCGTACTCTTTTAGCTCGGTGGTCTCGCCGCGCACCTCGGCTTCGACGTGGGCATGGTCCGCGATCACGTTGCTGGCGCTGCCGGCCTCGGCATACCCGACGTTCACGCGAGTCATCCCGTCGCCGTGACGCGGAATCCCGTACGCGTTCGAGATGGCGGTGCCGAGCGCCTGCATAGCGTTATCACCTTCTTCCGGAGCCTTACCGGCATGAGCCGAGGTCCCGTCAAACGTCGCCTCGACGTGTGCCATCGCGAGCGGCCGCTCAATTCCGGCGACGACCGTGCCGGTCGGGTGGTCAAGGCCAACGTGCGCGGTAAAGAGGGCGTCGAGGTCCGCGGCGAACCGGCTCTCGGCCATCGGGTATCCGCCGCCGCTCAGCTCTTCTGCGGGCTGGAAAAAGACCACGAACCGCCCCGCGAAGTCGCTCGCAGCGACCGCCTCAAGGACGGCGATTCCCCAGGTCATGTGGACGTCGTGACCGCAGGCGTGCATCACGCCGTCCACTTCCGAGCGGAACCCGGCTTCGGCCGGGTGGTGGTCGTCGTCAGTTGCCTCCGGTATAAAGAGACCGTCGATATCCACTCGAAGCCCGATCGATGGACTTGTGCCGCGGTCGAGCACGGCGACACACCCGGTGACGCCGCCATGGGTGCGTTCGAGGACGTCGGCGCGCACGCCGCGCTCCCGTGCTCGGTCGACCCACGGCTCGATGGTCTCAGAGTTGGGAACGGCCATACGGTCGGCCGGATCGTACGCCTCTCGTCCGACCGCCAGCTCGTCGACCCCAATCGCCTCGATCTCCTCGACAAGTCTGCCCGTCGTCTCGAACTCGCGCCACCCCGGCTCTGGATACCTGTGAAGCTCCCGCCGGAGGTCACTGAGCCGTGCGTCGGTCGAACGCGTCGAGTCAGTTCGTGTCATACGACCTCGTGGCACGCGATGTGACTTAAGAGTACACGATGATCGTGTACAAAGACTACAAAAGTGGTAAGTAACCTTCCGGCCAATCGACGGCCATCACCGCCGCGCGGCGGCGAACTCACAATGAGCCAGACGCCAGATATCGTCGTTCTCCGTGAGGGGACCGAGGGACTATCGATGGAATCGTACGCGGAGACGCTTCGAGCGCGGCTCCCGGACCACACGGTTACACTCGCGCGAACGCCAGCTGACGAGCGCGCACTCGTCCCTAGCGCTCGGGCGGTCACCGGGATCACCGTCGACGAGGCGATGCTCGCCGACGCGGACCGACTCGATCTGTTCGCGTGTACCTTTGCAGGGACCGACCACGTCCCCGTCAACGCGCTCACCGACCGTGGCGTCGCCGTCACCAACGCCGGCGGGATCCACGCGCCGGGAATCGCAGAACAGACGATCGCCAACATGTTGATCTTCGCCCGTCGACTGCACGAGGGATGGCGGCGCAAGCGACACGCAGAGTGGCGCCACTTCCAGTCGTTTGAGTTCGCCGGCAGCACGGTTACCGTGGTCGGCCTCGGGTCGATCGGGACCCACGTCGTCGACCGCCTGGCAGGGTTCGACGTCGAGACGATTGGTGTTCGGTACACGCCCTCGAAGGGAGGGCCAACCGACGAGGTGATCGGGTTCGAGCCGGACGCGATCCACGACGCGTTCGCACAGAGCGACTACGTCGTCCTCGCCTGTCCACTCACGGAAGCGACGCGTGAGCTGATCGGGCCCGCCGAGCTCGCGACGCTCCCGCCTCACGCCGTCGTCATCAATGCGGCTCGTGGCGGTATCGTCGACACGGACGCACTGGTGTCCGCGCTCCGAACGAGCGGTATCCGCGGTGCGGCACTCGACGTCACCGAGCCCGAGCCGCTGCCCGGCGACCACCCGCTGTGGGACCTCGAAAACTGTCTGATAACGCCACACACCGGAGGCCACACGCCGCGCCACTGGGAACGGCTCGCTGACATCGTCGCCGAGAATCTTGAGGCGCTCGACGCCGGCGCGACGCCGTCTGACCTGCAGAATCTGGTCGCAGCACCGGCCGACGACAACTGACCCCCCGTCGCTCACACGGTGAACAGTCGGCGCGGGAACTCCGCCAGCGTCTCCGCGCCGGTCTTGGTGACTCGGAACGTCTCGCTGAGTTCGACGCCGAAGGCATCCTCCCACAGCCCCGGTATCACGTGGAAGGTCATCCCCTCCTTGAGGACGGTCCCGTCGCCGGGGCGGAGACTCGCGGTGTGTTCGCCCCAGTCCGGTGGGTAACCGAGCCCCATCGAGTACCCAATTCGATCTGCTTTTTCGACGCCGTACCGGGCAATTGTTTCCCGCCAGGCGGTCTCGACCTGCTCGCAGGTGACACCCGGCTCGACGGCGTCAAGGGCGGCTTCCATCCCTTCGACGACGATTTCAGCCGTCTCTTTGATCGCCTCCGGTGGATCGCCGACGAAGGCGGTCCGCGCAAGCGGGGCATGATACCGGTGTCGGCAGCCGGAGAGTTCGATCAACACCGGGTCACCGGACTCGAACTCGCGGTCGCTCCAGGTGAGATGTGGCGTTCCTGTGTGGTCACCGGCGGGCATCAGTGGGACGATGGCGGGATAGTCTCCCCCGTACTCGTCTGTGCCGCGGATCAGCCGGTCGTATATTGCAGCCGCAGCCTCGTACTCGGGGACGCCGGCTTCGATGGCGTCGATCCCCGCCAGCATGGCACCCTCCGAGATTCGGGCGGCCTCTTTCATATAGGCTATCTCTCGGTCTGACTTCTCGATGCGCAGCCAGTTAACGAGGAGATCCGCGTCGACGAGTGTTGCCTCGGGAAGCTGTGATTGGAGCCGCTCGTACGCCCGTGCAGTGAAGTATGCAGCGTCCATTTCGACGCCAATTTGACCGTTTTCGACGTCGAGGTCGTCGAGTACGCTCACGATAACGTCCATCGGGTGGCGGTCGTGCGGCGAGTGGACGTGGTCGTCGCTATAGGCGCGGATGTTGGGCTCGGCAAGCCACGTCGTCGCTCGGGCCCCGTTTGCGTCCATGTCGCGGCCGACCCAGACGGGCTCGTCGTGTTCACGGGTGAGGACGACGGCCTGGTGGACGTAGAATGACCAGCCGTCGTACCCGGTTAGGTAGTTCATGTTCGCCGGGTCGGACACGACGATCGCATCGAGGTCGCGCGCTTCGAGTCGGGCTCGCGTCCGCTTGATCCGCCGTTCGTACTCCGATCGCGGGAAGACGTTTCCTGGCATATGATGACACCTACCGAGAAGCTCTCGTCCACCGGGGTAAATATTTCGTGTACTTGTACCACAGAAACCGTGTACGACAGACCAGCACCTGCCCCTCCGACCGGTGGACGGTTCTCACCGCCCTGCCCTGGTCGAAACACAAAAGCCCGCGTACTCCCCACATATCACATGAACGAGCCCGGCACCGAAGGTGTGCTGTTGGACCAAGAGACGCTCCACGCGCGGCTCGACGACGCCCCCGGCTGGCTACAGGACCACTACCGGACGTTCCGTGAGTCGATGCTCAACGAGCGAGACGGGTCGCCGTTTCCGTGTTACTTCGGCATCGAAGTCGAACGTGAGGGCGACCTCCTGTACGCGGCGTGTGAGTCGACGACCGACCCCGCAGCGTTACTCCGATTCCGCGACACGCTCGCGGAGTACCTCGACACCTACCAAAACCACGCCGACCGGGCGCCGCTCGCGGTCTTTTTTGCCCCGTTCGACGACGACGCCACCGAGGCGGACTACCACGAGCGGCTCTGGCACGTGCTCGAGTTTCTCCATGTCCACGACCCGGAGCCGTGGCCCGAAGACATCCCGACGGACCCAGACGACCCTCGGTGGGAGTTCTGTTTCGCCGGCGAGCCGATGTTTCCGACCTCCCGAGCGCCGTTTTACGACGAGCGGCTGAGCCGGTACTCGCCAATCGGCCTCGAAATAACGTTCCAGCCGCGGGCCGTCTTCGAGGGGATTACGGCGGACACCGAGGCCGGCCAGCGCGCCCGCGACGCCATTCAGTCCCGCATGGAAGCGTACGACGGGGTGTGTCCGCACGCGGACCTCGGTGACTGGGGGGTCGAGAGCGACCGCGAGTGGACGCAGTACCTCTTCCGCGAGGACGAGACCCAGAGTCCGAGCGAGTGTCCCCTGGATCCGACGCGAGCGCACCCGAAGGCACCCGAGCCGCTGCTTGAGCCGGGTGCCTGGCGCCACCTCGCCGACAACGCACCCGGTCCCCGTGAGGCTCCGGACGTGGCCCCCGGCGTGAGCGATGACTGAGGACGCGGTTCTCGTGCTCGTCGACTTTCAGATCGGCTTCGACGCCCCTGGGTGGGGCACACGGAACAACCCGGACGCCGAAGCAACTGCTGCGGACCTGCTCTCGCGTTGGCGCGCCGCCGACAGGCCAGTCGCGCACGTTCGACACGCGTCGACCGAGCCCGACTCGCCGCTCCGTCCCGACGCGCCGGGATTCGCCTGGAAGCCCGAGACGGCACCCGCCGACGGCGAGGCGACGTTCGAGAAGTCGGTGAACGGCGCGTTCGTCGGCACCGACTTCGACGCGTGGCTCCGCGAGAAGGGATACGAGGCGCTCGTCGTCTGTGGGCTCACAACGGACCACTGCGTCTCGACGACGGTTCGCATGGCGGAAAATCGAGGCTACAACGTGCGCGTCGTCGCCGACGCGACTGCGACGCACGACCGAGCGACGCCCGACGGAGAGCGAATCGACGCTGAGACGTCACATCAGGTTGCGCTTGCACACCTGCGTGGGGAGTTTGCGACGGTCGTCGACGCAGCCGACCTTGCGTGATGCTACGGCCGGTATGTCCCAGACCCGCACGCTTTTGCACCCGGCTCTCGAACTGTGTATATGGATCGCGGACGCAGGAAGCCAGACTGGCTGAAGTCTCGTCCGCCCTCGGGCAGTCAGTTCACGGAGATCAAAGAAACGCTCCGAGACCGAAACCTCCACACCGTCTGTGAGGAGGCCAACTGCCCGAACATGGGCGAGTGCTGGTCCGGTGGGAAAAACGGACCAGGGACGGCTACGTTCATGCTCATGGGCGACCGCTGCTCGCGGGGATGTAACTTCTGTGACGTCGCGACCGGCGGAATGGAGTCGCTCGACCCAGACGAGCCGGCGAACGTCGCCGATGCAGTCGCCGAGATCGGGCTCGATTACGTCGTGTTGACGTCTGTCGACCGCGACGACCTCGCCGACGGCGGTTCCGCACACTTCGCAGAGACGATTCGTGCGATCAAACGGCGTGACCCCGACATCCTCGTCGAGACGCTTATCCCCGACTTCCAAGGCGACCCAGATGCGGTCGACCGCATCGTCGAGGCAGGCCCGGACGTGATCGCCCACAACGTCGAGACGGTGGAGCGCCTCCAGTGGCCGGTTCGCGATCGACGTGCCACCTACGAACAGTCGCTGTCGGTGCTCGACCGAATCGACCGCACGGCCGACGTGTACACGAAGACGAGCCTCATGCTCGGCGTCGGCGAGTACGCCCACGAGGTGTACCGAACCCTCGGGGACCTCCGTGAGGTGGGTGTCGACGTCGTCACGTTCGGCCAGTACCTCCAGCCGTCTCGATCACACCTCGACGTCTTCGAGTACGTTCACCCGGACGTCTTCGAGACGTGGCGTGAGGTGGCCGAAGCCGAGTTCGACTTCCTCTACTGTGCGTCGGGCCCGATGGTTCGATCGTCGTACCGTGCCGGTGAGCTGTTCGTCGATGCTGTGCTCCGCGAAGGGCGGTCGCCGGCGGAGGCGAGACAGCAGGCGCGAGCTGCCGGCGGCGACTGATCCGGTCATTCGGTCGGACCAATCGCGGGCTGGTTCCTCGTGCGCTGTGCTGACGTCAGTACCCCTGTGCAGTGCCGTCCTTTCGTGGCTCGGTCGCCGCCGACAACACGCCATCGCGGTTGCGTGCGATCTGTGCGCCGCCGAACATCACCGGTGAGAGCGTCTTCACGTCGTGGCCCTTCCGTACCAGCTTTGCGGCGACGTCGTCGTCGAAGTGCGCCTCCAGTGCCAGCTCACCGCTCTCGCGGTATCGCCATCGCGGCTCGTCGAGCGCGCGCTGGAGTGGCATCTCGTAGTCGACGAGGTTCGCGATTACCTGTACGTGTCCTTGCGGCTGCATGTATCCGCCCATCACACCGAAGGCCGCCCAGTCGTCGGGCCCGAACTGAACAACCCCTGGGATGAGCGTGTGGAACGGCCGCTTGCCGGGTTCGAGACTGTTCGGATGCTCGGGGTCCAACGAGAACGACGACCCACGGTTCTGCAGCGCGATGCCGGTCTCTCCAGCGACGAGCCCGGAGCCGAAGCCGGCGAATCGCGAGTTGATGTACGAAACCACGTTCCCGGCCTCGTCGGCGACGGTGAGAAGCACCGTGTCCGCGTCCTCGGCGTTCGCGTTCGGGACGCCGAAGCTCACGTCGTGGTTCGCGGTCTCCCCGACGGTCGCCGCCCGACGCGTGGCCCACGCCGCCGACGCAAGCGGCGGATGGTCCTCGTACTCGGGGTCGGTGATGTACCGGTGGCCGTCGTGAAACGCCAGCTTCAGCGCCTCCGAAAAGTAGTGAACTCGCTCGGCCGTGCCGTAGTCGTACTCGCCTGCGCCGAGTTCGCCCGCGATGTTGAGCGCCTCCAGCGCGACGAGCCCCTGGTTGTTCGGCGGGAGTTCGTACACCGTCGCGCCGTTGTACGTCGTCGAAATGGGGTCCGGCCACTCGACCTCGAAGTCGGCGAGATCCTCGACGGTCAAGAAGCCGCCGTGCGACTGGACCTCCGCGGCGATCGCCGCCCCAATTTCGCCCTCGTAGACGACGTCTGCGCCCTCCTCGGCTATCCGCTGCATCGACCGGCCGAGCTTCGGAAGGGTCACTTCCTGGCCGACCGACGGTGATTCCCCACCGAAGAGGAACGCATCGCGAGCGTTCGGGTCAGTGAACAAATCTTCAGCACTTTCCCAGTAGGAGGCGATCACTTCTGAAACAGGATAGCCGTCGATCGCGTACCGGATCGCGGGGTCGAGCGCGTCGGCGAGAGAGAGGCGGCCAAGCTCCGCTATCGTCGCCTCCCAGCCGCGAGCCGTGCCAGGCACCGTCACCGCGTGGGGGCCATAAAACGGCATCTCTGCTTCTGCAGCACCGTCGACCGCGTAGCCGCGGTCCTCGGGGTAGTACGCCGACGTGTCATCGGTCTCCGAGAGGGCCGTGCGGACGTTCTCGATCGTCGCGTCAGCCGGCGCGCCACCGCAGGCGCGCATCGCCCCGACGTCGCCGTCGGCGGTGCGGTACAACGCGAACACGTCGCCGCCGAGCCCGGTCGAGGTCGGCTCGACGACGTTGAGTGCCGCGGCGGTCGCAACCGCCGCGTCGAAGGCGTTCCCGCCGTCACGCAGGATACGGATTCCGGCCTCGGTGGCCAGCGGCTGACTCGTCGCGACGACGCCACGCTGCCCGTAAACGGTCGATCGACGCGAGGTGAATCGGTCGAGGTCTGGGTCCATGTCACCATCCACGGCAGACCCCAATATATACCCACCAGTACCCGGCGATCGCTTTGGGTGTGGGTTGCCGTTATCCTCGATAAAAAGACACATTTCTGTCGTCACGCAGTCATAGACATGACTGGATTCGAGCTGAGATCCGATGGCACTTGCACGACCAGCAACCAAGTGGACAGGTGAATTCGACCCGACAGAGCTGACCGTCACGTGGAACGACGGCGCATTGAATGTCGTCGGCGAGCACGCCGACGAGACGTGTGGCGTGCGTCGAACCTATCACCGGCGCTTCCGGTTCCCAAGGGCGGTTGCCGACGAGAACATCCACGCCGAGTACCAGAACGCTATCCTCACCGTTACGCACCCGGTCGCACCTGAGGAACCGACAACTGGGGCCGAGATCAGGATCAACCACTGACCGTCGACCGGGCGTGGTTCCGTTTCCGTCCTAGACTCCGGTTTTTTATTGTTGCATCAAACAACGAAATAGACACATCTAAGCGACGGGCGATTCGACGATAACATAGTGTCTCGGTACCGCAGTGCCCTTCTCTTTCTTATTCTCGCCGGTCTCTGGGGTGGATCGTTCGTCGCCATCGAAGTCGGCCTTTCGTACTATCCGCCGCTTTTGTACGCAGCCTACCGGTTTGACGTCGCCGCCGTCGTCTTATTGACGTACGTCTGGCTCACTGACTCGAGTCCACTCCCGCGGACACGCGGTGACCTCGCGGCGATCGGACTTGGCGGCGGACTCAACGTCGCCGCCAACAACTCGCTGTTGTTCACCGGCCAGCAATACACCACGAGCGGGGTCGCTTCGATCACCTACAGCCTCGTCCCCATCGTCACAGCCGCGGCCGCCGCGGTCTGGCTCGGTGAGTCCGGTCTCGACGCGCGCGGGGCGATCGGAGTCGTGCTCGCGTTCGTCGGGGTCGGCCTCGTGGCCCGGCCGAGTCCAAGTACGCTTACCAGCGGGGTGACGCTCGGCGTCGGGCTCATCTTCCTCGGCGTGCTCGCCGTCTCGGTCAGCAGCGTCGGCCTCCGCATCGTAGAGACCCGACTCTCGAGTGTCACGCTTACCGGCTGGTCGATGTTGTTCGGCGGCATGGTCATCCACACGGCAAGCGCCAGCGTCGGCGAGACCCAACAGCTCCCATCGATGGCGCCGATGGCACTCCTCGCGCTCGGCTTCCTCGGCGTGCTCTCGTCTGCTGTGGCCTACAGTATCTACTTCACCCTGCTCGATCAGCTCGGCCCCTTCGAGATCAACCTCGTGTCGTACGTCGTGCCGGTCGTCGCCACGGTCGCCGGCGTCGTCCTCCTCGCGGAGACGGTGACGGCGCTCACCATCGTCGGCTTCGTCGTGATCCTCGCCGGATTCGGGCTGTTGAAGCGGCGGGCGATCGCAGACGAGCTCCCGGGGATCGTCGCGCTGGTCGCCGATCGTCGATGAGCCGCGTTCACTGCGTCGGTGTGCTGTGGACTCGGCCGTCTGTCACTCCTCGAGCGCCGCGATATCTCTAAGCACATCTGCCGCGTGGTCTGCGGGCGAGACACCCTCGTAGGTGAGCACGACCGTCCCCGTCGAGTCAAGCACGTACGTGTTCCGAAACACCCCTTCTACGACGCGGCCGAACAGCTGTTTCTCGCCGTAGGCGTCGTAGGCGGCCGCAACCTCCCCGTCCGGATCGGAGAGGAGCTGAAAGGGGAGGTCGTGTGCCGACGCGAACGCGTCGAGATCGGTGATCGGATCGTCGCTGATACCGACCACGTCGACGTCGGCCTCGCGGAACCGCTCCCACTCGTCGCGAAAGCCACACGCTTCGGCCGTGCATCCCGGCGTGTCGGCTCTCGGATAAAAGTAGACGACCACGTGTGTCGCATCGAGGTCCGAGAGCGAGACACGCACTCCCTCGTGGTTCACAAGGCTGAACGGCGGGGCGCTGTCGCCGGGATCGAGCATGGATGAAATTCCGTCGGCGGTCACATAGCGTCCGCGGTCTCGGTCCATCCGCGCAGTCCCGCAACCTCTTTGCGGGCGCTCACCGAACCACGCGGTATGACTCACGGACCCCTCGACGACGACGCGATCGAGAGCTATCGAACGGCCGGCGCGGTGTTGGCGGAGGCGGTGACCGAGGCGCGGTCGATGGTGGAACCGGGCCGGAGACAGCTTGCGGTCGCAGAGTGGGTCGAAGACTTCGTCCGGGAGAGCGACGCGGGACTGGCATTTCCGGTCAATCTCAGCGTCGACGCCGAGGCCTCACACGCCACGCCCGCCCGCGATGATGAGACCGAGTTCGGCCAAGAGATGGTGTGTCTCGACGTCGGCGTCCACGTCGACGGATATATCGCCGATGCGGCAGTTACTGTTGACCACACTGATACTCCAGAGCTCGTTGAGGCGGCCGAAATGGCACTTGAGGCCGCGGTCGACGAGGCAGGACCCGGTGTCGAGGTCGGCGTCGTTGGCCAGGCGATAGAGGATGTGATCCGTGGCTACGGCTACACGCCCGTGCTCAATCTCTCTGGACACGGCGTCGAGCGCTACGATGCACATACCGGGCCAACCGTGCCAAATCGCGGTGTCGACCGTTCCGTCGAGTTGGAGCCCGGCCAGACAGTTGCCATCGAGCCGTTCGCGACTGACGGCCGCGGAAAGGTTGGAGAGGGGACCGACGAGGAAATATACGAGCTTGAGCGATCCCGAAGCGTCCGCGACCGTCGCGCCCGAGAGACGCTCGAGGCGATCGAAGCGTTCGACGGGCTTCCGTTCGCCGCGCGGTGGCTCGAAGGCGACCGGGTGAACATGTCGCTTCGCCGGCTCAAACAGGCAAACGCGATCAAAGGCTATCCCGTGCTCAAGGAGGCGGACGACGCCCTCGTGAGCCAGGCCGAGCACACGCTGTTGATCACCGACGACGGTGTCGAGGTGACGACAGCCGGGATCCACAGCTTCGACTAGACGAGACCGACCGTCCCGCCCGCGAGCGGCTTGCTACCGACACTCGATACGATCCGCGTCGACTACGGCTCCCCGTGTTCCTCGTACGGCTGCACGACGACAAACCCGTCTGTACCGTCGAAGCGCATTTGGAACCGCTCGCCGGACTCCTGGCCGACCATGTCTGAGAGGCTTCGGTTCACCTTGACGTTCGGTGTCGTTCGGCTCCAGGCGACGGTCGCGCTCGGGTCGGTGGTGACCGGGGGTTCGAACACCACCGGGCTCCCGTGGGTCGTGATGGCGACGGCGCCCGGTCCCTCGAGATACACGTTGGTGAAGCCGCCCGCAAAGGACCCGGCCAGGCTGTCTATCGTGCTGATGTCGTAGTCGACGCTCGATTCGAACGCGAGGACGTCCTCGCCGTTCACCGTGATCGAGTCACGGGCTCCGAGTGTGATCACCTGCACCTTCTTGCCGTCGTCTGCGAGATAGACGTTGCCGGTCCCCTCGACGGTCATCACTGGTGTCCCTTCCCCGGTCGCCGCCTCCTTGAGGAACCCCGTGATGCCGCCGGATGCGCTTGCGCGGCCGGTGAACGAGAGGTCGCCGTCGTACGCGACCATCGATCCGGCTTTGGCAGAGACCGACCCGTCGACGGATACGTCGAGCGTGTACTCGTTTTCGAGTTCGAACGGCTGTTCGGACGTCGTCGGTGCGTGTTGTGTGGTGAACTCGTCGATGTCCATGGATACCGAGCCGGGTGCCCCGACTCCTGACGAAGTTCCGCCGCTTCACATATGAAGTGTTGGGAGAAAGCAAGCGCGATGCCGTCGTCTCTCCCACGGCGGTTCGCTCCCGTCAGGCACTGCTCAGAGCTCGGCGACGATATCGTCGAGACTTGAGGCGTCGACGGTCGGCTTGACGTCGAGGTCGCGCTCTGCGTTGTGCGACCGTCGCAGCAGTGCCGTCTCGAAGCCGGCCCGCTGTCCGGCGATGACGTCGGTGTCGCTGTCGCCGACGAACAATGGGTTCGAGCAGCCGAGCCGTCCCGCAGCGGCCTCGAGGTACGTCGGTGCCGGCTTCTTGTCGTCGAGGCTCGCGAGCGTCGGCGGCCGGGCGTGTACCGTCTCGAAGAGATGGTTGAGTCCGTGTGCGCCGAGGACGTGCTCGACGATCCGCTGTTGATTGTTACTCACCACGCCGAGGGGAACTGACACCGACTCCAGACACGCCACATCGTCGTACGGCACCTTCTCGCCCGTCTCCACGGCCGACGTGAGCGCGGCCTCAATTCGATCCTCACGTGCACGCCACAATCGCTCTGCGTCGAGGGCGTGTCGCCCGGCGACCGATCGGAGGTCTGTCGGGGAGACCCGTATCGTTATCGTGTCGACGTCGGCAGCAGCGGGACGATCCACGCCGACGTCGGCAAACGCCTCGCGAGCGGCGCTCCGCAGTGTCGATCGTGAACACAGCGTCACGATGACGCCGTCGTGATCCAAGAGGAGACCGTCGTAGCGTCGATCACTCATCGGGCAGCCATACGCCAGTGTGATAGATGAACAACCCGGTTTTGCCGCTCGAAAACGCCACACAAGGTCGAAACTGACCGATCGAGACGCGATTGTGGTGCCGATAGCGTGCTGAGTAGTGGGCGCCCAGTTACGAGTGGTCTCTGCGAGGAGGGAGGCATGTCGGACCACGATCGAGCTCGGGCGTCGACCCGAGCACTTGACCCTGACGCGTTCGTCGAGGAGGTCCGCCTCGGTGAGCGACTCGACCTTTCGATACGTCGTTGAGAGGGGGAACTCACATGCCTCGGCGATCTCACGCGTCGAGAGGATCGTATCGCTCGTCGCATCGAGGATCGCCCGACACCGCTGGTCGGTGAGTATCTCGAGGAGATGCTGTACCTCCTCGCTGTCGCAAACGCGTTCAACCCTCGGTCGGTCATCGGTGGTGCCTGACGGTGACGCGGTGAGCGGTGGCCGGCTCATGTCCTGAACCGCCTACGGGATTCCTGAATAGTATGTACAGCCTTCTGGGCATCTGTTCGGTCTACGGCCGTGCACATCGTCGGGCACTGAGAATTCTGGCGACGCTGAAGTGTGTCCCGAATGAATGGTGGCGTATGAGCGAATCAGGCCAGCAGTCCGTGACGTTCGACGCACACACCGAACTCGAAGCCGGCACGCGGGTCCGCGTCGAGACGCGCGACTTCGCGTACGTGATCGACGAGCCGGAGTCACTTGGTGGGACGAACGAGGGTCCGAACCCGGTTGAGTACCTCCTCGGCGCGCTCGGCGGGTGCCTCAGTATTGTCGGCCACGCGGTCGCCGCAGAGATGGACCTTGACATCGGGTCGCTTGCCGTAGACGTCGAAGGTGAACTGGACCCAGCACGGTTTCAGGGCGCAGACGTCGACTCACGCGCGGGGTACCAGCAGATCACCGCGTCGATTCAGGCCGAGGTAACCGACGCGGCAGGCGACCCCGTCGACGACGAGACCGAACGCGAGTGGCTCGAGCGAACCGAGGACCGGTGTCCGGTAAGCGACAATCTCGCCGCTGAAACCCCTGTCGACCTCTCCCTCGAATAGATCCACAAACGTGCATACCTGTGGGTGAACCAGTGGGTCGGTATGCCACGAACACGAGGGTTTTTTATCGTCGCCACACACACTGTAAGCCATGCACTCCGGTGGAGACCTCGCCGGCGACGAACCGCGTGAGAAGTGTGGTATCGTCGGTGTCTCTCTCGCTGACCGTTCGGCGGCGCGACCATTGTACTACGCGCTGTATGCCCTCCAACACCGCGGACAGGAATCGGCGGGGATCGTCACCCACGACGGGTTTCAACAACACACACATGTCGAACGCGGACTCGTCGGCGACGCGTTCGACCCTGGTGATCTTGAGTCGCTGGCCGGTTCAACAGGTATCGGTCACGTCCGGTATCCCACCGCCGGGAGCTTAGACAAGAGCTGTGCACAGCCGTTTTCGGTCTCGTTTAAATCCGGCTCGCTGGGGTTGTCACACAACGGCAACCTCGTGAACGCCGACGAGGTCCGCGAGGAGCTTGCGGCCGCGGGCCACGCGTTTACTTCTGACGGCGATACTGAGGTGATCGCTCACGATCTCGCACGAAACCTCCTCGAAGAAGACCTCGTTCGTGCGGTCAAACACACGATGAAACGTATCCACGGCTCGTACTCGCTCGCCATCTCACACGACGACACCGTCTTTGGCGTGCGCGACCCACTCGGCAACCGCCCCCTCTGTCTCGGCAAACTTGAGGACGGCTACGTCCTCGCCAGTGAATCCGCCGCCATCGACACTCTCGACGGTGAGCTGGTTCGCGACGTCAAGCCAGGCGAACTCGTCGTCTTGGAGCCGGACGGCTCCGACTACGACACGTACCAACTCATCGAAGCCGAGTCGACCGCGCACTGCTTTTTCGAGCACGTCTACTTCGCCCGACCCGACTCCGTCATCGACGGGTCGCTCGTCTATGAGGTTCGCCGCGAGCTGGGCCGAAAGCTCTGGGAGGAGTCCGGCGTCGAATCCGACGTGGTGATGCCCGTGCCTGACTCCGGTCGGGCGTTCGCCTCCGGGTACGCCGACGCGGCCGCCGAGACGGACGCCGATGGTGCGCCCCGCCCGGAAGGAGAGGGAGGCATCGAGTTCGCAGAGGGGCTGATGAAGAACCGCTACGTCGGCCGGACGTTCATCATGCCGACCCAAGACGAGCGCGAGCGCGCCGTCAGACTGAAGCTCAACCCAATTCGCTCGACGGTTGAGGGCAAGTCGGTCACGATCATCGACGACTCCATCGTCCGTGGCACCACCTCGACGCAGCTCGTCGACCTGGTTAGAGAGGCCGGTGCCGAGGAGGTACACCTTCGGATCGGTGCGCCACCGATCGTTGCGCCGTGTTACTTCGGAATCGACATGGCGACCCGCGAGGAGCTCATCGCCGCGGATCAGTCTCCGGCGGCGATCCGCGACGCCGTCGGTGCCGACTCGCTCGCGTACCTCTCTATCGACGCGGTCGCCGCGGCGCTCGACGCCTCGCGTGCAAACCTCTGCCTGGGCTGTGTGACGGGTGCGTATCCGTTCGACGTCGATGGCGAAGAGACCGATCGACCGGTTGAGGCACCACCCGCCGACGCCCCCGCAGCAGACGACTGATCGCGGGCAACGGTGTCATCGAGACGGCACGAGATATCGGGTGGTTGAAGACGCCGACCAACCGATGCCTACGCATGCACTCGAATTCCGACGCGCCGCCGACCGCCAGTCCGTCACTCGGTCGCCGCCGATTTCTCCGCGTGGGGAGCGTTGGCGCTGCCGCCACAGCGGGCCTCACCGCGGGCTCGGCCTCGGTGAGCGCCCAGTACGGCGACTGGCTGGCTGACGTCCCGAACTACGACGGCACACACGACTACCGCGGCCGCGACGAGGTCACTGTCGCGGTCGGGGCAGGCGAGAACGGACTGGTGTTTGGACCGGCAGCGATCCTGGTTGACCCGGGGACGACCGTGGTGTGGGAGTGGACCGGTGCCGGCGGCGCGCACAACGTGGTCGCCGACGACGGGACCTTCGACAGCGGTGAGACCGTCGGCGAGGCCGGCCACACCTTCGAGTACACCTTCGCTGACGCTACCGCCGGTGACGCCTTCGCGTATCTCTGTACGCCGCATCAGGCCGTCGGGATGAAAGGCGTCGTCGCGATCGGCGAGGTGGACGACCAGCTCGTGATGCCGGGCGACGGGACGAGCAGTGACGAGATGAGCAACAACGAAACCGCGGAGAACGAGACGGCGGAGTCGACTGACGGCCAGCGCGGAGACGGACTCACGACCGGCGATATCCTCGCGCTCGCGCTCAGCTTGGGTGTCGCTGGCGCACTCCTCGTGCCGTTGTTTTATGCCGCACACACACGCGCTGAGCACCAGTAGTCGTCGACTCGTGCCCTCACTGTCGACGTCTGCACCCCACTCTATCGACGAACCGTTTTATCCCTGCGTACTGTCACGACGTGTATGGTCACCGACGGCGACTTTGGCGAGCGACTTGAGACACAGACCGACGCGTACCTCGAGCGGATACACGACTGTGTCCGCCTCCTTCCGGTCGCACTCGAGGCGTACACGACGACCGACGACCCTGCCGAGACGGCCGCAGAGATCGGCACTATCGAGAGCGAATGCGACAAGCGTGTTCGCGAGCTGACCAGTGTGATCACCAACGCCGGCCCCGACGATATTGGACTGCTCAACACCAGAATCACGTTCAACGAGTCGGCACTCATCGACCTGTACAAGACGCTCGACGTGGTCGCGAACCACACCGAACGCATCGTCCAAGAAGTCGTAATGATGCGCCCGCCGGCCGATGTCGAACCGTTCGCCGACATGCGCGAGATGGCTGACCTGATAGTTGAGATGACGGCGGCACTGGAGTCGGTCGTCGGCGACTTCGTCCGTGGGCTCACCCAAAGCGACGTCACCCACACGCTCGTCGACGACATCGAGACGATCCGGGAACTCGAGAGCGCCTGTGACGAGCTTCGAAACGACGCCATCGCGACCGCCTTCGCCGACGAGTCGATCGACACGCCGCTCGTCTACCGGGAGCTCGCGATCTTACTCGACGAGCTCGCGAACACGATCGAAGACCTCACCGACCGGATGATCGTCATCGCGAGCACGGAGCCGGGGATCGTCACCGAAGCCGACCCAGACGCGGCCGAGTGAGCCGAACGGCGACGACGGCTCCCCCTCCCAGCTCACCGTTGGGCCCACTCGAGCATCCGCGCGTAGAAGGGGTCACTCGCTAGTGCGTCGGTGTCACAGACGAGGGTGAGCTGGCGTTTCGCCCGCGTGAGCGCCACGTTCACTCGGCGGTGGTCCTCGAATATCGGCCCGTCGAGAGAACCTGTGGCAACGAACGAGACGACGATCACCTCCTTTGCAGAGCCCTGAAATCGGTCGACAGTGTCGACTGTCACGTCTGTGTGTCCGCCAATCTCGGCGACCTGTGCGCGGAACGGAGCGATCACACCGATGTCTTCGGGGTCGACGCCGGCGGCCCTGTAGGCGTCGACGATCTCGGCTACCCGGCGCGCCTCGGTGACGTTTCGGTTGCCATCCTGTGTCCCGCCGGGGTCAACGACCGCGACCCCACCGTCAAGCCCCGTGGGAAGCGCGTCGAGGTCGGCGAGGTCCTCGAGGCTCCGTCGTGCCACCGCAGGCATCGCCGGTCTGAGCGCCCCGTCGTAGAACGCGGCCGACGAGAACGCCTGGATGCGCTGGCTCATGCGATACTGCTGGTCGAGCAGCACGCTCGCGTCTGGATACGCCTCGATGAGGCGCTCGAACAAGGACCGTTCGAGGTCGTTCTCGGCGCGAACGACGGGCGGGAGCTGCTGGTGGTCGCCGACGAGCACGAACCGGTCCGCCAGTGCGATCGCCGCGTGCGTGCTCGGCTCGGTTAGCTGTGAGGCCTCGTCGACAAGCGCCACGTCAAACGAACACTCGCGGAGGACCCGTGACCCACACGCCGCCGTCGTCGCCGCGACCACCGGCGCCGATCGCAACTCGGCCGCTTTGGCGTCCGGATCGCCACGTTCGACGAGACGGAGGTCGTGCATATCGTGACGAACGCCGCTCTCCGAGCCGATCCGACACACGTCGTCGAACCCTTGGTCGCGAAGCGCTTCGATTGCGTTGTCGACGGCCCGGTTGGTGAAGGCGGCGAGCAGGACGCGGTTGCCGCTCTCGACGAGGGCTCGGATCGTCTGGGCGATCGTGTACGTCTTGCCCGTCCCAGGCGGGCCGTGGATCAGCGCACAGTCCTCGGCATCGACCGCGAGCGCGACGGCCGCGTCCTGGGCCGCGTTGTTGTCGATGTATGCCGGTCGATCCTCACCCGCCGAGCGGTCACGAAAGGACGGCTCGTGCCGGCCGAATACCACGTCTTTACGCCGTTCATCGCCTTTCAACACCGCATCATGGAGGGCGGTGAGCATCCGGTCGACAGAAATCTCGGAGGGATAGACGTCGAGCCGACGGAGCTCGACGGGCTCGTCCGTCTCGACGACGACCGTGTCCTCGAGGGTGGTGATTCGACAGAGCTCGGCATGCCCCTCGACCGGGGTTCCGTCGCTGGCGAGCGCCACGTCGCCCTCGCGCAGCTTCGAGACCGCGTCGTCGGGTACTCGCGCGCGGAGTTCGAACCGGTTGTCGTCGACCTGCGTCTGGGCGATCGGTTCGAGGTCGATCAGGGCGCGGTCGTCTGCTGCGCGCTCGCCGGGCGACTGTTCCCACAGCTTGCGGTACTCCGCGTGGGTCTGCCGGCGTTCTTCTTCGATCGCGACGTAGAATCGGTCGAAGTACGCCCGCTCGTCCTCGGGGACCGGAGTCCCGACCTGGCCGGCTTTCGACTCTTGGTCGAGGCGGCCGGAGACGACCATACAGGTGTCCTGTTCGAAACAGTACGAACACGTCGCGTCGGCCTCGTGGCCGGTCGGCACCGTTGGCCGAGCCGCCGAGTCGTGGAGCGCCCGCCACTCCATCGCCGCCAGCGCGTTGCGCTCACGGACGACGAACCGGAGCAGGCCGGTGCCCACAGTGAACTCCTTCGCCGGCGAGAGGTCGCCTGACGCGTCCGAGCGGTTGAGAGCGGTGTTTTTCGTGTACAGCAACGTCGCGAGGTCTTGGTCGACACCTCGCTCTTCAAGCATGAGTGCGTAGCAGGCAGCTTGGATCTTGTCTTGAAACCGCGGCTCACGGTTGGTGTTCTTACCGGTCTTCAACTCCACGGGGCTTCCACGCCGGAGGGCGTCTGCTCGGCCCTTCAGGCCGAACGTCGGCGAGAGAAGCGTGAACTCGGACCGCCAGGAGTCGTCGTCGCCGAGCGTCCCCTGTGCGAGCCAGCCCTCGATCGCCGCCGCGTTGCGCCGCACCTCGTCCTCGACGGTCACACGGTCGTACCCGAGGAGCCCCAACTCCAGCCCAGCCTCCTCGACGCGGTCTGCCACCGCTGTCTCGAGGTCGACGCCACGAAGCAGGTCGCCGAACACCTCGTGGACGATCGTCCCCTTGACCACCGGATAGTTGAGCGGGATGCCCGAGAGCTTGTTGAGGTAGTACAGCCGGGGACACTGCACCCACGACCGGATACCGGTGACGTCGACGAGGAAGTCGGGCTCTACGACGACCCACGAATCGCTGGACGTCGCGTATCCTGTCTCGCCTCGGTAGTCGTTCTCGACCGCCTCGGTGACGAGCAGCGACATCCCGGGCTCTGCGTGCTCGGCCGTCTCCGCCCAGTCGCCCCAGAGCGTGACGGTGACAGGGCTCCGCTCGCCGCGGTCCGGCCTGACGTCGATCTCACACAGCGTGCGCTCACCCGACGACGTCGACACCGTTCGCGGCTCCGCGACCGACACGATGGGCCCCCGAATCTTCACGCGCATCCGTCGTCGTCGTCGCAAAAAAACGCTGTCGGTGCACGAGGTCCTCGGTCGTCGCCGGTCGTTGCGGTCTCTCCGACCGATACGCTCATACGGCCGCTCGCCCGTACTGTCATCTATGCGCGTACGCGATTGGCAGGACATTCTCGCGGACGTCGCGAGCGACTCAACCGACCCGGACAGCTGGCGTGCCGTCGCCGGATCCCGGCGCTCGGGACTCGGCGAAGACCTCTACTTCGGCCACCCGACCGTCGGGGTATATCATCTACAGACGTACGCTAAGAACCCGCGTGATCTCCGTGGCGTCGGAACGCGCGTGGCCCGCCGGGTCGACGACGACCTCGACCCGCTGTTGCCTACCCAGGACGCCGAGGGACGGTTTGCCGTCCGGCGCCCTCCAGCCGACGAAGACGAGGCGACGTCGATGGCGACCCGGCTCGAAGAGACGCTTCGCGTCCACGCGGAGGCGCCGACGGACCCCGAGCACCTCTTCGAAGATGTGATGGAAGCGGTCGACGCGCCGGCATTCGGACCGATGGACTACGCGTTCGATGGACGCCCCGACGAGCTCGACGAGCTCAACGACACGTTCGAAGAGGCCGAAGCGCTGCTCTCGGCCGAGCTCGACGAGCTCATCGAGGCCGACGACGTCGACCGCGGGTTTCAGTGATCGGTGCCGTCGTCGTACGGCCGACTGAGCGGCTCACTGCAGATCGTGTCCGCCGACCGAGTCAATCAGATCGTCGAACGCACCGCCGGCGAGTCCCGGTCCGTCCGGAACAGACACCCGTCCCGCCTCGACTGGGCACGGATCCGTCGCGAGGTCCTCCTCGAGTAAGCCGGCCGTCGCGAGCCCGCACGCCGACACGTCCGGTATCGCGGCGGCGACGTGCACGGCTGCGGTCCGGGCGACCACGGCGTCGATCGTCGTCGTGACCACGGGCTCGACGCCGGCGGCCCGGGCCCGCACGGCGGCCTCGACGGTTCGGTCTGGTCCGCCGAGCGCCATGGGTTTGAGGACGACCACGTCGACCGCGTCGGCGGCGAGCACCGCGTCGACACCGTACTCAATGAGTGACTCGTCTACGGCGATCGGCACGATACTCGCCCGGGCGAGGCGTGCCGTCGACGCCAATGCGGCCGCTGGAAGCGGCTGCTCGACGTACGCGAGGTCCATCGGTTCGAGCCGGTCGAGCGCCTGGCGAGCGGTCTCGAAATCCCAGGCACCGTTCGCGTCCGCACGTACCTCGACGGCCGGGCCGACCGCATCTCGGACCGCTCGAAGTCGCCGCACGTCCGCATCGACCGACCGGGCGCCGATCTTCACCTTGAGACAGGTGGTTCCTCCATCGACAGCCTGTAACGCGGCGGTCGCGGTCTCGGTGGGGTTCCCGTCACCGATCGTCGCGTTCACCGGCACCGATTGCGCGGGCGACGAGAGCCCGGCGTCGGTGGCGAGGTGTGCGGCGAGCGGGTGCCCGTCTACGCGTGCATTTGCGTCCGCGAGCGCGAGCGAGGCACCGTGGCGGGCGGCCGGTATCGCTGTCGGGTCGGGCGCGTCGAGCGTGGCTCGGGCAGCGTCGCCGGATGCGAGCGCAGACGCACACGCCGCGGGCGACTCCGTCCAGCCGGGCAGCGGCGTGGCTTCACCGATTCCCCGCGTTTGCACGTCGTCTCCCAGTGCGGGTCCGACGGCGACGAGGTGGCCGCGGCGCTCGCGTATCGCTCCTCGAGCCGTTCTGAGTGGCCGCGAAAGCGGGACCGCAAACTGACGCGTCTGCATCAGATGCCGAGCCCGACTGCGAACGTAACGGCGTACGCCGCGAGCAGTTTTCCGGTCGACTCGAGTGCGGGGTTGAGCGCCTCACCGGCCGTCTCCGTTAGCACAGTTCTGGCGACGCCGACGGCGAGCGGCAGCGTCGCGAGCGGGAGGAGGACCGCGAGGCCGTGCCCGGTGGCGACGAACCAGCACGGAACGGCGTACGCGAGTCCGAGAAGTCCGGCGTACTGCGCCCGCGCGAAGCCGTATCCGAATCGAACCGCGAGCGTTCGTTTGCCCGTCTTGGCGTCCTCCTCGCGGTCACGGACGTTGTTGACGACGAGGATGTTCGTCGACAGCGCGGCGACGGGGAGACTCGCGATGAACGCTGTGAGCGTGAGTGTTCCAGGGGGCGGCGCGAGCGGGAGCAGCCCGCCAGTGAGGGTTGCGGCCTGCACGTAGTAGGTCCCAGTGACCGCGATCACACCGAAGAACACGAAGACGAAGACGTCGCCGAGCCCGTGATATCCGAGCGGGTAGGGGCCGCCAGTGTAGGCAATCCCGGCTGCGACCGACGCGAGCCCGATCACGAGAATCGGGACGCCGCCGACGGCGACGAGGAAGGTTCCAACGACGATGGCGGCCGCAAACGTCAGCCACATGGCGCGTTTGACTTCGCCCGGGTCGATGAGGCCGCTGGCGACGACGCGGGTAAAGCCCTCGCGGTCGTCGGTGTCGGCGCCCTGGATCGCGTCGTAGTAGTCGTTCGCGAAGTTGGTCCCGATCTGGATGAGCGCCGCGCCGATGAGCGCGGCGAGCGCCGGCAGCGGGGCGAACACGCCCGCGTCGAGTGCGAGGCCGACACCAACGATCACCGGTGCAGCCGCCGCCGGCAGCGTCTGTGGCCGCGCGGCGATCACCCACGCCCGACGGCGCGACACCTGGGTAGCCATTACGATTCATTGGGGCGTCACCGTACTTAAGATTCGGATCGGTCGACGCCACAGTCGCCCCAGCCGGGAGGCCATCACCGGCTACTCGGTACGGACGGACACCTCCGGCGATCCGGGCCGGGGTACACAGCCCTAATTGCCTGGCACACGCGTCGCGGGTATGGCACGCGTTCCGTACGCTGACCCCGAAGACGTTCCGGACGAGCACGAGCCGCTGTTGTCCTCTGAGCTTCAGGGTAAACCGCTCAACGTGTACCGTGCGCTCGGAAACAACCCGCCCGTGCTCGCGGGGATGCGGGCATTCTTACGCGCGCTCTGGCGAGACAGCGGTCTCTCCGAGCGCGAGCGCGAACTCGTCATCCTCACGACCGCGGCGGCGATCGAGAGTCGCTACGAGTGGCACCAACACGTAACGATCGCGCGCGACGTCGGCGTCGACGACGCGGTCATCGCTGCCATCGGTGACGGCCCACTCTCTGCACTTGATGCCGCCGACCGGACACTCGTCGAGTACGTTCGCGCGGTCGTGACCGAACGGGTCGATGCGGTCACGCACGCCGCGGCGGCAGATCATTACGACCCCGACGTGCTCGTCGGTATTGCTGCGACTGCTCAGGGATACGTTGCACTCGGTGGACTCATTCGTGCATTCGACCTCGAGTTAGAACCCGACGAGTCGCTCCACGGGTGGGACCCTCGGTGAGACGAGGCGATGAGCGTCGACCGACAGATACGACTCTGTTCGGCTCGACAGAAGAGTATGACCGACGCGACGGAGACGACGACTGAGATGAGCGTCGAAGCCGATGGGATTTCTGCCCGCTACGAGGAGGCGAACGGCGAGCGGCTCCTGACGTTCTCCGCAGACGGACACACCGCGACAGTGGCACAGAACCAGGATGGATACGCGATGTTGAAGGTCCGAACGGGCCCCGATGGCGACGAGCTGGAGCGGTACTACGGATTCGACATGGCACTCGACCACGCCGCAGAGCGGCTCGCCGTCGGCGTCCGCGACCTACCCGTGCCAGAGGCGGCCACAGACATGGGAATGTGACGTCTCGGTCACACGACGAACCGCCAGCCGGGTTCGTCCAGAAACGCTTAAGTAGGTGTCAATATTCCATGAAACTGATGGTAGACATCACGGAGGCTTCGTCGGACACCCCGGCGGATCGAGTTCTTCCAGGGCACGATAGCTTCTAACACCGAGATCGGTCCTGTACGGATCTTCGATACGACGTTACGAGACGGCGAACAGTCACCACGAACGTCGTTCAGCTACGACGAGAAACGCGAGATAGCGGCGACGCTGGACGATATGGGCACCCACGTCATCGAGGCTGGGTTCCCGGTGAACTCCGACGCGGAGTTCGAAGCCGTGAGCGACATCGCGGCGGCGACAGATACGACGGTCTGCGGGTTGGCCCGGGTCGTCGACGGCGACATTGAGGCGGCGATCGACGCCGGCGTCGAGATGATCCACGTGTTCGTCTCGACGAGCGACGTCCAACTCGAGGACTCGATGCACGCCACCCGCCGGGAGGCGAAGGCACGCGCGGTCGACGCCGTCGGACAGGTGAAATCCGCGGGCGTCGAGTGTATGTTCTCGCCGATGGATGCGACCCGAACGGACCCGGCGTATCTCACCGAGATCGTCGAGGCCGTCAGCGAGGCCGGTACCGACTGGATCAACATCCCAGACACCTGCGGCGTCGCGATGCCGACCAGCTTCGGGCAGACGGTCGCAGCCGTCGTGGAGGCGACCGACGCTCGCGTCGACGTCCACACTCACGACGACTTCGGCATGGCCGCAGCGAACGCAGTCACCGGGTTCGAGAACGGCGCCGCCCAAGCACAGGTATCGGTCAACGGGATCGGTGAGCGCGCCGGTAACGCCGCCTACGAGGAGGTCGTCATGGCCGTCGAGTCGGTGTACGGCGTCGACACCGGCATCGACACGACCCAGATAACGAAACTGGCCCGGATCGTTGAGGACGCCTCAGACATTCCGGTCCCGGCAAACAAACCCGTCACCGGGCGCAACGCGTTTGCCCACGAGTCGGGCATCCACGCGGCGGGCGTCATCGAGAACGCCGACACGTTCGAGACAGGCGTGATGACTCCGGAGATGGTGGGCGCCGAGCGCGAGTTCGTGCTGGGCAAACACACGGGCACCCACAGCGTGCGCAAGCACCTGGTGGAGGCCGGCTTCGACCCGACGGACAGCGAGGTCCGGTCGATTACGAAGCGGGTCAAAGAGTACGGCTCCGGCAAGCGACAGGTGACGGCCGGCGACGTTGAGCGGTTCGCCCGAGAGACGGGTGTCGAACGCGAGGAGGAGGTTCGGGTCTGATGGTCGCGCAGCCGGCACGCGCGCCCGGCGAGCGGCAGTCGACCCCAGTACCCAGCGAACGGTGTGCACGATTCGGTCGTCCGTTGTCTCGCGGTGAGGGATTGTCGGTGTTACCGGGGTCCCAGCCGACGAAGCGTCACATCGACACCGCGCTCCGACACAGATATATAGGCGGCGTGTGTGAGTTGCGATCGAATGCGACGCTCGTGGCGACACTCCGAGACGCCCTCTCAGACGGGAGCCGTCGCTGTACGTATTGTAGGGGTTTGAGCCCCTACAGCACCCCTTTCTCCCCGAGACATCGAACCGTCGGACGACGTCCCTGCGCGCTCCGACCGCGCAACCGTTCGTTCGAACCGATCGACGCTCGACCGCAGACACCACCAACACACCACACACGATGAGCGACTCAGCAGCACACCCACGAAACGAAGATGCGGACGCCGACGCGGCGGCCGATACGGACGGACCGGACCCGACAGACGGCGCAGAACCGTCTGTCGAGGAGATGCCACCGACGGGCGACCCGATAGAGACGGTGACGACCGGCGCGGAGTCGGTCGTCGCCGCCCTCGAGTCGGCGGGCGCCGAGACGGCGTTCGGCGTGCAAGGAGGGGCGATCATGCCCGTTTACGACGCGCTATATAACTCGTCCATCCGGCACGTTATGATGGCCCACGAACAGGGCGCCGCACACGCCGCGAACGCGTACGGCGTGGTCGCCGGCGAGCCCGGGCTCTGTCTGGCGACCTCGGGTCCGGGAGCGACGAACCTCGTCACTGGCATCGCCGACGCCGACATGGACTCCGACGCGATGCTGGCGTTGACCGGCCAGGTGCCAACGGATTTCGTCGGCAACGACGCGTTTCAGGAAACCGACACCGTCGGCGTCACCCGCCCCGTCACGAAACACAACTACTTCGCGAGCGACGCCGACTCGGTCGGTGACGTCGTCGGTGAGGCGTTCGCGCTCTCGTCGGTCGGCCGACCTGGCCCGACGCTCGTCGACCTCCCGAAAGACGTCACACTCGACGAGACGGACGAGGAACCGGGCGACGCCGAGGCGCCTGCCGGGACGGACCCCGACCCGAGCGCGCGAGCCGACGCCGTCGAAGCCGCCGCACGTGCGATCGAGTCGGCAGATAAGCCGGTCTGCCTGTTCGGCGGCGGCGTGATCAAAGGCGAAGCGAGCGAAGCAGCGCGCGAGTTCGCGCGCACGTACGAAATCCCAGTCGTGACGACAATGCCGGGTATCGGGTCGTTCCCCGAAGACGACGAGCTCTGTCTGTCGTGGGCCGGGATGCACGGTACGGGATACGCCAACATGGCGATAACCCACACCGACTGTCTCGTCGCGGTGGGCACCCGCTTCGACGACCGGCTGACCGGTGGCGTCGATACGTTCGCGCCGGAAGCCGAGGTCGTCCACGTTGATATCGACCCAGCGGAGATATCGAAGAACGTGTACGCCGATTACCCGCTTGTTGGGGACGCGGCGACCGTGCTCGAGCAGCTCGGTGCGGCGATCGACACCACCCCAGACGCCGACGACTGGCGCGAGCAGTGTCAGAAGTGGAAAGAAACGTACCCGATGACGTACGCAGCGCCCGAAGACGAGCCGCTCAAGCCGCAGTTCGTTGTCGAGGCGTTCGACGAGGCGACTGATGACGACACGATCGTCACGACGGGCGTCGGCCAACACCAGATGTGGGCCTCGCAGTTCTGGACGTATACGGAGCCGCGAACGTGGGTCTCCTCACACGGGCTCGGAACGATGGGCTACGGGCTTCCAGCAGCAATCGGTGCGCGGATGGCCGCCGATGCGATGGACGAACCCGACCGTGATGTGATCTGCTTCGACGGCGACGGCTCGCTGTTGATGACGATGCAAGAAATTTCGGTCGCAGTGCGCGAGAACCTGAATATCACCGTCGCGGTGCTGAACAACGAGTACATCGGGATGGTTCGACAGTGGCAGGACGCGTTCTTCGAGGGCCGGCACATGGCGTCGGAGTACAACTGGATGCCTGAGTTCGACAAACTCGCTGAGGCGTTCGGCGCGCTCGGGATCCGGGTCGACGGCTACGACGAGGTTGCGCCGGCGGTCGAGGAGGCTCTCGCGTACGATGGCCCGGCTGTGATCGACTTCCATGTCGACCCCGAAGAAAACGTGTTGCCGATGGTGCCAAGCGGTGGCGCGAACGGACAGTTTGCCCTCTCGGAGGACCAGCTATGAGCGGCGAGGGAATGACTGGTCCGGGCCCAGACGAGCGGCCGCACCCCGAGGGTCGACGGAACCTCGAAGGCCACCGTATCGACCCGGTCGTTGAGGCGGAACACGACGTGCGACGCGCGGTCATCTCGGCGCTGGTCGAAGACGAGCCCGGCGTGCTCGCGCGTGTCTCGGGACTCGTCTCACGGCGACAGTTCAACATCGAGAGCCTGACCGTGGGGCCGACGACCGTCGACGGCCACTCGCGGATCACGATGGTCGTCGAAGAGACCGACCCCGGTATCGACCAGATCGAAAAACAAATGGCAAAACTCAAACCCGTCATCTCGGTGGGAGAGGTGTCCGGCGACGCGGTCACCTCGGAGCTGGTCTTACTCAAGGTCACTGGAGACGAGCCTGACAAAGTCCACGCGGTCGCCGAGATGTACGACGGACAGACGCTCGATGCCGGTCCAGAGACGATCACCGTTCAGCTGACCGGTGATGAGTCGAAGATAGACGACGCGATCGACGCGTTCGGCCAGTTCGGGATCGTCGAGATCGCCCGGACCGGTCAGACGGCACTCGCCCGGGGGAACATCCCCACGGCACCCGGAGAAAAGCCCGCCACGGCCGGCGAACCGACGACCCCAACCACCAAGTAATCATGACAGCAGACGACTCACAACCGTTCGATTCGACAGTATACTACGACGCAGACGCCGACCCCGAGGCGCTCGCCGGGAAGACCGTGGCCGTTCTCGGCTACGGCTCGCAGGGACACGCACATGCACAGAACCTCGCCGACAGCGGGATCGACGTCATCGTCGGGCTCCGCGAAGACAGTTCCTCGCGCGAGGCCGCCGAGAGCGACGGACTCCGGGTGGAGACGCCAGCCGACGCCGTCGCAGACGCCGACATCGTGAGTGTACTGGTCCCGGACACCGTCCAGCCGGATGTCTACGAGAACGCGATCGAGCCGAACCTCGAGGCGGGCGACACGCTCCAGTTTGCTCACGGATTCAACATCCACTACAACCAGATCCAGCCGCCCGAAGACGTTGACGTGACGATGGTTGCGCCGAAGTCACCGGGGCACCTCGTCCGACGGAACTACGAGAACGACGAGGGGACGCCGGGACTCCTCGCTGTGTACCAGGACGCGACCGGCGACGCCCGCACAGAGGGGCTCGCGTACGCGGCCGCGATCGGCTGTACCCGCGCCGGCGTGGTTGAGACGTCATTCCGCGAGGAGACAGAGACAGACCTCTTCGGCGAACAGGCGGTCCTGTGCGGTGGCGTCACCGCACTCGTCAAACAAGGCTACGAGACGCTCGTCGACGCCGGCTACTCTCCAGAGATGGCGTACTTCGAGTGTCTCAACGAACTCAAACTCATCGTCGACCTGATGTACGAGGATGGGCTCGGCGGCATGTGGGATTCGGTCTCTGATACCGCCGAGTACGGCGGGCTCACCCAAGGCGACGTCGTCGTCGATGAGCACGCCCGCGAGAACATGGAACAGGTCCTCGAGAAGGTCCAGAACGGGGAGTTCGCTCGCGAGTGGATCGCAGAGAATCAGGCGGGTCGGCCGTCGTACACCCAGCTACGGACTGCAGAAAAGAACCACGAGATCGAGGCCGTCGGCGAGGAGTTGCGCGGGCTCTTCTCGTGGCAGGAGTCGGACGAAAGCGAAGAGGAGCCGACCGAGGTGAAGGCGTGATGACTGACAAACCGACGAACGCCGTACGCAACGCGGGGGGGAACCGATGAGCGAGGGAACGCTGTACGACACGGTGTGGGAGAACCACAAGGTGACGGAGCTGCCGAACGGCCAGGATCAGCTGTTCATCGGCCTCCACCTCGTCCACGAGGTGACGAGCCCGCAGGCGTTCGGGATGCTTCGCGAGCGCGACCTTGACGTGGCGTACCCGGATCAGACGTTCGCGACTACCGATCACATCGCCCCGACGGAAGCCGAAAAGCGCGAGCGGCCGTTAGTCGACGACCAAGCAGAGAAGATGCTCTCGGCACTCGAGTCGAACACCGACGAAAACGGGATTACGTTCTTCGACTTCGAGTCGGGCAAGCAGGGGATCACCCACGTAGTCGCACCCGAACTGGGACTCTCACAGCCTGGTATGACCGTCGCGTGTGGTGACAGCCACACCGCGACACACGGCGCGTTCGGCTCGATCGGCGTCGGGATCGGCACGAGCCAGATCCGCGACGTCCTCGCGACGGGGTGTATCGCCGCGGACAAACAACGGGTTCGACGGATCGAGATCGAAGGCGAACTCGGTGAGGGCGTCTACGCCAAAGACATCATCTTGAAAGTGATCCAAGACCTTGGCGTCGACGGCGGGGTCGGCCACGTCTACGAGTACGGCGGCCCGGCTATCGAGGCGCTCGACATGGAGGGTCGACTTGCGGTGTGTAACATGTCGATCGAGGGGGGGGCCCGCGCGGGCTACATCAACCCGGACGAGACGACCTTCGAGTATCTTGAGGGGCGCGAGTACGTTCCGGATGGAGAAGCGTTCGAGGAGCTGAAAGCCTACTGGGAGTCGATCGCCTCCGACGACGACGCCGAGTACGACGACGTCGTCACCGTCGACGCAGGTGGCATCGACCCGCTCGTGACGTGGGGGATCAACCCCGGCCAGGTCATCGAGATATCGGATCCGGTGCCGGAGCCGTCGTCGTTCGAGGCGCGGACCGACCGCGAGGCTGCGGCGTCGGCGCTCGAACACATGGAGATCGAACCCGGCCAGTCGATGCTCGGCTACGAGGTCGACGTGGCGTTCCTCGGCACGTGTACGAACGGTCGGGTCTCGGACTTCGAGGAGGCGGCTGCGGTGCTCGAAGGGCACACGGTCGACGATGGCGTGCGGGCGCTCGCGGTCCCCGGCTCCGAGACGGTCCGAAAAGAGTGTGAGGCGCGCGGGATAGACGAGACGTTCATCAACGCTGGCTTCCAGTGGCGGCGCGCCGGATGTTCGATGTGTCTCGCGATGAACGACGACATGCTCGAGGGCGACGAGGTGTGTGCGTCATCGTCGAACCGGAACTTCGTCGGCCGGCAGGGTTCAAAAGAAGGACGGACTGTCCTGATGAGTCCCGCAATGGTTGCGGCCGCGGCCGTCGAGGGTGCAGTCACGGATTCCCGCGAGTACCTCGGAGACGGACCAACCGGTGGCGCGGGCGGCGTCGAGGAGGTGGCAGACTGATGAGCGACGACCAGCACATCACTGCGGTCTCTGGCACCGGCGTTCCGATCCCCGGCGACGACGTCGACACCGACCAGATCCTCCCCGCGAAGTTCATGAAAGAGGTCACCTTCGACAACATGGCCGACTACCTCTTTTATGACGCGCGACGGGACGCCGACGGCGAGTACAACGACCACCCGCTCAATCGGTTCGAGGGCGCGTCGATCGCCGTCGTGAACTCGAACTTCGGCTGTGGCTCCTCGCGTGAACACGCCCCACAGGCGATGATGCGCTGGGGCGTCGACGGGGTCGTCGGCGAGTCGTACGCGGAGATCTTCCGCGACAACTGCAAGTCGCTCGGCATTCCAGCGGTGACCGCAGACCACGAGACGGTGACCGACCTACAGGAGTGGATCGAAGCGAACCCCGACGGCGAGATCGACATCGACGTCGAGGCGGCGACGGTGACGTACGGCGACACCACGATCGACGTCGACATCGACGGATCGATGCAGGAGGCACTCGTGGACGGCATCTGGGACACGACCGCACTCATGTACTCGAACCGCAGTAAGGTCGACGAGACGGTCGCCGACCTTCCGTACGTCGAGAGCGACGACTGAGCCGGTCTCGACATCGACATCCTCTTTTCGGCGTCGGGTGGAGTCATCGCATGAGCGACCGAATCGCGGTCATCGAAGGCGACGGCATCGGCCAGGAAGTGATTCCCGCGGCTATCGAGGTGTTACGCGCACTCGACCGGGAGTTCACGTTCGTCTCGGCTGCAGCAGGCGACGCCGTGCGAGAGGAAACCGGCCGGGCGCTGCCGACGAAAACGTACGATCTGGCCGCCGAGGCGGACGCAACGCTGTTCGGTGCCGCCGGCGAGACGGCTGCAGACGTCATCTTGCCGCTTCGGGACGCCGTCGACTCGTTCGTGAACGTCCGCCCAGCGCGGGCGTACCCCGGCGTGGACGCCCTTCGCCCCGAGACGGACGTGGTGTTCTTACGCGAGAACACCGAGGGCGTGTACGCCGGTCACGAGGATCGGCTCAGTGAGGATTTGTCGACGCTGACGCGGGTCGTCACGTCGTCGGCGTCGCGTGAACTCGCTGAGTATGCCTGCGAGTTCGTCGCGGACGGACGCGGCCCGGCGGGACATGAGGCCTTCACCGTCGTGCACAAGGCGAACGTGATGCGAGAGACCGACGGTCGATTCCGCGAGACCGCCCTCGAGGTTGCCGATGCACACGGCGTCGACGCCGACGAAGAGCTGATGGACGCGTTTGCGACGAAGCTACCACTTGACCCGACACAGTACGGCGTTATCGTCTGTCCGAACCTCGCTGGTGACGTGCTCTCTGATCTCGCTGCGGGGTTGGTCGGGGGCCTCGGGCTGTTACCATCGGCGAATGTGGGCCACGACAACGCGTTGTTCGAGCCGGTCCACGGGACAGCACCGGACATCGCCGGCGAGGGTGTCGCGAATCCGACCGCCGCGATACTCTCGGCGGCGATGCTTCTCGAGTATCTCGGCTATAGTACCGACGGACAGCGGGTGCGGGCTGCGGTTGAGTCGGTCCTCGCAGACGGCCCACGGACCGGCGACCTTGGCGGTGACGCGACGACCGAGGCCGTAACGACGGCGATCATCGAGGAACTCTGAGGCCCCGGCAAACCACAAGAGGTGAAACCCTGCGGCGCGTTCCGTGATGTATGAGCAACTACGCAGTCGCGATGGAAGCCGCCTGGTTGGTCCGTGACGTCGAAGAGACCGACGACGCCATCGGCGTCGCGGTCAGTGAGGCCGGAAAGCGACTCAACGAGACGGACAAGCAGTACGTCGAGGTCGAACCCGGCGTCACTGGCTGTCCGGCCTGTGGGGAGCCGTTCGACGCGGCTTTCCTCGCAGCGAATACGGCGCTGGTCGGGCTCCTCCTCGAGATCGACGTGTTCAACGCCGACAGCGAAGAACACGCAGAGCGGATCGCAAAGAGCGAGGTCGGTGGTGCACTGCGGGACGTCCCGCTCGAGGTCATCGACGTGGTCGAGACCGAAGCAGACGACGAAGACGACGGCCAGTAGGCTGTATCGTCGGTCGACGCTGCCTGTGAGCCGGCAGTCGACGTGGTCGCGTGTGGTGGCGAAAGCTTTTCGAATAACTATTGGTAATTAGACCCATGCAACTTCCCACGCCACAGGACCTCAGAGAACGACGGACGTCGCTTGAGCTTACCCAGAGTGAGCTCGCCGACTCCGCCGGTGTCTCCCAGCCACTCATCGCACGGATCGAAGGCGGCGACGTCGACCCACGGCTCTCGACGCTCCGCCGGATCGTGAACGCCCTCCAAGAGGCAGAGGGTGAGGTGGTTCGTGCCGCCGATCTGATGAACGAGACCGTGATCAGCGTCGCCCCCGACGACGCCGTACGCGATGCGGTCGACCTGATGGAGCGTGAGGCGTACTCACAGCTGCCGGTGTTACAAAACGGCGTCCCCGTCGGCTCGATCAGTCAAGGCGACGTCGTTCACGCGGGCGAGAAGGTCGGGACCCACCCGGTGAGTGAGGTGATGAGCGAGTCGTTCCCGACGGTCGGTGCCGGCGCAACGGTAGACGAGGTGCGGAACCTGCTTGACCACTACACGGCTGTGATGGTGACCGACGGCGGCGAGACGGTTGGGATTATCACCGAAGCGGATATCGCCGCGTACCTCTCCTAGCGGGTGTCGCGTACGCGACGGTCACCGCCAGCGTCACTCGTCGCGATTGTCCGAGATGTGCTCCCAGATCTCCGTGCAGCCGGCGCCGTCGGGGAGGTCGCCGAGGTGTCCCGTGTCGTCTTCTTCGTCGCCCGCTTCTGGCTCCGTCTCTGTTGGTTCTGTCTCTGTTCGCTCGTCTGTCATCGGCTCTCTGTAAACCCGTCGAACAACTCGGGTGCAACGTCGGCTGAGGTGTGTTCGTACGGTACGTCGGGCGACTCTGATCGGAGCGTCGTGCTCTCGCGCGCTGATTCTGTCATCGATGACTGTATCGTAGGGGTATCAATAAGCGGACCTACCGCAGTAAATCGAACCACTACTCACCAGTAGCGGCCAGTATCGCAGCCATCTGTGTCGCGGTACGCGGGTGCGTATCGGCTCGCAGTCTCGTGGTTTTCGCACACAATCTGCGTCATCGACGTCGACGGGGCTTGCACACACCGGCAGTCACTGCCGTGTGGCGGACGAACGCGAGGTGTGACCACTCGATTGCGCGTGCTCGACGACGGGGCGTGGATCTCTATCGACGACAGCCGCGAAGTGCGCGTCAGTGAACTGTGGCGGCTCAACGCGCCGGATTTCTGTCAGTGTGCGCTTGCGGATCTGGTCGTCGAGAACTTCCAGTCGGTCGGCGTCGACGGCTCGAATGTGGAGGCGCGGGTCCACGGTCAGTGTATCGCGTGCGGGGGCGAAGGAGTCACCGGCTGGATTCCCGTCGGGCGGGTACACGGGGGTGAGTTCACCGAACTCGCCCGCGCTGCAGTTCGGTCCGCTCGGGGTGATTCGTCGCGGCAACACGTGCCGGATCGCTGAAGCAGCGGGGAAGGTTGACTCTACGCGGCCGCCTATGTGGATACCGGGAGTACCGGAAGTCGATGCCAACGGATGTCGAAAACTGGAAATCGGAGGCGTACGGGCGCGAGGTCCGCGACCACCTGTTCGAATTCGCGGAAGCGGGGTTCGACTCGATCCCGGACGACGAGCGGGACGCGTGGTTCGAGCGCTTCAAATGGTGGGGGCTGTACCACCAGCGGAACGGACAGGAGGGATATTTCATGTTACGGATCGGCACCCCGAACGGCGTCCTTGAACCGGGCCAGCTTCGCGTCGTCGGGGAGATCGCTGACGAGTACGCTCGTGGACCGGGGGCGAACCCGATCTTCGGCGAGTCGTACGCCGACTTCACCACCCGGCAGTCGATCCAACTCCACTGGATCGAACTGTCTGACGTGCCGGCAGTCTTCGAGAAACTCGAAGCAAACGGCCTCTCGACCCAGCAAGCTTGCGGGGACTCCTGGCGGAATATCGTCGGGAATCCGGTCGCCGGCAAAGACGCAGAGGAGGTGATCGACGCCTGGCCCGTAATCCGCGAGCTCAACGAGACGTTCAAGGGGAACGACGACCACGCAAACCTCCCGCGAAAGTGGAAGGTCTCCGTGACTGGCTCCGCCGACGGCTCCGGACAGGGCGACATCAACGACCTCGCCTTTGAGCCCGCGTACAAAGCAGTCGGCGGGGACGGAGAGGGCGAAACGACCGAGGATGCCGTCGGCTTCAACGTCCGCGTCGGCGGCGGGCTCGCGCGCAACGAGCCGCGGCTCGCCCGCGACATCGACGTCTGGGTGCCCCCGGAGCGCGTCCCCGACGTGGCCGGGGGGCTCTCCGCGCTGTTCCGCGACCACGGCGACCGCGAGGACCGGTACAACGCCCGCGTGAAGTTCCTCGTCGACGAGTGGGGCGCAGCGGAGGTCCGCGAGACGCTTCAGGAGGAGTACGTCGACTTCGAGCTTCAGACGGCCGGGCGCGACGTCCGCGAGGAGTACACCTACAATACGGGCGCGGGCGAGCGCAACGATCTGATCGGCGTCCACGACCAGCGCGACGGGCGGAACTTCGTCGGGCTGAACGTGCTCGTCGGGCGGATGGGCGCGGCCGACGTGCTCGAGCTAGCCGACCTCGCCGAGACGTACGGCTCCGGCGAGGTCCGGCTCTCGCAGCGCCAGAACGTCATCGTCACCGACGTGCCGGACGACGCGCTCGACGAGCTCCTCGACGAGCCCCTCTTAGAGCATTACTCGCCTTTCCCCTCGCCGTTCATGCGCGGCTCCGTCGCGTGTACCGGTACCGAATTCTGCTCGCTGTCGATAGTCGAGACGAAGAACCGGCAGGTCCGGTTCGCGCGCTGGCTCAAGGGGAACGTCGACCTTCCCGACGACGTCGAGGAGTTCCACATCCACCTCTCCGGGTGTACGGCCTCGTGCGCGCAGCCGCAGATCGCCGACGTGAGCCTGCGCGGGATGAAGACCCGCAAGGACGGCGACCCGGTCGAGGCGCTCGACGTGGGGCTCGGCGGCGGGCTCGGCGAAGACCCCCAGTTCGCCCGGTGGGTCACCCAGCGGGTCCCCGTCGACGAGGTGCCCGGCGCGATCGCGAACCTGATCGACAGCTTCGCGGCCGAGCGCGACGCGGGCGAGTCGTTCCGCGCCTTTGTCGCCCGCCACGACGACGACGACCTCGACGCCCTCGTAGAGCCCGAAGAGACCGACTACGAGGACCCGATGATGCACAACACGAAACGCACGTGGTACCCGTACGCCGAGAACGACGCGATGGAGGACGCGCCGGCGACGCCGGCAGACGACTGACGATGCGGGGTCTGAGCCGAGGGACGCGATGAGTAACCGACTGCTCCGCGTGAACGCCTACACGACCCTCGATCTCGTCGACGGCCGGGTCCGCGCCCACGAGTTCGAGGCCGACGCGCCGGGCGTCGTGAACGTCACCGCGCCACGCGAGGCGCCCGAACAGGTGACACTCCAGGTCGAACTCGACGACACGTCGGTCGACGACCTCCCCGCCCACGCCGACGAGATCGACCTGTCGCCCGCGCAGGCCCGGACGCTCGCCGAGGCGCTGGAGTCGACGGCGGACCGCGTCGAAGCCGCGCGAAACGGCGACGACTCTTTATAAATGAACGGTGCGGTGGCGCGTGCCGACGAGCGGCCATCGGCCGCGAGTCGCCCGCGTGAGGGAGTCGGCCGGCCGGAGCGAAGCGGAGGGCGGCCGACGAGGCTGGGGAGGCGTGAGGTGCCGTGCGGTTGCTGGCGGGTGGGATTCAAAGGGGCAGCCGCGAGGACGCCGCAGGCGACGTAAGCACCGCAGCGACGGAGCGAACGGAGTGAGCGACGAGTGAGGAGCGCAGCGAGCGTTCGGCGTCCTCGCGGCTGGGGCTTTGGGGGTGTTCACCGTCGATCCGTCAGCAGCCACTTATAATCGAGCGGCTGGGGCTTTGGGGGTGTTCACCGTCGATTCCGCATCGATGAGTTATAAATGAGCGAAGGCTTTGGAAGTACTCGCCGTCGAGCCGAAGCTACGTATTTATAAGCGATCGAGAGCGCTATCGACGGTGACCAGTTATAACTCCATTCCGCGAATCGCGACGCTCCCCTCGTCGTCGCTCTCCTCAACCCGCCCGATCACGCGCCCGTCTGTCTCCGCAGCCAGCGACCCAGCTACATTCGGATCGAGGGCCGCGACGAACCCGGTTCCGGTGTTGAACGTCCGGTGCATCTCCTCGTCGGAGACGCTCCCTACGCGCTGGACGAACTCGAAGATCGGCTGTGCGTCGAATGGGTCTTCCACGACGTATCGGTGAGTGCCCAGCCGCGTCAGGTTCGTCCATCCCCCACCAGTGATGTGTGCCGCGGCGCGGACATCGTGTGCGCGCATCGGGTTGAGCAGGTCGGTGTAGATCCGCGTCGGCTCTAAGAGTGCCTCACCGACCGTCTCGTACCCCTCGAACGGACACGGGTCGGTGTACGCGTGCTCGCGCGTCACGGCCTCACGCGCGAGCGTGAGCCCGTTCGAGTGGATCCCCGACGACTCCCACCCGACCAGCGCGTCGCCCGGCTGCGCCGCGCCGTCGAAGACGGCGTCTTTCGCGGCGAGCCCCGCGCAGGTCCCCGCCAGATCGAGCCCGTTGATTACCTCCGGCATCACCGCGGTCTCGCCGCCGACGAGTTCCATGTCGGCGAGCTCGGCGCCGCGCGAAAGCCCCTCGCCGACCTGCTCGGCGAACGTCTCGTCTGGTTCGTCGACAGCGAGATAGTCGACGAACGCGACGGGTCGAATCCCGGCGGCGACGAGGTCGTTGACGTTCATCGCGACGCAGTCGATCCCGACCGTCGAGTAGTCTTCGAGCGCATCCGCGACGAGAAGCTTCGTACCGACCCCGTCGGTCGCCAACGCGAGATACCGGTCGCCGATGTCAAGGAGGCCCGCGTAGTCGCCCGCGCTCTCGCCGACGGCGCCGATAAGCGCCGCGGTCGCCGCCTCGCTCGCGTCGATATCGACGCCTGCGTCCGCGTAGGTGAGTTCTTCTGCGTCCTCTTCGGTCATACGCCTGTCGTGACCCGGCGGAGCAAAAGGACACCGTTTGGCCGAGCGGGGGTATCGGCCGCTGGTACTCAGAACGGTCCACTGAATCCGAGTCCGAAGACGAAGACCAAGAGCCCGGTCAACAGTGCCGCGGGGACGAACGTCACCACCCACACGAGACGCCGCCACCGGTAGACGGTCCGACCGTCGAGCGGCCCGTACGGGATCAGGTTGAACGCGGCGAGGAAGACGTTTATCGCCACCCCGCGCTCGCCGACGAGCGTGACGATCTCGTTGCCGAGTACACCACCAACGAAGAACACCGGAACGAACACGGCGAGCAGAGCCGTGTTGACCGCCGGGCCAGCAAGTGCGATCCGGGCCTGCTCGCCGGGTGTCACCCGCCCGCGATGGTACACCGCACCTGGTGCCGCAAAGATGAATCCAAGGAGTGCGCTCATCACCGCGAGAAACAACATCCCGCGGTCGGCGCGGAACTCGGCGACCTGGTCGTAGCGCACCGCGACAGCCTTGTGTGCCACCTCGTGAAACAGAAATCCACTCCCTGCGGTCACCAAACTGACCACGAGTGGGAGGACCACGCCGGCGGCGACGATCCGATCGATACCGGCCGCACCACCGACGAAAAAGATCGCGAACGCGACGCCGAGCGCGACCCAGGCGACGAGGAGGTCACGAATTTCCGTGCCGCTAAAATAGAGGTTGCCGATCTGTCGGCCTCGCATGATAGCCGACACAGTTATCCCAAGAGCCCCTGCAACAGCTCGACGCTGTTTCGTGCTCCATCGACCATGAGTCGCGTCACCTCGTCGACGCTCCCGACTTCGGCGCCGAACATCGCCGGCAGCACGTAGACGGCAAACAGGAGGCTCGCAACGATGCTGCCGACGTTCGTCATCGCGACGACCACGATGAGCCGGAACAACGGGACATCGAGCATGCGCGAGATGAGCTCACCAGGCGACTGTGATTCGTCCGAAAGCAGGCCGTTGAGCCGCTCGATGTCGGCGACGTTCACGGTAAGGTGTCGCAGTTCCACGTATCCCGTGAACCACCCTGGTGCGAGAAGCGGATTGATCGACGTCATCCAGGCGACGGCGCCGCCGACGCCCGCAGACGACCATCGCGCACCAGCGGCCTTCGCGAAGCCGAACGCGAAGACACCGTTGATCAGGAACCACGCACCGAACAACCGGAGCAGGAACCCGTTTCGAACGCCGGCCATCGCGAGTAGGACGAAAAACCCGACGAACGCCACGGTGATCCCGTATCCAACGACGCGCTTCCAAGGAACCCCTCGTGACCCTGCGGTTCCCACGAGCGACGACTCGGGCGGAAGGGCCTCTGGCGTCTCGAGGTACCGTTCGATGCCTGCTCGGTGGCCCGCGCCGACGACCGCGACGACGTCGTTGCCGGCGTCTCTGAGCGCGACGAGTCGACGGGCGATAAACGCGTCGCGTTCGTCGATGAGCGCTTCGGCGCCGCCGGGTGAGAACCGACGGAACTCGTCTATCATCATCGTCACCACGTCGGTGTCGGTGAGCGTATCAAGATCGAGTTCTTCGATACCGTCCGCCGGGCCTGCAGACGGCTGGTCCAGCCGACCGAACGCACCGAGGACGGCGACGGCGGCGAGGCCGATCGAGAGCCCAGCGGTGAGGCCGATGCCGAGGCTGCCGACCGCACGGACCGTGAGATCGCCAACGGTCGCCGCGACGGCTCCGTCGGCGACACCACTGAGTGCGACGAAGAGGCCCGTGAGTGGCCCGAGCGCCGCGGCGGCGTAGAGCCGTCCATCCGGCGATAATGCGGCTTTCCCGACCTGGTCGACGAGTACGCCCGTGAGGATCGCCGCGGCCACGCCAGCGGTCACGCTCGTCAACATCCCGGTCGTGATACCGATCGAGCCGCCGAAGAGTCCGATAAGCGGTCCAGCGACGAGCCCGATGAGCACCCCGGCGGTTATCCCGACGACACGGGGGTCTGTCGCCCCGAATGCGAGCCCACCCACCATTCGAAGCTTCTCCATGACCGTCATCCGAGCCCAGAAGCGCTGGATCGTGGTCTGAATGTTGCGGTCAACTAATGCGATGTCGATCCCGAGTCCCTCGGCGGTCTCGACGGCAGCGTTCATGTCTGCTCCGGGCTCGATGTCGAACCGGTCTCCGAGTTGTGTCTGGACGTACGAGAGGATCCAGTAGGCGAGAAACTGGAAGACGGTGTTTCCACGCAAGAGGTCGCCGGCGTCGAGGTTGTCGGGGGTCTCGCCGTTGAGCCGCCGGTAGCGTCCCTCGTCAAGCTCGACGGCGACGACGTCGGGACGCTCTCGTTCGATCGTCGCTTCGACCTCCTCGGCGGAGCGCGACGAGACGTGGGCAGTTCCGACGACCGTCACCGAGCCGTCGGCCGACTCGTCGGCGGCGGTCGCTGCGGGGGTGGTATCGACACCGGTCGCCCCGCCTGGCGTCTCTGTCATCACACAGATGTACTTCGTCACCGCGTTTCAACTTTGTCGTCGCCGTGTGCGATACGTGGGGCCCACGGACGACCGGCTGTCACCGTGAGCGGGACACGGGCTCGGGGACAGCTATTCAAGCTGTCCTCGCGAATTACCGGTATGGATCACGAAGCCGAGGTCGTCGGAGTCGGGGCGGGCTCCGCGCCCGGCGGTGACGTCCCGACGGTCGTCCTCAGCGTCCGAGAGGAGTATCTTCCAATCTTCGTCAGCGGCGACCAGGCTCGGTCGATCGCGACGGTTCTCGAGGACGAGCCGTTCGATCGCCCCCTGACGCACGACCTGCTCGTCGACGTCCTCACCGAGTTCGGCGGCGCGATAGACCAGGTTCGGATCGACGACCTCGCCGACGGCACGTTCTACGCGAAAGTCGACGTCGAGCGGTACGACGCCGGCGAGCCGGAACGATACGTCTTCGACGCGCGCCCGTCCGACGCCATCGCGCTCGCCGTCCGGGTCGAGTGTCCGGTGGTGGTCGCCGGCGACGTGGTCGACGAGGCCGGACAGCCGCCCGAGTCGATCCAATTTGATGATGGAACCCGAGGTGGACCCTGACCTGTCGACCCCATCGCGACCGAGCGGCCGAGAGCCACGCGTTCAAGTGGGGCTCGAACGGACCGACCGTATGGACGAGACGACCACGTCTGCAGGACCCGCGACATCGAGTGACACCGAACGGCTCGCCGTCTCCCACACGGAGATGACGGAACTCCTCTTACCGGACGACACGAACTCTCTCGGGCGGGCGCTCGGCGGGACGGTGCTCCACTGGATGGACGTCTGTGGGGCCATCGCAGCCATGCGATTCGCCGGACAGCAGGTGGTGACGGCCTCCATGGAGCACGTCGACTTCATCGCGCCGATTGAGGTCGGCGAGGTAGCCACGATCGAGGGGTTCGTGTTCGACACCGGTCGGACGAGCCTCGACGTCACCGTCGAGGTACAGGCGGCCGACCCGCGAACCGGGGAGCACCGCCAGACGACGAGTTCGTACCTGACGTTCGTCGCGCTCGACGACGACGGACGGCCGACACCGGTGCCGTCGCTCGTGTGTCCCAGTGACGAAGAGGCGGCGCGACGTGATCGCGCACTCGACGCACGGCTCGAACAGCTCGAGCAGGTGTGTGCGCGACACGGACTGTGACGGCACGAGACGCGACCGGTCGCGCTATCGTCCGTCCGTCGAGGCGTCGACCGTCGCCGCCTCAGCGTCGTATGCGCGCCTGGCGCGCTCTCGGAGCGACTCGATTGGTTCGGGACCGGCTAGGTGGCTCCCACAGCCACAGTCGGAGGCGCCGAATCCGTCGACCGGTCCCGCTGGGAGTCGGTCGGCCACCGCACATTCGACGTCGGCCCTAGGAGCGTAGTAGACGCGGTCTATCGTCGCCGGTGTGTCACCGAGAAGTGAGTCGATGTGCCAGTGACGGACGTCGTGGTCGTTGCGGGCCGTCCGGCGGTGGCGTGTGACCCGCGCGAACCCGCCCGGTCCGAGGGCGCTCCCGGTGTAGGCGTACGCGCCTGCCGACAGGCGATGCGTGCCGAGCGCACCGACGGTCACCGTCGTCGTCGCGGGAAGGTCGATGAGGAGCGTGTAGGTGCCACCGGCGTCGCGCTGTCGGGCCGACGTCGTCGACACGGGTTCGTCGCGCACGAATCACACAGTCGGCACGGGGGCATCGCTGGCAGCAGCGCGGAGCTCGTCAATCAAGTCTCCCGCCCGCGGATCGAGCGGATAGGTGTCGTGGACGTCTGCGGGGTCACGCCCACGCCCGGAGAGCGTCCCGACGACGTCGGCAATTCGGTCGTAGTTGTCACGGACGAGTCCGCCGACGATACCTGGGGTGCCAGCTCGCGTCGCGAGTTCTTCGGCCGCTGATCGACCGGCGTACACGCGTCGCTCGCGAGGATCGACGAGCACCATCGCGAACGGTCGGTCACCGAACTGCGCCTCGAGGAACGGTCCCACCGGCTCGGCCTCCCACGGGACCGCCTCGACGCCCTCTAACCGTTGGAGCGCGACCGCAGCGATCGAACAGTACGGACAGTCGCCGTCGAAGATCAACACCGGCGCGTCCGTCGTCTCACTCATATTGTATGCTACGCCCTGGACCGTCTTAAGCCGTCGGCTGGGGACGTTGCGCCGTCAGTGTGAGTGACCGAGAACGTCCTCGAGTGACTGACCGAAGCGCTCCTCGAAGAGATCGGCGGCCGTCTCACTCATCTCTGCGATGTCGGCTGGAACCTCACCTTCGCTGTGGTGAGCAATGACGTGCGCTTGTTGTGCCATCGCTTGGACGATGACGTCGCTGACGACCCGGGTCGACGGCTCGCCCTGCTCGCTGAGCACGTCGACGAGGCCTGCTGGTAGGTCGAACGACTCTTCAGTGCCGTCCGGCGCGGTGACGGTGTAGGTCTCTGTGTCTCCCATACCCGACCGTCGAGACCACGACATAAGGCTCTGTGGGAACCGCGACGACCGGCGGTGAGGTGTGACCGTCGCGTGTGGGCCCGAAACGGGTGATGGACCTCACCCGTGCGTCGAGATCGCCCGGATCGACGACCCGGCGAGCGCGATGGCCCCGAGATAGATGCTGATCGCGACCACGACGATCGAGCCACCCGTCGGCAGGCCGAGTCGAATCGCCAGCGCGAAGCCGCCGAGCACCGACAGCTGGCCAATGAGCACGGAGAGACGCGTCGCCTCGCGGAAGCTTCGGGCTACCTGTGAGGCGGCCGCGACGGGGACGACGAGCATCGCCGCGACGAGGATGACACCGAGCACCTGCATCGCGCCAACAACGACAACAGCAGTCAATACGACCAACAGCGCGTTGTAGCCGGTGACGTTGAGCTGGGCGACCCGAGCGGCCTGCTCGTCGAAGGTGATGAACAGCAGCGGCTTGTACGTGAGCAGAATCGCGGCGACGACGACGATCGAGAGCACCCCCATGAGGCGTGCGCCCTCGACGGTGACGACCGCGAGGTTCCCGAAGAGGTACCCTTCGACGTTGATCCCGGTCAACCCTCTACCGTAGCTGATGATCAGCGTCCCCACGGCGAAACTCCCGCTCAACATGATCGCAATGGGGACATCACCGTACGCGTCGGTGTGCTCCGTGAGCCACTGCACACCGAGTGCGCCGGCGATAGCGACCACCAACGCGACGAGCAAAAGCGACCCACTCCAGCCAGTCGTCGATGTCAACAATAGCCCCACCGCGACGCCCGCAAAGGCGGTGTGTGCGAGTGTTTCACCGATGAGGGCCATCTCCCGGTGAACTAAGAAGATGCCGACAAGTGGGGCCACGACGCCAACGAGCACCCCCGTCGACAGCGACTGCCACATGAAGGGGTGCCGAAACACGTTGGTTCCGAGTGCTGCGTCCGCGCCGCGTCCAGCCGCGCGAAATCCGGCGTAGAGTTCTCTCGCGACAGGCAGATCTTGGGCCCAGTACAGGACGAGAAATCCTAGCATCCCGGCGGCGAGCAGTGCCGTCACTCCGATACCGGCGACTTGGACGGCTCGGCGACGATCGGCGGGTTCGGCGGACGTGACGGACCTCATCAGTGGTGGTGGTGGACGACCTGGCCGGTCGTGCCGTACGCCTCGGCGAGCGCGTCGCTCTCGACGAACGACGCCGTGTCGCCGTGGTGGTACAGCTCGGTGTTGATACAGGCGACGCGGCTCGCGCGGTCGGTGACGACACCGATGTCGTGTTCGATGAGGACGATCGTGATGCCATCGTCGTTGAGGCCGTCGAGCAGTGCGTAAAACGCATCTCGTGACTCAGCGTCAACTCCGACCGTCGGTTCGTCGAGTGCCAACAGGTCCGCGTCGCTCGCCAGCGCGCGAGCGATGTACGCGCGCTGTTTCTGTCCGCCCGAGAGCTCGGAGAGCATTCGCCCGGCGAGATCGGCAATACCGACCGTCTTGAGCGCGTCGTCGACGGCGTCGCGATCAGCGTCTGTGAGTCGGCCGCGGCCAACGTGGGCGTACCGCCCCATGGTGACGCACTCGCGGACGGTGACGGGCATCGTCCCGCCCTGACTTGTCGCCTTCTGTGAGACGTAGCCGATCCGCCCGCCGTCGTCGAACGCGTCGACCGGCTCACCGAAGAGTTCGACTGTTCCCTCGTCGGGCGTCAACAGCCCGAGCATGAGGTGTAAAAGCGTCGTCTTACCGGAGCCGTTCGGGCCGACGAGACCTAAGAAATCGCCGGCCTCAACGGTCAGTGAGACGTCTCTCACGGCGGCTGTGTCGCCGTACGCGAACGTGACGTCGCTGATCTCGACCACTGGTGGCACGGTGTTCGTGTGTGATCTTGCGTCCGAACGTTTAGCTCTTTTACTCCGCGGGCGCGGCTCGGCGCGGCTCACTGTGCGCCGAACGCCTGCTCGAACGCTGGGACGTTGATCTCGGTCATCTGCTCAAGATATCCGTAGCCCGCGTCGTTCCACTCGGCTATCGTGCCGCCAGCCGGTGACACGGCCATCGTCTGGGTCGCGTCGCTGTTCTCGACGATCGTCTCGGCGAGCCGTGGGGACTCGAAGCGGTCGTAGAGGATCGTGTCGATGCCCTCGTTGTCGACTAGCGCGATCGTATCGGCGATTTGAGTGCCGCTGGGTTCGTTCTGTGGTGAGACGCCGACGGGCGAGTGGAGACGGAAGTCGTAGCGCGCCTCAAGGTACTGAAACGAGTTGTGCCCGGCGAGCACCGCGACGTCTTGCGTCGCATTCGTCGCTATCTGCTCGAACGCCTCGTGAACCGAATCGATTGAGTCGATGTATGCGGCGGCGTTGTCGGTGTATGCCTCCGCATTGTCTGGGTCAGCAGCGCCGAGTCCGTCGGCGATTGTGTCGACCATGTCGCCCGCGAGGACAGGGTCGACCCACGCGTGGGGGTCGTACTGTGCGGTGCCGCCGTGGTCGTGTTCGTCCTCGGCGTGGTCGTCCTCTTCTGCGTGGTCGTGTTCGTCCTCCTCACTGTGATCGTCCACTTCGGCGCTATCGTGCTCGCCTTCGGCTCCGTGGTCGTGGTCCCACGCCAAGAGGTCGTCTTCGACACCAGCGAGCGCGTCGACGACCGCGACCTCGTCATAGTCGGCTTCGAGTGTCGACGCCACGTCTTGGGCCCACGCGAACTCCGGACTGTCGAGGTACACAAAGGCGTCGGTGGCGGCGACGTCGGCGATCAGGTCACCGTCCGGCTCCCATCCGTGACCGAGCTGTCCGACGTCAACGGGGTCGGTGAACGCGACGCGGTCGCCAGCGACCTGGTTCGCCCAGTCGTGCAGGGTGAAGAAGGCGGCGTAGCCCGCTTCAAACCCACCGTCTGTGGCCCTTCCACTACTGGTTGCGTCTCCCGTGCAGCCGGCCATCGAGGCCGCCGTGCCCGCTGTGACGAGTGCCGTTCCACGCTTCAACACCGCACGTCGTGAGTGTGCCATACACCACCCTACGTCCGATTAATACATAAGTCCTATTATTTCATAACTTGGTCTTAACAACTTATTCCGGCTCACGAGACGAGTCACTCGGTGAGGTCGACCACGGTTGCGTCGGCGAGGTCGACGAGGCGGTCTGGGGCGATCGAGAACAACGCGCTCGGGGTTCCGGCCGCGCCGTACACTTGATCGAACGCACAGAGCGATGGGTCCATCACCGTCGGAATTGGCGTGTCGTGACAGATCGGGGGGACGCCGCCGATGCTCCAGCCGACGACCGACCGGATTCGGTCCGGTGACCCCATCGCCGCCGTGGCGACGCCGAAGTGGTCGGCGACCGCGTCAAGGTCGAGACGGTTCGCTCCGCTCGTGATCGCGGCGACGAGGTCGTCCTCGGCAGACACGTCGCTGGCGGTTGCAGCTTCGGTCGGTGTGCCGTCGGCACCGAGCGAGACGACGATCGTCGAGGCGATCGCACCGGGTTCACACCCGACTGCCTCGGCCGCGGCCGCGGCGGTCTCCGTGCCCGCGTCGAACTCACGTACCTCCACGGTGACGTCGTATCGGCTGTGCGCCCGATCGACGAACTCGGCTGCGCGGTCGTGCATGGCTCATCACTTGGTGCAGGCACAATCAACCTCCCGGCACGATCTCGACCGGGAGGCGGCACCCACGTTCTCACGGGAGCGGGGTGCCCCGGTGCCCCCCCGTCGGCTGCTCACCGCGTCCGAAGCTCGTCTTTGTCCTTTAGTACGCGGGCGTCACCCTCACCCGAGGTCACCTCGTTGACGAGTTCATACAGGTCGTTCTGGAGCCCCGCAGGGAAGGTGAGCACGCCGACCCATGAGCCGTCGTTTTGCCACTCCTCTCGTTCGAGGTCCCCAAATTCCCGGACCTGTGCTTGTCCCGATCCGGCGTACTCGGCCGGAAGCTGCACGGCCATCGTTACTTCCTCGAACCGGATCGGAATTACGGGGCGCAGGGCCTCCAGCGCCTCGTCGATCTGGCTCTCGACTGGCTCCATCGGGTCGACCTGGAACCCGGCCTCCTCGAGCGCGCGCTCGATTCGCTCGGGCGGGTGCGGTGAGTCGTCCATCTGCGGGTTCACCGCATTGCGGGTAATCGTGGTCACCAACCCTCGGTGTTTTCGCTCCAGCATCTCCTCGCGCTGCTCGGCAGTGATCTGTATCTCCCCCTCGCGAACGACCTCCGGGATGATCGCGAGTGGGTCAGTCGTCTCGAACACGGTTTCGAGTGCCGACTCTGCGGGTCGATCGCCGCGCGAGGCGTTCTCGAAGACGTCTTCGGCGGCGATGACGTCCTCGAGGTCCCCCTCGAACTCCCCTCGCTTCATCGCCAAGGCGGCATCTGGGTCGACGAGCACCTCGAACCGCTCGCCGTGGGATTCGAGCCGTGCGGTCACCGCTTCGTCGAGTGATATCATACCGATACGTACCGCCCCCGTGATAAAAAGCCTCCCGCGCGGCGCGTCTCCTGCCACTGACTTGGATCCACCCCCTGACTTACCACCACACAGCAGCTACCCGTCCGCTACGGGTGTGTCGCCTCCCGCTCGTCGCGCTGCCACTGGGCTCGACAGGCGTCTCCACAGAAGTGGATGTGTTCGATCTGTCCGTCCGCTACCCGTGTGACGACGCGTCTGCCGGCGCCGAAGGCGGGCTCCTCACACCACGCACACCGGGGTGCCTCCTCTTCGGTGAGGTCCTCACCGAGGTCGGATGTCGGATCAACCATACGCGCCCGTGCGCCCAGAGATACTTCAATCCGTCAGTTGCTCACGGTGAGTCCCGCGGCCGATAGCTCGCTGTGCGGGCGTCACTCTGTGGGGGAGCCTCACAGGCTACGTTTCGACCGGAGCCGAGCGAGCCGACATCGTGTCTCGTGTCGGCTCGTGCCGCGCACCCGCTCGGTCGTCGCGTCGGCCATCGAGACCACCGAGAGTCGGTCGAGAAGCGGCGGCCAGTCGCTCGCACCCGGCGCCTCCTCGGTGAACGAGATCGCCGCAGCGAGCCCTGTTCGAGCATCCTCGTCGGTTCGCGCGACTATGTCGTCTGCGTCGTGCCGACCGCCGCCGACGAAGAGCCGGTCACCGACGGCTGCGGGAAGCCACGTCGGCAGCGTCACGAGCCACGCGAGTAATCCGCCGGCGGTGTACAGTGGCGCTGGGATCCGGTCCCGGTCGGGCTCGTACCCGTGAATACGGTTAGATCGCCTGTCGGCCGGCCGACGGTCTGGTTCGTGTGAGACTACCAACGTCGCGGCGAGCGCCACCGTCTCGACGGCGACGAGCCCGGGCAATGCGGCCGTCGTGACCGCTGCCTCGCGGCGCTGGAGTCGGGAGATAGCGTGCCTGAGCGCGGCGTCGCGATTGGACGGGGGGAGCGACAGTAGTCGCGTGGTAACGACCAGCCGGCTGCCGCGGTGGCCGTCGGTGACCGCGACGTTGGCGGCATCCGCCGACACGACCGTTACTGCGGGTCGGTCGGCGCCGAGCTGAGCGGCGATGGCGGCGACGCGTGATTCGGCGAGCGATCGTCGGTCGTCGTCCGCACCGACCCGCGGCAGCAACGCGATCCGTCGATCGACAACGACGGGTCCGAGCGCGACCGCTGTGAAGACGCCACCGAGGGCCGCAAAGACGGTCCCGGCCGCAGGTCCCACGCTCGTGAGGACGACGAGTGGCATTACCAGGAGGCCCACGAAGAGACTGGGGACGACGGCGAGCGTGAGGGCGCCGAACACTCGTTTCAGTTGGGCGGTGCGCGTCAATGTCATTGGTCGATCGTCTCGTCGTTGGAAGTTATGCGTATCGACCGCGCACCCGCCTGAGTATTGGCGGCTCCATCGATGCCAACGACGGGGCACCGCGGTATTCGGAGCTTTTAATCGGACGGCGGCGCTACCGGTTTGTAATGGCTTTTGAGGACTTGTTGAACGACCCCGTCATCCAGAAGTACCTCCACGAACTCGTGGGGCCGACGGGGATGCCGGTCGCCGCCGCACCCCCCGACGGCGAGGTGACCGACGAGGAGCTGGCCGAGGAGCTCGGGCTGGAGTTGAACGACGTTCGGAGAGCACTGTTTATTCTCTACGAGAACGACCTCGCCACGTACCGACGCGTTCGAGACGAGGATTCGGGATGGCTCACGTACCTCTGGACGTTTCACTACGACAATATCCCGGAGAACTTACAGGCGGAGATGTACCGACTGCTCGATGCGCTCGAAGACCGCGCAGAGTACGAGCGGACCCACGAGTTTTACCTCTGTGAGGTGTGTTCGCTCCGCTTCGAGTTCGGTGAAGCGATGGACTTCGGATTCGAGTGTCCCGAGTGCGGTTCGCCGCTCGACGCGATGGAGAACGACCGGCTGTACGAGACGATGGAGTGGCGCATCGAGGAGCTCCGCGACGAACTCAACGTGGACGTGACCGGCTGATGGTCGTACTTGCTACCAAGTGCTACCTCAAGGGCGACGCCCGCGAGCGCGCACTCGACGGAATGCACTCACTCGTCGACAACGAGGTTGGCGATCTGCGCGTCGAGTGGACTGTCGGCGTTCGCGACGACGACTTCGTGCAGGTCGACGTTAGCGGTGCAGACGCGCTCGTCGCCGAGAACGCCCTCGCCGAGACGTGGGGCGAAATCGTCGCCCACGACGAGGGGTTACTCGCCGGAGAGACGTACGTTGGAACGCTTGAGTCGTGGGACGACGACGGACTCGTCTTGGACGCAGGCACAATGGTCCGCGTTCCTGCTGACGAGTTGGGACTTGGTGTTGGCGCCCCACCGCAGGTCATCGAGCGATTCGGACTCGTCCAACATCTGCCGATGCAGTTCGTCTACGGAGGTGAGAGTGGTCCCACCGACGGGAACGCCTCTGATCGTGCCGCCTCCGACGTCGACGATGTCGATGCGGACGTCACTCGACTCGCCGATGCTGAGCGGGACCGGCTGTACGACTGGCGGCGCGGTCCAGGCCGAGTGACGGTTAACTCTGCGACCCGCGGCGAGGTCAGAGCCACGGTCAACCGCGCGGGACACGCAAACGATATCGTCACCGTCGAACGCCTCGGACTCACCGAACAGAGTATCATCTGTGCGGACGGAACCGACCCGCCAGGACTGCTCGCGTCGATCGGCTCGTACCTCCCGGCTGAAATGCGGTGTGTCGTCTGAGCCGTGACCCGACGACGCTTCGCCATTGCGCTGGTCGCCGTCGCGTTACTCGCGCTTACCGGCGGGTGTCTCGGCTACGTCACCGGCGGCGGCGAGGTGACGAACGAAACGCTCGACGCCGACCCGCCGATGTCGTACGACTTCGAGACGGACCGCGATGCCGCGTTCACCCTGTCGGCGGACGCACGATATACCGCGGTGTACAACGTCTCCGGCAAGGAGACGGTCAGGCTCTTCCGTGAGACCCCGTACGCCGGCGACCAACCGTTGGAGTTCGAGGCGTTCCGGTATCGATACGCCGGCGGTGAGGTCATCACAGGAAGTGAGTTCCGCGCGCGCGGCGGGGAGGTCGAACAGACACCAGACGAGGTATACGTTCGGTTCACCGACGAGATGGACGACGGGCAACTCGCCATCGCTGGGCGTGGGTCACCGCGTCGGTTCACGTCGCTGGCGTACGTCGAGGGCTCGTATGCGGTGACGCTTCCGCCGGAGTTCAGTACCGACGTTCCGATCGTCGGGCACGTGGCGCCGCGCGACTACACGGTTGAGACGGTGGACGGCCGCGACCGAATCGTCTGGGAGTCGGTGACCAACTCGATCGTCGTGCAGTCGTACCGCGAGACGGACCTCGTTATTTTTGCGGGGATCCTCGGGGTCGCGTCGATCGTCGCCGTCGTCGGCACCCTCCGGTTCAAACGCCAGCTCGATGCGTTGCGCGAGAAACGCCGCGAGATGGGGCTCGGCGTGTACGAGGACGACGACGACGACGACGGTCTGCTGTGAGCCTGCGAGGGACACGTGACCGCCTGTCTCATCGGTGTCGGCGATCTTTTGAGCGGCGGTCGCATATCACCATCTATGAATGCCGCAATCGTCACCGTCGGAGACGAACTCCTCGTCGGTGACACGGAGAACACGAACGCCACGTGGCTGTGTGCACAGCTCGCTGACCGCGGTGTACCGGTGCGGCGCGTGTCCGTAGTTCCCGACGAAGTGAGCGAGATCGCCCGCGTGGTTAACGAGCACCACGCGGCCTACGACGCGGTGGTCGTGACCGGCGGACTCGGGCCGACGCACGATGACGTCACGATGGACGCGGTAGCAGCCGCGTTTGGCCGGACAGTCGAGGCGAACGACGAGGCCGCAACGTGGCTGGAGTCACACGGCTACAGTGGCGAGGATCTCGATGAGGGAACAACACACCTCCCGTCGGGGTGTCGCCCGCTCCCGAACGAGGTGGGAGTTGCCCCGGGTGCGGTCGTCGAGTCCGCGTACGTCCTCCCGGGCGTGCCCTCCGAGATGCGGGCCATGTTCGAGCAGGTCGCAGACGAGTTCGAGGGGGTGCCGACACACACGGTCGTCGTCGAGGTGAACGAACCGGAGAGCGCACTTCTCGGCCGATTCGACACGCTTCGCGAGCGCTTCGACGTCCGGGTTGGGTCATACCCTGGCGACAGTGTCAGAGTCAAGCTGTCGGCTGCGGACGCAAGTGAGGCAGAGTGCGCTGCTGCGTGGCTCCGTGAGAGGTCAGAAATCGTCGCGTAAGCGATGCGTCTGGGGCCCGAAAAACCCCGAATTTGGCCTCACCGCGCGAGGAGTCCGAGCCATCCCGCGGTGACGAGAAGCCCGGCGACAAGCACGGCGATAGCGGTTGCTTCGATCGGGAGCGGCTCCGGCTGCACGGCAGACAGGATCATACGTGATAGTTCGACGGACGTGGCTTAATTGTTTGCAGACAGGTCGGCACGCGCCACGGACCAGTCGCGACCCCGTTAAGTGGCTGCCGCGCGATTCATCGGTATGCACGTCGGTGTCATCGTAAACCCGATCGCCGGAATGGGCGGTCGCGTTGGATTAAAAGGAACCGACGGAAAGCTAGATGCGGCACTCGAACGCGGCGCTGAACCCAGGGCGCCAGACCGTGCGCGTCGGGCACTGGACCGGCTGGCCGATCTGGCCCCGGACGCAACCGTCTCAACAGTGGCCGCACCGATGGGCGAGCACCTCGTTCGTGCGGCCGGATTCGACCCTGAACGCGTCGTCAACCCGTTCGATGAGACGGTGTCGCCGGCGGACGTCGCCGACGACGTCCCGACAGAGACGACCGCCGAGCACACCAACATAGCCGTCGAGCGGCTTGCAGCCGCCAATGTCGACCTCGTGTTGTTCGTCGGCGGCGACGGCACTGCGACGGATGTTGCGTCCGCACTCGGCGGTGACGACACACCGATGCTCGGTGTTCCTGCCGGGGTGAAAGTGTACTCGTCGGTGTTCGGTGTCTCTCCCGAGGACGCCGCTGAGGTCGCCGTCAGGTTCTCGCGGACGGAACGCCGCGAGGTGATGGACATCGACGAGGACGCCTACCGCGAAGGGGAGGTAGTGCCCACACTTCGCGGTATCGCACACGTTCCCGTCGCCGAGAACCTCCAGGCGTCGAAACAAACTGCAAGCGGAACAGTCGAGTCACTGGCCGAGGGAGTTGCCGCGGACATCCGGGCGCGCGACGGCGACGGGGTCACCTATATCCTCGGTCCGGGGTCGACGGTCGGGGCGATCAAAGCGGAGCTCGGGTTTGAGCCCTCACCGATTGGTGTCGACGTCTGGCGTGACGGGACCGTCATTGCGAAAGACGCGGCCGAATCGGCGATCATGGACGAACTCAAGGGCGAAGCAGTCATCGTCGTCTCGCCGATCGGCGGCCAGGGCTTCGTCTTCGGTCGGGGGAACCCACAGCTCTCCCCGGCGGTCATCCGCGAGGCCGAGATACAGATCGTCGCCTCGCGTGCGAAACTCGACACGGTTCGTACCCTGCGCGTCGACACCGACGACCCAGCGCTTGACGAGTCACTCGCGGGCTGGGTGCGCGTTCGCGTTGGAAAGTTCGAGACCAGAATGATGCGGATCGTATGAGTGGCTGCCCGCATCGCAGCGCGTCTGGCACAACAGCCGACGAGGGTCGATCGGCTCGTGAGGAAGCTATTTGCGTCTCCCACGCTACCCGTTAGCCACCCACAGATGCCGATTCTCGACGACCTCTCCGGATTCGAATTCGAGGACGTCACGGCAGACGTCTTTCGCAACCTCGGCTACGAGAACGTGCGTCAGGCCGAGCGGACGGCCGATTCGGGACGCGACGTCATTATGGAGGAAGTGGTCGATGGTACTCGGCGTGCCATCGTCGTCGAGTGCAAGCATACGGAGACGGTCGGCCGTCCAGTCGTTCAAAAGCTCCACTCGGCTATCGCCACGTTCGAGTTCGACGGCCCGAAACGCGGCATGGTCGTCACGACCGGCCGATTCACCACTCCCGCACAGGAGTACAGCGCCCACCTCGAAGCGAGTGACGACCCATATCCGATCGAACTCCTCGACGGCGAGGAGCTGCGAGCGATCGCCGACGAAATCGGGCTCGATCTCTACAACGGTCGCATCGAGATCCTCTGTGAGGAGACGCTGCGTCCCATCGACCCAGCGACCGACGTCCACGCGCCACTTCGAGCGGCGTTCCGCGACGTCGAGAACATCGAGTTGGCGGCCCTCCCGACGCCCCGTTCGACGCTGACGCTGCGTCCAGTCGTCGCCGTCACCGCGGACACGAATGCCGTCTTCGAGACGTCTGTGGGCGTCATCCACCGGATCGACGACCGGACGCAGTTTGTTGTTCACGCCGAGCGTGGGCAGCCACTGGTCGCCGACGAGGCAGTTGCAAGACTCGTCACCGAAACCCGCCACGCGACGGTCGACGTCGGCTCGGCGCAGTTCGGAGCGATCTTCGATGCGGTCGAGAAGCGCCGGTTTGGGCAGACACAGACGGGGTACAAACGGTGGGCTCTCGAGCGACTCCAGCGACATCACACGACGACCGTGACGTACACCGGCGACAACAACGTCACGTACAACAAGACCTGTGAACCGAATCGCTCGGATATCTCCGTACAGTCGATCGAGCCGGTGTACCTCCCCGAGGTTCGCCATACCATCCACCTGCATGCGTACACCTATCCGTACGAGTACTACGCCGCGGGTCCCTCACGAGTGACCGCCGAAGACGGAGTCCATCGGTGTGTTCACTGCGAGACGAGCGGTGTCGAACAGACCTACACCTACTGTCCGAACTGCGGGGCGATCGCCTGTGTCGACCACACGAAAACGGAGCGGTTCGAAGACGAGCCGATCTGTACGGGGTGTGCAGTGACAGAGCGGTTCGCGCTGAAACAAAAGTACTTCTACGACGAACAGAATCTCGAGGCATTTCGCGAGCAGTACGCCGACATGGCTATCCACGAGAAGGTGATGGAGAATCCCCTTCTTGCACTGGGGGGTGTAGTCGTGCTCGTGTTATTTGTAGTTATATTAACACTTGGAGGGAGTGTGTGAATCGCCTCGGGGTCAAGCCCCGAGGCTTCCCGTTTCCACGACGTGCTTTGCAGACACAGACTTGAAGTGAGTCGTATCTGTAGGGAGCGCAATCTCCACGGGCGTGTCTTCGGGCCATCCCAGCCCTAGTTCAGAAAAGCCGCGTTGCAGGACGTTCATCGCTGCGTTCGCATCTCTGTCCGTCTCGAACCCACAACTCGGACAGGAGTGTTCCCTGACCCAGATTGGCTTCGCCGTCTCCACACCGCACGACGCGCATTCTTTGGTCGTCCCTTTGGATTCAACCTGCACGACGTGACAGCCGTACAGGTCGGCCTTGTAGTCAAGGAGCGTGATGAACTGTCGCCACGCCGCATCCTGCTTGTTCCGAGCGTTATGCGACCGTTCCAGCATCCCCTTCACGTTCAAGTCTTCGACGAACACGGCGTCGTACTCGCGGACGAGCCACGTCGTGACCTTGTGCTGGTAGTCCAGCACCTTCCGACGAATGTGACGCTTGACCTTGGCGACTTCGAGGCGTTGTTTCTTGTAGTTACTCGACCCTTTCTCCTTCCGCGAGAGTTTGCGCTGTTCGCGGCGCAGGCGTTCGTAGTCGTCTTCGAGGTCGAGCCAATCCACGGTCTTCCCGTCCGATGTGTGGATGAAGTTCTGGATGCCGAGGTCAATCCCGACGCTGTTACTCGCGTCCAGCGAGTCCACATCGGGTTTCTCGGGTAGGTTGGCGTCGTCGGTTTCCAACCCGAAGGAGACGAACCAGTCACCAGTTGTCTCCTTTTTGAACGTGACCTCTTTGATGGTAGCGTGGTCGGGAACCGGACGATGGTAGCGGATTTTCACCCACCCAATCTTGCTGAAACGGACGTATGCAAACCTGTCGTGGCCCCTCTTTTCATCGAGGTCGAAACCACTTTGATTGTACGTCACACTTCGATAGTCAGTAGCTGCTTGCCGTTTGAGCCGACCAACGTTGTAGCCATTCTGTTTCTTCTTGCGAAGATTCGAGAGGTTGCGGTAGAAACGAGCGACAGTGGCTTGCGCGGCTTTCGAGTGAAGTTCACCAAACACGGGCCCTTACGCTTCCACTCGGGAAGTTTGTTGTTCTGGTCGTACTCACTCGGCTTGTCGTCCTCGGGACTATTCGTGTAGTCCCAGCGGACGTGATTGTAGAGTTGGCGATGAACGTCCAGATGATGTTCCAGTCCTTCCGCCACCTCTTGTGTTGGGTAAGCGTGGTAGCGGTGACTGTGTTTCATCGCTGTCTCTTGATTAGAGATATGTCGAGTTAATGGTTTGTATCTCTGCATGTCGGCTTAATCCCCGGGGTCAAGCCCCGGGTTATTCGCCTTGTCCGCTGATAAAAAACCACGCGAGAGCAGAGAACACCCAAACACGAGCGCACGGTATCTAATGGGCTCTACCACATTCCTGAATCGACCGTTTTGGAGCCGTCACAGCTCTTCTTTAACGTCACCACGCTGATATCTTTCGCGTAGTTCGTACCCACTGACGTCGCCCGTCTCGGTGAGTTCGATCGCGTACCGGCCGATGATATCCTGTGTATTCGGTACAGCGTGACGTTCGACCACCTCGACCAGCGTCCGCCACCCACCGTTGTCTTTCATCGACACTTCGATGACGCCTTCGAAGTCGTGGTCAAGGAGCGCTTCGGCCGCGTCTCGTGCCTCCTGCTGTGCGGTCGCCAACCCGATCGAGGTGGACTCGGTAGCTGCCGGCCCCTCGCGCTCGGACGAAGCTTGCTCGGCGGTAGCGTCAGGATCCCCCGGTCGGTGGTCTGTGTCATCGTCGGTCGTCGAGGCGTCGTCTGGCTGAGATGGCATGAGGTATCTATCTCGACGCTTCCTCAAGAATGTCTAGTTCCGCTTCGGTAACTTCCTGTTCGACACGGTCGCGAAGGTGCAGCACGTCTGCACGCGTCGATAGCTTCGAGGCGAGTACGTCGACACAGACGTCGACGAGCGCCTGTTCGGTGAGTACGTCCGTCGTCCCGACACCCTCTGCCGTCATAATGGCAGCGCGCGTCCCGACGGTTACGTCGAGCTGATCGCGGAGCTGCCGCACGAGACGGACCAGCGCCCCGGCCTCCGCTTGAGAGACGGTTTCAACGGTGGTATCGACGATCTGTACCTCGGTCTCGTGGTCGTAGAAATCCATGTGGATCCCGACGAGCCGGTCGAGCAGGGCGTCCTGTGGTTCGTGAACGCCGGCATATTCGATCGAGTTCGACGTTAGGATCGCTCGAAACTCGGGATGAACGTCCACGTACCGGGACTCACCACGCTGGCCCGGCAGCTCGAGGACGCCCTCTTCAAGCACTGACAACAACACGTTGTTCGCCGCGGGCTTCGTTCGCGAGAACTCGTTGTACACGAGTGTCGCTCCCTCTCGGACGGCGATGGTGAGGGGATTGTCGACCCACCGATCGCGCACGATGTCTTTGCTCTTGACGACGTTGTGAATGTACTTGTCCCGCTCTGAGATGCGCTCTTGTTCGCCGTACTCGCCGACCAGGTCACTCGTCGACAGGTCGGCGTCGCCGTTGATCCAGACGACCGGCCGGTCGCGGTCATGTGCTGTCTGCATCGCGAGGGACGTCTTCCCGCATCCCGTTGGCCCAATCAGGTGGACGGGTCGATCGACGCCCAACCACCGGTCGATCCGTTGTTTAACGCGTGAGACCGCAGGGGTTTCGACGAACGACTCGTCGTTCGGCACGAACTCCTCGGCGAGGTCGACGGTAGCCCGGGTCGTCTGCTGTGTCGTCGTGTGACCGTTTTGTGACCCCGTCGTCGACTGGTCTCGGTGCTGTTTGTCGTCGCGAGAAGAACGGATCTGTGACCCGCGGACCTTCCGTTCACGTGAGTCTGTCATTCGTCGTCATCGGGTCGCAGTGGCACGTCCTCGCCGTACTCGTCTCGGTAGTCTTGAATCGTCATGTCGTGGGTCTGAAGATGCGGCTCGGTGATCGCCTGATAGTACTCTCCACAGACGAGACACTGGACGAGCCCGTCGGCGACCGGGTCAACGTCCTCGTCGACGTCCTCGTTGACGTCATCGTCGAGGTCGCTGGTATCCGCCTCAACGGAGGTGTCGTCACTCGGCTCTGTGTCTTCGATGGGATCGCTCGTAACGCCGCCTCCCTCGATGGTGTCTTCCGTTTCGGCGTCCGCGCCCGACGACCCGTCCGCCGGTTCGTCGACGGAGACGTCCATCGACACGGCATCCTCGGTCACCCCCTCGTCTGGTGTGGCGGCTTCCGTCTCGTCTACGGTCTCGGCTGCCGCCGCAGCCTGCGTGGTGTCCGCCGTCTCATCTGGCACATCAGCTGGCGTCTCGGCTGCCGACTCGTTTCCTGCTCCCCCCTGGTCGTCACCGTAGAACGCTTGGGTGTAGGCCGCAAACTCAGCCTCGGTCGCGTCGAACTCCGCACCGAAGGCCTCGATCATCTCTTGGAACGCAGTTACATCGTCGAGAAAGGACTGCACCTTCTCTTCGTGGAACTCGCGCTCGTAGGCGTCGAACGCGTCAGCCGTCCGGGCGAATGCGTCGCGTTGGTCGGCGACCGACTCGTGAATCGCTTCCACGTCGGCGTCGAATGCAGCGCTGTACGCATCAAACGACGCTGTTGCGTCTGTGAACGCCTCCTGGAGGGCTACAATCGCGTTCTGGAGCGCCGAAATGTCCTGTATGTCGGCCACGTCCTCGGCGAAGACCTCACTGTACGACTCGAACGTATCTTGGGTCGCCGCCATCTCGTCGCGCAACGCTGCGATTGCGTTGAGAAGCTGTGTGATATCTTGTTTATCCTGCACGTCAGCCTCGAACGCATCGGCGTACGCCTCAAACTGGGTTGCTGCCTCCTCGAACGACGCGGCTTGGGCATCGACGTCGGCGTGCACCCCTGCGATCTCGTCGTCGAACGCGTCGCTGTAGGCGGTGAAGACGTCGTCGGTTGCGTTCATCGCCTCGATGAGTGAGTCACGCGCCGCGACGAACTCACTCACGTCTTGTTTGTCCTCGACGTCCGCGGCGAACGCCTCCGCGTACGCCTCGAACGCACGCTGTTTGTCGTCGAACTGTGCACGGGCCGCTCGAATATTGTCACGTTTTTCTCGGACGCTCATGATTATGATGATAAAGTGGGTGTGTTGGTGTTGCTACCGCACCGAGCGAAGCGATCGAGCCGGGCGGGCCGACTACGCTTCGGGCGCAGGTGCCGCCTCGGCACCCGCAGTCAGTTCGGCTTGCTCGATTTTGGCGATCTCTTCAGCGTAGTGGAGGAAGGTGTCGACGGACGCGACGACGACCCGTGCCTCTACGGTCAGGATCTCGATGCCAACGAGTGAGATGCGGGCAAAGGCGTCGACGACGACCCCCTTGTCAAGTACGCGATCCAGCACTTCGGCCAAGCTTGAAGAATCTGGTTGTGCCATTGGTGGAACGCATCTCTACCTACCTAACCCGATAGTAAATACGTTGAGCTGAGTTTACTGAGTACACTCGCCCCAAGATATATCAGGCGGCATCAGGGTTATTCTAACTGCTTCGCATACAGAGAATAGTCATCGTACTGGGACACATCAACCATAGCTGACGCAGGGCCGCTTGATCCGACGTCTACCACTCCACATGGCGCATCCCGACCCCCCGCGGTTTCCCCGAGCGATCAGACGCTTTCTCGCCGGAGACACGGGACACACGTTGTTGATCCACGGCGAGCCAGGCACTGGCAAGACGTTGTTCGCGCTTCGGTGTCTCGACGTCCTCAGCACCGAAAACGAGGTGCTCTACGTCTCGTCTCGGGTCAACAAGGCGACGATAGCCGAGATGTACCTCGATGATCGACTATCGATAGACGAGACGGCCATCGTCGACCTCTCGGAGGATCCGTTCGCGCTCCCGATCACCCCCGCTGTCCCCTTCGACAAGCTCACCCTCGACTCGCTTCTTGAGTGGATCGAATCCGTCCACGACGCATCGGCCGGACTCACGATCGCGTTCGACAGCTGGGGGCTGATCCACCAGTATCTCGCCTCCCGACACGACGGTGCGCCCGACCTCTCGACCGTGAGCAGGAAGCTGGCGGCGTTGGCACGGCAGACGGGTGTGACCGTGCTGCTCGTCTCTGAGGGCCAAAACCCTGCCCCGCTACGGTACATCGTCGACGGCGTCGTCGCACCACAGGTGACTGAAGACGACCGTGGACGAGCGTGTCGCGACCTACAGATGCAGAAGCTTCGCGGGATCCACATCGAGAACAGACGACAGCCGTTCACCCTCGTAGGCGGGCGATTTCAGGCACTCACTCAGGCTGAAGTGCAGTCGCTCTCGGCGTCACCCGGCGCCGGGACGTGGCAGATGCGGCCCAACTCGAAGCGCTCGTTCTCGACTGGGCTCACGGACCTTGACCCAGTCCTGCGTGGCGGCTACGACCGGGGGACAGTCGTCCACCTTGAGCTCGGGGTCGACCTACCGCGGGACGCCTGGAGTGTGTTGACGCTCCCGACGATCCGTAACTTCCTTGCGAACGATATGTGTGCGACGGTCGTGCCACCGCGGGAGGCTAGTCCCGGGCTAGTAAAGAACGACGTAACGGCCGTAGTCGCGGACGACTGCGCACAGACACACGGACAGATCATCCGGACCGCGACCGGTGACGGGCGAGTCGGCCGGTCGGACTCCATGGTATCGGCAGGAGACGAACCGCCACAACGGCGTGATCGGTCACTACGGTCCGTGTCGACGACGTCGACGCCTCCTGACCAGTCGGATGCCGACCCCGCCGACTACGGCGATCAGACTGACGCCGATAGCCACGAGGCAGTTCGCTCCCCACAGAAGCTCGCGTACGACGAGTACATCGGGTATGCCGAGCGACTTCGTGACCGGCACGAGGGGCCACAGCTCCACGTGATCGGCTTGGACAACGTCCAACAGGAGTTCAAACGCCAGCTCGGTGCGTTCGCGAACTACGCGGCCCTACATAATGACCTCGTCGTACTGATAACGAAACCAGGGGAAACGCTCCGTGACCGGACGGACCGGGTCGCCGACACCCATCTAAAACTCGAACGAGCGGGAACAGGGCTGATCATGTACGGTGAGAATCCGCTCACGCCGCGACTCGGCATCGAAATCGATAGCGCACCCGCAATTCCACAACTTACTCTCCTTGAGATGGTATGATCAAACAACTCAAACGACTGCACGAACGTATGACGGTGGCGACGACTCTTTCTATCAGACGTGGTGACGTAAACCACAGCGACACAGAGGCGTCTCAAAACCGTTCAGAGCGACCCGCCGAAGCAGTCCCGCCGTACACCGAGACGGAACTGAGCGACGACGCCGTCGACCATATTGAGGGGTGGGTAGAGAACTCCACGCTGCAGGCGGTCGACGACCGGCACGTGCTCGCGAACCTCGACGAGATTCTCCTTATTTTTGTCGGCATTCGTGGACAGGCGACAGGCAAAGAGCTCAGTACTGACCTCCAGCGCGTATTTGGCGCTGATTTGAGCTCTGGAACCGTGTACCCACGGCTGACAGCGCTCGAGGAACAGGAGTTGCTGGCGGTGCGAGAGTTTCCACGACGGAAGGTGTACTCACTTCGAGAACCGACTACCGTCTGTGACCGCATCGAGTCGGACGTTGAGCGAACCCTCACCTTCTCGATGACGCTGCGAACGCTGGCCCTAGAGTGCGTCGACGAACATTCGAACCACCCATACCGCGAATCCAATCATGAGTGACAACCTGTACACGTACGGCATCATCGACGACGAAGACATCACCCTCAACGCCGACGGCGTCGCTGGCGCAACGGAAATCTACACGGTCAGCTACCGCTCGCTGGCAGCGGTGGTCTCGGACATCGACACCACCGACCCGGACCGGACTGACCCGGCCGTCGAAGCACACAACGGCGTGCTCCAGCAGATCATCGAATATGACGGCGGACGGACCGTCGTCCCGATGAGCTTCGGCATGGCGTTCAAGAACGCACGGACGCTCAAGGGGGTCCTTCGAGGCGCTCGACCGGCGCTGCGAAGCGCGCTCAACGACATTGAGGGGACTGTCGAACTCGGCGTCAAAGTCCTCACCAGCGACGAGGACGCGCTCGCCGAGACGGCTGTACAGTCGGAGATTACAGATATGCTCAACTCGGTCAGCATCAACGAGACCGAAAACGACCTGTTCAGTGACCGACTCATCCTCAACAAGTCGTATCTCGTCGACCGCGAGGAGCGTGGTGCATTCGACGACGCAATCGACGACGTTGAGGCGGAGTACGGCGAGCACGTCACCGTTCAGTACACGGGGCCGTGGCCACCGTACAACTTCGTCGACATCCACATCGGCGCAGAGCAACAACACGGAGGACGCTAGCCGTGTTCATCGTCGACGACATCCTCGTGAAACCGTTCGTCTCGGTGCTCGACATCCTACACACGATGGCGCTCAACGAGATGTACGACACCGCAGCGATTCGCGACGACCTCAAAGAGAACCAGCTGCTGTACGAGGTCGGTGAGCGGTCGGAGGCGACGTACGAGGAACGAAAACGAGAGCTCGAGCTCCAACTCGAGATGGCAGAACAGATCCAATCACAGATGAGCGGGCGCATCGAGGTCAAGAGCTGATGTCCCCACCGGAGGATACTGACACAGCGCGTGGATCTGACGACGACTCACGGGACTCGCGAGGAACCCTGCGCGATCACCTCCTGTCGTTTCTCGAGACGGTCGCCGACGCAGACGCACACGGCACACAGCGCCGGGAGGGTACGGTCGACCGAGGGCGATCCACGGTTGCGTACGAATACGCGGTCACTGTGGGCCTCCCCTCACCTGAAGAGCATGGAACAGAGAGAGAAGCGACCGATCGTACTACAGGGGTAGATACTGACGTCGTCGACGTGTCAGCACGCGGGAGCACTGGACGGCGGATCGAAACGCGACACCACGGGGATGGCGTGTATACTCTCGTTGCCGCTCTCCCGGACACAGCTGCTACGTCGGTCGAGGCCGTCGTCAATGAGACGGGTTCTGAACTCCAATTATTGATGGACGGAGCAGTCGTCGAACGCATCTCGGTCGACCCTCAAGACACCACGATAACCGACGCGGCCGTTACGAACGGGATACTCACCGTTCGGCTACGGCAGACGGAGAAACCATGACAGACCACCGCACGAAGTATCAACAGAAGGCGAAACGCGCACAGGCAAAAGCACAGGTCAACCGCGACGTGGCTCGGAAAAAGCTGCTGCGCCAACGAGAGAAGTTGGCACAGCGCCGCCGGAACAACGTTGCACAATCTACAGCACGCACCGAGTCACGGACCTCGTCGACAAACCCGTCAAACCACTCGACGGTCCCACCGCAGAAGACGAACGCCCGAAACGCGGCTCGACACTCTCACTCGACCGTGCCACCCACACCGAAGTACTCGACCGTTCAGGCCCGAACACGGCTCTACGGCCAGCGGCTTCACCGTGCCACGACGGCGTCGTCGACTGCCAACGAGACTGCTGCCGCAGAGAGCGAGGGTGCCGACGACGAGTCGGCAGCGCACACCGACTCAACCGCACCTTCGGAGTCGTCGGCCGATGAGTGACCCAAAGCCAACCCGCTCACAGGGCGACCTCGCAGAACTGCTTGAGACGCTTCTTGACAAAGGGATGGTCATCAACGCCGACATCGCCGTCACCGTCGGCGACACCGAACTGCTCGGAATCAAGATCCGCGCAGCACTCGCCTCCTTCGAGACGGCCGCAGAGTACGGCTTAGAGTTCCCGTCGGGGACGGACATGGACCGTGTCCACGATCAGGCAGGTATCTCCACACACCCCGGCGTTCAGGCCACACGATCGCCGACTGAGCAGGGCCACGAGTCGGCCGGAGAGGAGGTACCGATAGACGAGGAGGCACAGACGGGAGAGACGACGTCTGAGACGACGACTACGACAGAGAACGAACAAGACGTGATGAATGCCATGGAGTCCCCAGACGAATGAGCACGACGCTCGAACTCGACGACGACGGTGAAGGGGTGCACAAAGGCCTCCTCACGCTCGTTCTCTCCCTCGTAGATATCATCGATGAGGCACTCGAGAAAGAGGCTGTTCGTCGGATGGAGTCAGGGGAACTCACCGACGAGGAGGTTGAGCGACTCGGGGCACAGCTCAAACAGCTCTCAGCAGAGATCGAGCGGCTGAAACGACAGGAAGGGGTCGACCAAAGCGTCGACGAGTTCCGGGGACAGCTCGACACCCTCGTGGCAGACGCGATAACCAACCTACACACAAGTACCGAACGTCATGAGTAGTGAACCCACAAACCCGTCGCCGCCGACCGTCACCGACGGTCGGTACCTCTACTGTATCGTCGATGCTAGTGACGCGAACGTGAGTCAGCTGTCCGTCACTGGACTAGACGATGCCACCGTCTCGCTCACGACGTACGATGACATCGCTGTCGTGTCACACGCCACAGACCAGCTGTACGACACGGACGATATTGCCCAACTTCGTCGCTGGCTCGTCGCACACCAGACAGTGATCGACGAGGTGGGATCAATGTTTGGGACGCCGCTGCCGTTTCAGTTCGACGTCATCCTCCAGGGAGGTGATGAGGCCGTCGTCCAGTGGGTCAAAGCCAACGAACAGCGCATCCGAACGGCACTTGACGAGTTCCGTGGATCGTGGGAATACCGAATACACCTGAAGTGGGACCGCAGCGACGTTGAGTCGGTCGTGCGAGAAGCGGACGACCGACTCCAAGAGATTAGCCAACAGCGTGCTGAAACAGGCGAGGGGACGCAGTTCCTCTTGGATACGCAGTACGAAGAACGACTGACAGAGGTGTTAGAGACGAAGAAGGACTCCCTACGAGACCGTCTCACCGATGCGATCGACGATACGGCCCGTCAGGTCACCAGCCACGCGGCGGTGCCGAGTCTCAAAGAGCTTGATGGGCTCGACGACGACACCGAGTGGGTCGCCCGGATCGCCGTGTTGGCGGACAAGTCTGATGAGACGGAACTTGGTGCACATCTTGACGATATCGCTGTCCACCCTGGCGTAGAGATCGAGTTCACTGGACCGTGGCCACCCTACTCGTTCGCCCCTGACTTGGCAGAGGACACCTAAGATGGAGCCAACAAAGGAGACGGGCCACGTCGTTGAACTCGTTGACATCCTCCTCCGTGAGGGGGTCGTCGTCGCCGCAGACGTAGTGGTGAGCGTGGCTGAGATCCCACTGATTGGGATTCAACTCCGCCTCGCGCTCGCTGGGATGACCGAACTCACCGAACATCAACTGTTTACCGAATGGGACGAATCAATCCGAGGGCGTGACGACCCTGACGCGACATGACGCACAATTCCCTGGCTGATCAATTTGATGTCTCAAAATTCCCACAAGAGTTAAGATATCTACTACTGTCACACATCGACATGGTACGAATTATCAACCAGATACTCACCCTCTTGAACGAGTTGGACGACGACGACCTCCGGCAGTTCAACGTCGATATCGACACCGACGTGCGGTCGCTGCCGGGAGGCCGCCGCCCGATGGGACCGGCACACCGGCGGAGCGACGGGCCGTCTCACCAACCTCGTGAAAAGCGTGGGCGAGAGAAGTTCAGGGCTAAACGAAAGGTGAAGAAGATCAATCGGCTGTTGAAGGAGGCTCGCCGAAACGGATACGACGTCGACGAGATCCTCGCGGCGCAGGTTTCGAAGCCGCCACTCGTCCACACCGACATTGGAGACGATACCATCGACATCATCGTCGACCGTGGCGATGCCCGTCTCGAGGTCGAAGACGGCCTAGCGACGATATCCTTCGAGAACGCAGATTACGTCGAGTCCGTGCCTATTGCATTTGAGACCCCCGTAGTCGAGGCGAGTCACAACATGGGCGTGACAGCGTTTCACATCCGTCCGCACGACGATGACGAGCCGAGCGACAATTCCTAACCTGGGTCGTGCTTCGCTCGCTCGTACTCCCAGTAATGAGTACAACTACTCCGACCACCTCCACGTCGCTCTCACATCGTACTTGAATGCCGTGCTACCCTATCGTGTCACCCGACCTCCTCGGCGATCTGTTCTGCAAGCGCCGACCGGAGCGCTCCGGCCGAAACCGACGTGTCTGCGTGTCCCGTCCGGGCAGCGACTGCAGGGACTTCCCGAGCCAGTCGTCGGAGTGCGTGGTCGGTGATAGCCTCGACCGTTCCCGCAGGTCCACAGGAGCTGATGCGGCTCGTCAGCCACTCGTCGGTTACCCACCGTCGTATCACGTCATTCGCTGATTCGACCGTCACCGTCTCGTGTACCTCGGCGCGTGCGGCTTCGTCTAGATCCGTTCGATGGGCTCGTCCGCCGCCTTTGTTGATAAATACGACGCCCGGCGCGCGCCCGTCGAACCAAGAAGACGGCGGTAGTTGGTACCGTTCCGGGTCGATATCGGCCGCTCGTGTTTCCTTCTCGACCGGATCCACCGTAGTGAGATTGACCCGATCAAAGACCTTTTCGACGGTGTCTGGTGGCAGTTCCTGTCCCCACGTATCGTCGTAGATTGCTGTTCCAATGAACGCCGGGGTGTCGTCGAGATCGTACGGGAGCGTCCGACTGTGTGTCGCCACTCCGTGGAACGTCACCGATTCAGTATCGTCGACGGCCACTTGGAACGACGACCGATCGAAGTCGTTCTGAACGGTATGAACGGCAGTCTGTACGCTGAGTGGGATCTCCTCGTGTGCGAACAGTCGCTCGTCGTCGCCAAAGCGGAGAAATCCGTCGTGGGTGAGCTGAAATCGAAGTGGATCACCAGCAATCCACTCCGTGATCCACAGGTGTCCCGATTCGAACACGGAGTCTGCGGCGTCGTGTGGAGGTATGGTGGGGAACGGAGCGACAGCCATCGTCAACTCATGATCATCGTTCGATCATAAACCTATCTGCGGTTCTTTTACTCGTGGAAGATCTGGGCTGTGTTCACGAGCAATGGGGATCACTTCACCCGGTGTGCGAGCGCGTTGTGGGTCTCGACACCGTACACGAGCTTGAGGCCGCTTTCGGGGGTGGCGAGACACGTCAAACAGTAGTCGGCTGTGTCGACCTCGGCGGGCGTCAGGAACTCTTGATCGGTGTCCATCGTGACGTTTCCGTCGATGACGACGGCAACACACCGTTCACACCGCCCTTTGAGACACTTCGACGACCACCCGAGCTCCACTCGCTCGGCTGCCTCGAGAATCGACTCGTCGGTGGATACCTCGATGCTACCGTAGTCCGTGTCGTCGAGGGCTGCCTGTGCCGCCTTCTCGAAGGTGGATCGGTCGTGGAGGTCCCACCCGCGTTTTTCGAGGACGTCGTAGTTGAGATATTCCACCGTCGCCATCATCAGCGTGGTAGTTCTACTGTGTACAGTGGACGATGCTGTGAGACGCGATTGCCCTATCACGTACCCCGTGGCTCAGACGAGTCGGTCTCCCGTGGTGGCGCGCGCCTCGCAGGTCGCCGGAGGCGTGCCTGCGAGCGCGTGCGAGGGATGAGCGAGTCGTCAGGGGCGACTCGCGAATCGGCTGGGGAAGGTGTGGCGGTAGGTGGTGTCCGGCTACCGTGGAGTCGTATTGCTCACAGAGCTACCGGATGCGTACGGAATCGGCTAGGGAGGGTATGGCGGTAGGTGGTGTCCAGGTGTCACGGAGTCGTGTTGTTCACCCAGCCACAATGACCGTCACAGTAGATCGGCCGGGGAGGGTGTGGATACGTGGCATCTAAACAATAATCTATTTTGTGGACAGCCGAGCAATCATTTGGGAGACATTTATTCGTGCTGCTAGGTATTATATCGTATAAAGTGGGAGATTTGGACGCTTGCGGGATTATACGTACTCGTCGGAATCGGACTGTTATACAGCTTGGCTATTGACTCGGACGAACTGTTTCTCACCGTGACTGCCGCAGTGTTTGTCCTGATGGGCCCGATGGCATACCTCGTATATGAAAAGAGGATTAGGTGTTGTCCGAGATTTGGATTTCAGTGTATCGGATTGAAAAGTACGCGATTACGAGGCCGATAAGAAGGAGACTGAACCCGCCAGCAGCGGTCAAGGCATCCATAACTGTCTCAAACTCACTGACGCGGAAGCTGATAATCTCACGGGCGATTGCAATGATCGCAGCCCCGACCACTATCCGCACAACAGGGTCGTTCCGAGCGTACGCGATCAGCGTCCGGTGGACTTCAACGATGATGAGCAACAGCAATACCGTATCGAGGAGTTCAATTACGGCCACCGGATCGGTGAAGCTTCCGGTTATGATGAGCGTCCATAACCCGAGCAGCAAATCGAAGATACCGATCAGGAACAGTAGGAGGGTAAAATATGCAGTCGCAAGTACAAGCCACTGCATAACGACTACTGAAGGTTCAGTAAACCGTGACAGGCTGCTATCCGTAGTCACAGTAGTAAACTGTTGAGCTTCGTAATAAACATCCCATCCGGTACGGGGAGATGCTGTCGTATTCCGTTGCTGGCTGATCTATTGATAGCTTGAACAACTCGACAGCGGAACAGCACTCAGACTCCGTTCTACTGGTTCGCACAACCCGAACCGAAGTACAGTTCCGACGACGAGTTCGCGCCCCGTATCCTGTACGACAGTCTGGACACCTGTCTGAATTGGTAGCAGCTCCAGCGTTCAGTAAGCACGCTCGTTCTATCAGCTAATTCAGGATCTATTTGGAGAAAATAACCCAGTCCCCGTGCTGACTGTATCCTCTGTATCTCGCACGTGGTTTTCGTCAGAAACTGAAGAAATCTCAGAGGCGCTGCTGAATACAGCGCGCATATCGGCTCCCTCTAGCACCATCAGGACAATCCCATCGGTCAGTACAGATGAACCTCTAATCATTCACGGACGGCAACTGTCTCACGCAACGAGTTCTACGCCCGTAAGCTCGAATCGAGCCCCACCGGTGGCGCTCTCTGTAATCCGGATTTTCCAGCCATGTGCCTCAATGATCTCTTGGACGATGGTCAGTCCGAACCCAGTCCCATTGGGAGTCGTCGAGTGACTCTCCTCGAACACCACCCCGCGTTCGTCTGCTGGAATCCCTCGCCCGTCATCAGCGACGTAGAATCCGTTGTCGAGTTCCCCTACGGTCACCGCGACTTCGTCACCGCCGTGTTCCACAGCGTTTCGGAACAGGTTCTCCAGCAACTGCCGGAGCCGTGATCTGTCGGCCATCACCGTCTGGTCTGTATCGATGGAGAGCGTGCCCCCCGCTGTCCCGACGAATTCCCAAGTCACTCTGGCGAGTTGTCCGGGCGCGACTGGCTCTGCGTCGTCAATCTCCGAACCATTACGTGCCAGCGTCAGGAGATCATCGATAAGCGTCTCCATCCGGTCGATGGATCGGTAACAGCGGTTGAAATGCTCTGGATCGCCCGTCTCCTCGGCTAGATCGAGCCACCCGTGGAGCGCAGTCAACGGATTCCGCAGATCGTGTGAGACGATGCCGGCAAATTGATCCAATCTCTCGTTCTGCTGTTTCCGTTGCTCAATCGTCTGTCGCCGTTGGAGTTCGTAAGCCACCCAACGACTCATCAGATCGACCAGTGTCACCTCCCAGTCCGAGAACTGTCCGTTTCGGGGCTCGGTGTCGTAGAAACAGAAGGTTCCGTATACGCCGTCATCGTCGTATACTGGCGCACCGACATAACAGGAAATCCCCAAGTCGGTATAGCCGACTCGATCAGTTTCCTCGGGTGCATCACGACTGATGTCGCCCAGAACGAGCGTCTGCTCTTGGCTCGCGGTGATTTCGCACTTCGTCGCTTCAACAGGAACGACATCCCCGGCAGCAATACTCTCGTCGACTGCATCGACCACTTCGAAGATACACTCGTCCTTTCGGATCTCCGAGAATGAACCGTACTCCGTGTCGAGCTCACGCCGGCCCAGCGCGAGCAGTGTCTCGACTTGATCGGTGAACGAGCGGTCGCGGTCGGCGGTGATCTGATAGAGTTCTCTTAGGACGGTCTCGCGGTGTTTGAGTTGCTCGCGCGCGGGCTCCTTACGCGCGGAGACATCCCGCCCGAGAGCGACAACGGCGACAGATCGGTCTTCGGGAACACGGTGTATGTTGAACTCGTAGGGAACCCGCGAACCGTCTGCTGTCAGCAGGTTCGCTTCGATAACAGTCTTATCGGTTTCGAACGCGTTTGCGAGCGCCTCGGTGACCCGACTCGCTACCGGTTCCTCGAAGAAGTCTGCCGGGGACATAGTCGCCAGTTCAGCGTCAGAGTAGCCCGTCACCTCGACGACAGCCTGGTTCCAGGTTTCGAACGTATTGTCCCGGCCAAATCCAAGGAAGAGGTCATCCACTACATCAAGATAGGATGAGTCGTCAATCTCAGAAATCAACATGGGGCTATCCAGTCGCCTCTGACGGAATCGTTGGAAGGGACTGTAGTATTACGTCGCCGATGATTTGCTCAATCATAGCACTACAGTTTCATCGGTGGTATCGAGTACACTCATCTTGCGATTGTAGATTGACGAGGATAATCACTCTGATTCTTTCATACACAACCCGTTTTTAAACGCCTGGTCTGGAGTCAGGCTGTAAGAGCGGAGAGCGTGCTCCCGAGGTCGTTGTTGATGCCCCCTCGAAGGCGTGAGCCGACGGCCTGCTGTGAGATGCCGAGTTCCTCGCCAAGAGCTTCTAACGTTACCTCGCGGGGAGACTCGAAGTACCCACGCTCGTAGGCAAGCATCAGCGCCTCCTGTTGGGTGTCAGTGAGAGCGGTTTCGGTCGCCGTCTCAACCGGTGTAAGTGCGTGTAACTTCGTCAGTGTGATCGGAATGTCAACCTCTCGACAGCGCTCGTGAAAGGCTGAGATGTCACTTCGATTATCACCTCGGGTCTCGAACGTCCACTGTTGGGTTGTCCCGGTGGCCTCAACCAGTAGCACCCTTGTCTCCGCCAGTATAGTCAGCACGTCGTCGTAGTCTAGCGCCCACTCAACGCTTAACAGGTACTCGTCCTCGACAGAGTCAACGAGCCGAATCGCCTTCACGCCCGGATGCTCGGTGAACGCGCTCTCAATATCGTCAACTTCGGTTCCTCGCACCCAAAAGTAGGGAATCACCACGTCCCGAGCGGGGATCAGTCGCTCCAGTGTGACCGTCACGTTCGGTAGTTGAGCGAACACGGTTCCGAGGGGGAACTGATCGGATGGAACGGTGAAGGTCGCCTCAGTAGCCATTATCTGTCTCGTAGAGTTCCAAGTGTAAAGGTCTGCTACTGAACGCCCCCCAAATAATAGAATCTCTGAACAATAGCCTAACTCGTCACCAGTTCTGCTCTACGTACACCGAATGCCGAGAAGGTCGAGTGACCGGTATAACCTCTGTATCGGTCACACCGTTATTGACAGGGACTGAGTAGGTGGCAAAGATGCTGCTGAATACAGAGCGCGAGTCTTGCACCTGACTACCGCCCGCTATTGGACGGTATAGCAGGCCGTATAAGACTGCGAGTGCCAATCACCTGTTCTGTTACTCGTTTGATTAGAACAAAAACCTCTATGAAAATGTTGGTATTATAATATAATCCAGCGCTCACCACCATCGGGCGAGGTCAATTGAGCAGTCTCCCCTGCTGTGTAAGTTGGATGCCCACCTTGCCTATTTTCCCTCAATAGATTGCAATACTGAAGGCGCGTATCTACCACTGAAGTCGATTTAGACAGAAACTGACCTGAGTGGGACAGATAGCGGTAGGACTGGTCATTATCCCGTTTGCCGACGGTTCCAGAGGCACCTTTGTCCATCGGCCCCAGTCGCCGCCACTCACCGAGCGACGATGACAGGAACGGGCGAGTTACGGAATACTTTCTGGGCAACGTTTCCGATGACCAGTCGATCGACCAACGAGCCGCCGTGGCTTCCGATTACGACCGCATCAAAGTCGTCGGCTCTATTCACGATCGCCCGAGCCGGATGTCCCAACTGAACCTCGGTAGTGATCTCGACGTCATACTTGTCGGCGAGTTCCTGAGCGTCATTGAACACCTCCTTGGCGCGCTCCTCGGCGGCCTCCTCAATGTCCTCCTCAAGCGCAAGTGACGTGGCTTCTCTACCCCACGGTGACGGTCCGCCAACGACGTTCAAGACAGTAATTTCCGCGCCGGGATGATTTTCAAAGACGTACTCAAGTGCTCGCTGGGCCATCTCCGAGTCGTCCATCGGAACGAGAATTCGTGATATCATACAGTAATTACGGTCAAGGGGTGGATAAAATGGTGGTTCGGTCGTCCCAGGATGAGCAACGTATTACCACCAGTTGCTGAACGCACGCTCTGTATCGGTCATGAGCCTTCTGACAGAAATCGACTAGTTGCCGCGGCAGTTGCTGCATACAGGGCGCAAGTCGGCCTCCAATTTCCTGTTAACAAGCCACAAATATAAGAAAAGTTATAATAGCGCGTACCCTCTACTGTTTGATTATGTATTCAGAGAGACGCCACAACCACCGAAATACTGTGCCACGTACGACCGTCAGCCGTCGGTCACTACTCGCAGCGAGCGGGGTTATTGTAGTTGGGGGACTCGCTGGCTGTCTGAATCAAGTTGCGTCGTCAGTGACGGACACGGGCTCATCGCCTGCGGCAGTGTTCGCAGGGACAGACTGGAATGATGATGACACGGAAGTCACGTTTATGATGGCTCCGGGGAGTCCGCACGTGAGTCGGTTGACTCCGACGGTGTCTGCTGGTCAGCTTGGGGATGTTGAGTTGGAGGGGTGGGTTACGTCTTCTGCGGTGATGGCTCAGGACTACAATTCGTCGCGGAGCAACAAGCCGAATACGCGGGCGGGTGATACGGATTCAGATTCTGATGCTGTCGGTAACGGTTCTGAGGAGGACGCTGAGCTCGTCTCGTATCTGGGTGGGAAGCCGATTGTTGCTGAGCGGTTCTCGGTGTGTTTGCCTGACGCGGAGGTTCCGGGTGGGAATGGGAGCATTCGTGAGGCGGTGACGCCGGAGCGGTTCATCGACTACATGACGGGTCGGTCTGATGGCGAGGGGAATGTGTACGCGTGGGGGGAAGGTCGGACAGTAGCTAATGGCGATGATGACGATGACGACGCCGATGATGAGTGCTCTGAATCGAGCGGGTCGGGGATTGGGCTCGAACTTACGTGTGCGTCGACGCACTTAGAGGCCAACCTAACTGGGCCATTTGACACGGGTGGGGGTCTAGAGACCATTCGTGCGGACGACGGGACGGTCGTGGTCACCAATACGCCACCGGAGGCTTCAGATACGTCTGCGAAGGTCTGTGCGACTGTCGATGATGACCCGTGCGGGCCGGGAGTGTGGGCGCGGACGACGGAGTCTGGTTCGTCGACAGGCGTGTTGGTGTATCAGGTGATGGTGCAGCCGCCGCGGTGTCCGAAGCCGTTTCCGGCATTGTTGTACGTCCAGCGGTGTGAGAGCAACGGCCAGCTTGTGTACATGGGTGGATGGGTCATCGACGACGCTGCGCTGTACGAGGAGTCGGTGACGGTGTTGTCGATGGCTGGTCCGACGGAGGTGGTTGGTATCGAGTGCTGCTTCGATTTCTCGGCTGATGGTGACGGGTTCGGTGACTTGGTGAAGCGGTCGGTGTCTGGTGAGCGTTCGCTCCGGGGGGCGCGGATTGATTCAGGCACTGTTGAGGAGTTCGTTGAGGGCGGTGACGCTGAGTTGGCGGATGATATCCTCGATGTCATCACCAGTCGAGGTGGGGAGACCAGAGGTGATGATAGTGAGCCAGGAGAGAATTATCGGTTCGTGACGCACGTGGCGGTGGATGCACCAGTGTTGCACTTGGTGAACGCTGCGAGTGTGTCAGAGGAAGTGAAATTCAAGGCGGGGGCTGAACTGTCGAAGAGCGTGAACTGATTATCCGTGTGGCATCATGGTACTCCCGGTGACGACCTGAGTTCTCGAACGGTATCTCTGTGCTCAATCCATCCTCTGTATCGGTCACACCGGTACTGACAGCTGTTGAGCAGTTTGAGAGGACGTTGCTGAATACAGCGCGCGCATCTCGCACAGAATTACTTCCATAATCGACTCAGGAAGGATCGGTCAACACAGGGAGTTCACTTATCGGTGCAGGCCGCATATCATTCATTATGTCTGAAGAAGTCCTGTTCAAATCAGAGAGTGACCAGACCCGAGAAGAAATCGCCTCGTATCTCCGCAGCGTCGCCGATAAGCTCGAACAAGGGGATGCTGTCACACTCAAATCCGGTTCTGAGTCCGTGACAATGGAACCACCAGCGCGCCCGACATTTGAGGTCAAAGCCGAACGCGAGGGGCCAACGGATGGGCCCGGTGAATTGAGTATCGAGTTCGAACTCGAATGGAACGAGAACGGCAATGAGGGGGACGGCGGGAGCGGTCAGTTAGAAATCGAGTAATCAATTAGCGGTCGCGTTAAGTTAGAGTATGAGGCGGACGATTTCTGAGTGCTTATGCCAGAATTCGACCGCCTCAGCGAACATACTACGCGGATCGACTTGTCGTCTGTGGAGCGAGGTCGAACACCGCGCTGGGCGATTGAAATAGGAATCAGCTGTCACTTGGCCGGTATGTCACTTCGAGAGGTGAGTAAATATCTTGAACTATTTGGGATCGATCGAAGCCATGTCGCGATCCACAACTGGGTTCATAAAGCTGATCTACAGCCGATCTCGGCCGTTTCCGAGGATCCACTCGCGGTTGATGAAAAGATGATCCGCCTCCACGACCAGAAGTTCTGGCTGTACGGCGCGGTTGATCCGTATACGAACGAGATCCTTCAGCTGAGTCTCTATCCGACGGCAAATAAGCAGACAACATGATGGTTTCTGAGCGAATTACACCGGCGTTATCAGCTCGACACCGTTGAATTTCTGGTCGATGACGCAGACTATCTCGGACCAGTTCTCGCCGAAGACGGCTATCGATTTCAGGTAATTCGTCATGGAAATCGGAATACAATTGAACGTGTCTTTTGGGAAATAGAACGCCGAACCCCCTCGTTTGCGAATAGTTTCAGCAATGTCGCGCTTGAGACGGCTCAAGAATGGCTCGAAGCCCTCGTGGTCTACCACAATTCACGCCAAAGTTAACGCGACCCGACTCACAGAGACTGGGGTGGCTCGCGACGATTACTGTGGGGCGACAGGCTGTTCGCAGTCAGGACACTCGATGAAGACGCGCCGCTCGTCGTCGACCTCGTAGGCGATGAGGATAGCTCCACCGCTCAGATCGGTTTTACAGAACGGGCACCGGCCACTATCAGGCGTCACGTCTGGCATAGGGGAGGGGGAATCACCTGGAGCGTGTGACAGACCCAGGGATTCCACCTCGTGCTACGATACAGTCCGTATAAAGGCTGAGGGAACCGGGGTGAAAGTGAGTACTCCCCACGGAGGTGTACCGAGCCGTTCACGCCTGCTCGAGAGTGGCATGTCCTGCTATGACCCTGAGAGCGTGGCGGAGGTGATCAGAGCGCTACCAGCGCAGAAGCGCGGTACCCGCTCGGCGTTGCCAGCAGTCGCGCTTAGGTCTCAGACGTGTCCTGGCGGCTCGCGACCAGATGTTGTTTTGCAGTCCGGAGTTTGCCCAGCCCGTGAATCCCAGCTCGTGCTAGCCAGGTCAGTCCGTGGAGAGTAGACTCAAAAAAACGGACGCTCGTGTTTTCGCAACGAGTGACTAATTGCTGGAAGCGTGTTGCAAACGGCGCTCGAGTCAGGCAGACACGTGCGTCTATCGACTCAGACGGAACGAAAGCAAACGGCTCAAACGGGCTCAATCCAACTACGACGCAGGATGGGGCAGGAAACGCTCAGTGGCGAGGATCTCTCGCAGTTGCGCGCGGAGTACGACCGTAAGGTGAATCAGAAGCTACCAGCAAAAGCACAGAGTGGCGACGGCTGGCCGATTCACCTCGACCACTGTTTCAGTCGCGTCGTACTTGATAATCTGTTTGAAGACGAATGGTACAGCCATGTTAAGCGCCGCCCTGCGTACAAGCAGCTCTCTCGAGAGGACCTGCAACAGGCGATTGAGATCGCTGACCGGATGCTCACACGAGGACAACCGGCCGTAGAAGAGCTGAATCAAAACTCACTGAGATGGCGCGATAAGCTCAAGTAAGGAGATCGGTGACTAGCAGAGATATCGAATAAAGTCACTATAATAACTATAAATCATACTATATGTTTGTAGAACACCTCTTCTGGATTGTACCGTTGGCTGGGAGTTCTCGACCTGAAGCAGGATTTTGGCTAACACTGCTTAGTGGGATTATTGCGGCTTGGGCAGCACGATCAGGCATAACTACGGTAGTCAAAATTACAAATGAGGTACGTGAGTACGATAATCCACGCCAAATAGGCAAAAAGAAAGCTTTTGAAGGAATAATTTCGTTATTATTAACATTATTCTTTATCTATGTTACAATAATTATTTTCCGAAAAGTTAGTCTTATCATATTGTAGTGATAGCAATGTTACAAAAGTCGCCTGATAGAGATGCGCTGTGCAGAAGACTCACCTACTGGTCAAGCTACAGACTTACTTGCTAGCTGTCAGGAGCGTCGTGCGAGATACAGAGGTTGTAGTCAGCACGACAACGCCTTTCTGTGACTCCAGCTCTCACAATTGATTAACTGAAATAAACTGTAGTTTGATATTCATACAGAGCCTTGACATTATTAGTGTCCGAACTCAATCCAAATCCATCTGTGATAACGCTGTACGTCTGCCGCGGCTGTGGAAATGGATTCGAAGACGGGGTCAATACAAGTGAGTGTCCCGACTGTGGTGGGTCACTAAGGAATACGACGCTCCCTCACGATTAAGATGGAGTATACGAATATCAGACAGGTAATCGACGAATCGGTAGAGTTCCCAATCACCCATGAAAAATTAATTAGACAATGTGGAGAAATAGAAATAACGGCTCCAACAGGCGATTCAGTACCCCTCAGTGAGATATTGAACCGAGCCGGCGAACGGTCATACACTTCGAATAAAATGCTATATACGACAATCATTGGAAGTCTTGATGATCGGTTCATCGGGCGCAAATACTCCGACGAGCGGGGAGGGGCTCATACTTGCCCGGACCCCAAGCGCTCTGCACCCCGAAGTCTGTGATTGCTACACATTCTGTATCGTACGATTGATCCAGCTTGTAGTCGCTGCATTTGCGCTCTGTATCTTGCAAGCCACTCAGAACATCACTTGGAACTGGGAGGATTTCTGTCGGTCGGCTCGCATACTATTTCTCACAGCTAATTCACACCTATTTCGATTGCAAACAACAGTTTGTGAACGTTCTATAACATCTTCCTCCAAAATACTATTAGCACTAGGAACTGCAGAAATTAGTGAAGTGTGCTTCGAATATTAACGAAAATCCACCACTATCGACTCCCAATTGTCGGAGGATGCGTGGCAACACTGACGATCGCGTTTTCTAGCCCAGGCAGGACTCTGAGCACTGTTGGCCCACTCAGGTTAGATATGTTCTGGGTTTCACTAGCTGCGTCTGTAGCGTTGATCCTGTCTGTCCTCGCTCTCGGTGAGTACAACCCAGAGGAATACGGATTAAAGCCAGAGAACGCAAAAAGATAACACTCCTGTACTGACCGAGTTGAATCGCTGTAATCAGAAAGCGATGAGTGCGAGATACACGCCGTGTATCTCTTTGGCCGGTCCTATCAGCATTTGAAGAGATTAACAGAACCAGTTACGCCAAAAGCGTAGATTGCATACTCGATCAGATACCTCACTCAGGGTGGGGCTCGTCTATGTCTACCGATGACACCCGGTCAGAAAGAGTGTCAAACCGCCGCTGGGCAGCGTTCGCTCGTTCTGTTGTCTCGACGGGAGGATAACGTAGTGCAGCCAGCAATCTACCATTGACATCCTCCCACGGCTGAGGCGTTGTGGGAGGGGGTAGTTGACGCTGGTTCACAGAGTACGCAACGTGGGTGCCACGGGGCTTGACCCCAAGGCGTTTCACTCGGCTCAGTTGACTGACGGATAGATGGTGCAAAATGCCAAACTTATTTATAATGAGTTCGTAAATACGCAACATAGTGTATACTGAGGCAGAACTTCAGGCGCTAGAAGCTCTTCATGGTGAGTCAACAGTTTCGGAACTGGCCGAGGAGCTCAACCGAAGCCGCAGTTACACGTCTGAACTCGTTTCCCGAATGGAATCAAAGGGGTTGGTTCACACCAGTCGCGAGGGAAAACAAAAGCAGATCAATCGATCAGACGCCCGCGCCATCGAACTGTTCGACAGTTTCGTCCATCAGTACACTCATATTCCGTTTCCAGAGCTGCTTGGCGGTACAACGCTGCGTATTCTGTACCACCTGGAGTCACCGGCGACTGCCACCCACCTTGCAGAGCAAGTCAATGTCCATCGAAGCACTGTACATCGATCGCTATCCCCGCTGGAGAACCGTGGGATAATCTACAAGTCGGATGGGACATACACGCTCAACGACAAATTCGAGGCGCTATCTATCGTGGCCCGTGAGTTTGCGCACGTGCGACACAGACACTGCGTCAAAGATCACGCGGAGTCGTTCACAATTCTCTGGGAATCATTGGACGAGTTTCTCGTCCAGACTCGCGCTGAGATCAAAGAGGACGCGTTCCACCTGACGGGGCCGGAACAGTTCCAAACGTACGATCTCCCGTTGATGACTCGCCAGCGTCGGTATTACCTGTACTCAGAGTCGATCGATGAGGTATCGCCGGCGGAGTTGTGTTGTCACATGCTCGTGATCGACGATGGAACGCGCTCACAGTCCTACTGCCTCCTCTTGATCGGCGAGACGGCAATCGACCGCGACGGGTTGCTTGAAGCCGCCGAAACGTACGAGGTCGACGAACGGGTCTCGAACCTGCTTGAGTATCTTGATACCGAGGGGGAGAGTCGGTCGGGACGCCTCCCGCGATGGGAACAGTTCCGTGAGCTTGCCGACGAATACGGGGTGGCAGTATGAAGCGGCGATTCGACAGCGAGTACATCGAGTCTGAGCTGCGACGGGTCGGCAGGCAGCTCGAAACCGAACTGACCGTCTATCTGATCGGGGGCGGTGCGATGTCGTTCCGCGGTCTCAAGGAGACGACCAAGGACATCGACCTCACCGTTACCGGCGGCGACGACCTCCGAGTGCTACAGGCAGTCTTGGTGAACTACCCCACCCTGCTCGCGCTGACGCGCTCGCTGAGGGTGGGGCTTCCTGCTTCCATGACGTTGTCAGACTGCGTCTGACAGCCTGTCGAGGTTCCCTCGACAAACGCGCTTTGCAGACACAGGTGTATCCGCAGGGAGCGCAGTCTCCACAGGCGTTGACGAATCTCTGTGCGATTCGTCCGCACACCAGAAATCTTCGATTTCTGGGGACGTTCCTTCGGAGCATCCCACTCCTACGTCTTCGAGGCCGCAAGAAAGAATGTTCCACGCCGCATTACAAACGCATTTGTCCTGTGGCAAACAATAGAGGGGCACTCGGATACTCCATAGCGACTCCATTGATTTTCTCTCTCAGCCACTCCGATGAGAATGCTTAGCGGTCGGTGAGACGGGTTTCGAGACGGTCGAGAATTCCCCAGAGCAACGGTACTGGCTGGAGACTGTCGAAAGAGACCGCCTCATACTCGTATTCATCGTCCGCGAAGAGACGTTCTTGATAATGTGCCCATCCATCTACGTGCGGATTCGGCTCGTGGTGCCATCCACGGTCGAAGCCTGAACTTTCGCTGTAATGAAAGGCGAACTCTGGGTCTGTGTCGGCAGCCTCGCCCGCGTACCACCGAAGAGTGAGTGTTCCCTCGTCCGCTTCGCTGCCGAGGATAGCAGGGTCAACTGTCGCAACGATACGGATAAATTGGCCGGGCGGCTCACCACTCGCATGTTGGACGGCAGGGTGTCGCTCAATCGTGCGTCTGAGTTCGAGTAGAATCGTGTGCGATGCCTGTCCAGGGTCATAGCCGCCGTCGAACGCGAACATCCGGTTAGGCAGGTGCCGGGGTACTTCCAGCGTAGTCAGAGTAATGCTCGATAGCGTCCTCTACAAGTTGGAGACGATACGCGATGATGTTCCAGTCGTTCGCAGTTCGGCGCATCTCTCGCGTTGCCTCGGCAGTATCGGTATGTGCCGCCCGCTCGCGAAGCTCGCTCGGTGAATCCGTGTCGTACTTCATCTTCCACTCCTCGACCTGCTCCTGTAGGTCGCCACGCAGTTCGAGAAGGTCGTCGCGGGTCCGGTTGTCGAGGAGGTCGCGGAGAGCTTGCATTCGCGTGTAGAGCGGGTCGGGCTCGTATCGGGTTGCGGTCCCTCCGGTAGCGGTTCGGAGAACGTTCATCTCGACGAGGCGCTGGAGATGGTCGCGCGCAGTATTTCCCGCGACGTGGGCCTGCTCCGCAATCCAGTCAGCCGGTTTGGGCTCGGAAACTGTAACGGCGACCGCGCGCACGCGATCAAAGGCACTCTGGTGCTCTTTCCAGAGTTCGGCCCCAGATTCATCTGTCATACGTGGCGGTTGGCACTGGGGTGAAATAATTCTATTGGAGACACAAACTATTGAACAAGGGTGATGTCAGAGGTAGTGGAGTTGACTGCGCGCGAGGCTGAGGGCTCTCCAGATAGTCAAGCGCCAGTAGCTTTATTATGCGGCAGGATGGGCGCTGCAGGATTTGAACCCGCGACAACTTGGTCCGAAGCCAAGCACTCTATCCAGACTGAGCTAAGCGCCCTTCGACCCACAGTACCCGGGTAGCGGTTTTAACTCCCGCGATTTGTCGGCCCACGTCTCACAGACGAGACTACTCGAGACATCACAACAAATATATGATCTGTCGAAGCAGTAGTGACTGGTACGAACCGGTCGACAGATCGCTTGTCAGTGAGCCTGTCTCGTCGGTCATCCCCACAACCGCTATGTACGGTCTCACCGAACTGCTCGATGCGTCTGTCGATCCAGCTACGAGTCTCCTCGTCAGTTCGACTTGCCTTGCGACAGCAGAGCGGTTCGTTACCGACGCGCTCGCGACCGGTATCGAGTCGGGAGCGTTCGGCATCGCTGTGACGGCCACTACGGAAGCCGATGCGGTCCGGGATGAGGTCTACGACCGTACGAACGTGGGTGAGTCGTCGCTCTCGATCATCGACTGCGTGACGCGTGATCGCGGTGCGTGTGTCAACGATACCGATCACATAAGGTACGTTGCGTCCCCTGCAGAGTTGACCCAGATCGGTGTTGCGCTCTCGGAGACGCTCGAACGACTCGAACACGAGGGCGTCGGTCGTTCACGAGTTACCCTTCACTCGGTGTCGACGCTGCTCGCGTACGCCGACCTCGAGACGGTGTTTCGGTTCCTCCACGTCTTCACCCGTCGGGTCGAACACGCCGGCGGAGTCGGCTTATACACTATCGATTGGACCGCACACGATGATCAGAGCCTTCGAACGCTTGCCCCGCTCTTCGATGCGACGGTCCGCCTCACAGAGGACGGCAACGAGATCGTCGCCACGCTGGAGTGAGCCACCAATCGTTATACTGCTCGGTGGTCGATACAGAGGTATGCCACTCTCTAATGATGCCGACATTCGTCGTGTGCTCGACGCCGAGGTGGTCGCGGTCGTCGGTTGTTCGACGACGCCCGGTAAGCCCGCACACGACGTCCCGGCGTACCTCCAACGACACGGCTACCGTGTGATCCCGATCAACCCGTTCGCCGACGCCGTCCTCGGGGAGCCCGCGTACGATGAGCTTGCACCTGTCGAGACACAGATCGACGTCGTAGACGTCTTTCGGCCGAGTGCAGAAGTACCGACGATCCTCGAATCCGTGCGAGCACGACACGCCGACCGCGGTGATACCGGAACGGCGTGGCTCCAGCTGGGCATTCACCACGACGACGCCGTCGCGGCGGCGGAGGCTGACGGTCTCGACGTCGTCGAAGACAGGTGTATGAAGATCGAACACGATCGCCTGATCGGGTGACGGCCGCCGGCAGATCGAACACACTTATTGTGCTCGTCCGGCTCCGGAGAGGTATGAGCGAGACCGATGCGCAGGCCGACGTGACGGTCGTCCTCCCGGACGGATCGACACTCACCGTACCGGCCGGGTCGACAGTCGAGGACGTCGCCTACGAGATTGGCCCCGGGCTCGGTCGCGACACCGTCGCGGGGAAGATCGACGGCGAGCTCGTCGAGCGTCAGGCGACGGTTCACGACGGCGCACGCGTGGAGATCGTCACCGACCAGTCAGACGAGTACCTAACCGTGCTCCGCCATTCGGCCGCCCACGTGTTCGCACAGGCGCTCCAGCGGTTGTTTCCCGACGCGACGCTCACGATCGGTCCACCCACCGACGAGGGGTTCTACTACGACGTGACCGATGTGGACCTCGACGAAGACGACCTCGACGCCATCGAAGCCGAGATGGCGTCGATCATCGAGGCCGACTACGACATCGAGCGGGTCGAGCGAAGCCACGCCGACGCCGAGGAGATATACGCCGACAACGAGTACAAACGCCAGATCCTCGCCGAGGAGGCGGACGACGACACCGTCACCTTCTATATCCAGGACGGCTGGCAGGACCTGTGCCGGGGGCCGCACGTCGAGTCGACGGGCGAGATCGGGGCCGCGGCGCTGCTCGAAGTATCGGCCGCCTACTGGCGCGGCGACGAGGAAAACGACACGCTGACGCGCGTGTACGGGACGGCATTCGCCTCCGAGGGCGATCTTGAAGAACACCTCGAGATGCGCGAGCGAGCCAAAGAGCGCGACCATCGAAAGATCGGCCAGGAGATGAATTTATTTTCGATCCCTACGGTGACCGGACCGGGGCTTCCCCTGTATCACCCTCCTGGAAAGACGATCCTCCGTGAGCTGTCTACGTTCGCGAACGAACTCAACCGCGAGCACGGCTACGAGGAGGTCGAGACGCCGCACGTCTTCCGGACGGAGCTGTGGAAGCAGTCCGGCCACTACGAGAACTACAAAGACGACATGTTCCTCCTCGAGGTCAACGACGAGGAGTACGGCCTCAAGCCGATGAACTGTCCGGGTCACGCGACGATATTCGACCAGCAGTCGTGGTCGTACCGCGACCTCCCGGAGCGGTACTTCGAGAACGGCAAGGTGTACCGGAAAGAACAGCGCGGCGAGCTCTCGGGGCTCTCGCGCGTCTGGTCGTTCACCATCGACGACGGTCACCTCTTCGTTCGGCCCGACCAGATCCGCGCCGAGATAGAGTCCGTGATCGGGATGATCTTCGAAGTAGTCGAGACGCTCGATCTCGAAGTCGAGGTGGCACTCGCCACGCGCCCTGAGAAGTCCGTCGGCGGCGACGAGATCTGGGAGTCGGCGGAGTCACAGCTCCGCGACGTGCTCGAATCCGGCGGCTACGAATACGACGTCGAACCCGGCGACGGGGCCTTCTACGGGCCGAAGATCGACTTCGGCTTCGAGGACGCACTCGGTCGCGTCTGGGACGGTCCGACGGTGCAGCTCGATTTCAATATGCCGGAGCGATTCGGGCTCACCTACACCGGTGAGGACAACGACGAGCACCGACCAGTGATGATCCACCGCGCACTGTACGGCAGCTACGAGCGGTTCTTTATGGTGCTCATCGAGCACTTCGACGGCGACTTCCCCCTCTGGCTCGCTCCCGAGCAGGTCAGGATCCTTCCGGTCTCCGATGAGACGCTGGGATACGCTCATCGGGTGAAAAACGAGCTGGCCGACGCGGGCTTCCGTGTCGAGGTCGAGGACCGCGACTGGACGGTCGGCCGGAAGATCCGCGCCGCACACGACGACCGGCTCCCGTACATGCTCGTCGTCGGTGACGACGAGGCGGATGCCGGAACCGTCTCCGTGCGGGATCGATTCGAGAACCAGCGCGGTGACGTCCCGGTCGAGGCCTTCCTCGAGCACCTCGTCGCCGAGCGCGACGAGAAACGCGTCGAGCCAGACTTCATCTCGACGTAGGCGCGCGTGAGCCGCCGCCGGCCGCCATATTCAAAACCTCGCCGCGAGATGTGTCCGTATGGAAGCCGAGCGCGAGGTACTCGACGTGTTGGCACGGAACGCCCGCGAGGACATCGCGGATATCGCCGCTCAGACCGGTCTCGACGCGGACACGGTCGAGACGGCCATCGAGTCGCTCGAGTCCGATGGTATCGTTCACGGCTATCAAGCCGTCGTCGACTGGGACCGTGCCCCCGAGGGGAAGATTCGCGCCGTCGCCGAGATCAACGTCGAACTCGACCGCGAGACCGGCTACGAACAGGTCGCAGACCGGATCGCTCGGTTCCCCGCAGTTGACGCGTTACACCTCGTCTCCGGTGATTACGACTTCGCAGTCGAGGTCCTTGGTGGCTCGATGCACGACGTCTCGGCGTTCATCTCAGAGCAGGTCGCACCCATGCCCGAGGTAACCCAGACGGTCACCCACTACATCATGGAGACGTACAAAGACGGGGGCGTGCGCTTTGCCGACGGCGACGACGACGATCGGCTCTCAGTTTCACCATGAAAACGGCTGACCGCGCCCGCCAGCTTCCAGAGTCAGGAATTCGAAAGTTCTTCGAATTGGCCGAAGCGCGCGACGACGTCATCTCACTCGGCGTCGGTGAACCCGACTTTTCGGCGCCGTGGGCCGCGCGAAACGCTGCCATCGGAGCGCTCGAACGCGGGCGTACCTCGTATACGTCGAACCGCGGGATGGCTCCGCTCCGATCGGGGATCGCTGACCACCACGAGCGGTACGACCAGCGGTACGACCCCGAGACGGAGGTGCTCGTCACGACGGGCGCCTCGGAGGCTGTCGATTTGGCGTTTCGGGCCCTCGTTGATCCGGGTGACGTCGTGGCGCTGCACGAGCCGACGTACATCTCGTACGCCCCGGGCGTCGAACTCGCTGGCGGTGAGCCGCTCGCGGTGCCCACGGATGCCGCAGACGACTTTGCACTCACCCCCGAGCGACTGGAGGCCGCCGGTGCCGCCGACGCGGACCTCCTCGTCTGTTGTTACCCGAACAATCCGACGGGCGCGACGATGTCGGACGATCAGCTCGCCGACGTCGCCGCGTTCTGTCGAGCGAACGACCTGCGGGTGGTGGCCGACGAGATCTACGCGGCGCTCACCTACGAGCGGGACCACGCCTCGATCGCGACGCAACCGGGGATGCGAGAACGAACGGTGGTCGTTAACGGATTCTCAAAGGCGTACGCCATGACTGGGCTCCGATTAGGGTACGCACTTGGTCCGGCGTCGGCCATCGACGCGATGAATCGGATCCACCAGTACACGATGCTCTCGGCGCCGACGACCGCGCAACACGCCGCCGTGGAGGCGCTTCGCTCGTGTGAAGAGGAGGTCACCCGAATGGTCGACGAATACAATCGCCGTCGTCGCCTCGTCGTGTCGCGGTTCAACGAGATGGGTCTCGATACGTTCGAGCCGGGCGGCGCGTTCTACGCGTTTCCCCGCTGTGGCGGCGACGACGAGGCCTTCGCCGAGGCGCTGCTTGAGTCGCAGGGTGTTGCTGTCGTCCCCGGATCGGTGTTCGGCGCGGGTGGTGAGGGCCACCTTCGCGTCTCGTATGCGACCTCGATGCGAGAACTAAAGGAGGCAACAGATCGGATCGAGATGTTCCTCGAAGAACGGCCGATGCTCCGATCTGATTGATCGATTGTCACGTCTGACTGAAAGAACTACGTCAGTGGCCGTCTTCGACCCGGTACATGGGCGACTCATCGGACCCCGAAGCCCGCCTCAAACGACAGCGAGACGACCTTCGCCTGTTGAACCAGGTGATGCGTCACGACATTCGAAACGACCTCCAACTCGTCGAGGCGTACGCTGAGCTCCTCGACGATCACGTCGACGAGGAAGGCGAGTCGTATCTCGAGATCATCAAAGAGAACACCGAGAGCGCGGTCGGGTTGACGACTACGGTCCGAGACCTCTCGCGGGTCATGTTGCGCGACGACGCCGAGCCGGAGATCGTGGGGCTCGACCGTGTCCTCACCCAGCAGGTCGAGGAGGTTCGGTCGTCGTACTCCGAGGCGGTATTCACTGTGGATGGCTCGATCCCATCGATTGAGGTGCTTGCAGACGAGATGCTGGGGTCTGTGTTCCGGAACGTCATGCGGAACGCCGTACAACACAACGACGAAACGCCCGCAGTCGTCGACGTAACCGCCCGAGTGGACGAGCCCGACCAAGCTGCCGTCGTTCGGATCGCCGACAACGGACCGGGTGTTCCCCAAGCCCAGCGTGAGGAAATCTTCGGGAAAGGTGAGAAGGGGCTCGACAGCCCGGGTGCCGGCATCGGACTCTACCTCGTTCGGTCACTCGTCGAGGGGTACGGCGGCGAGGTGTGGGTCGAAGATAACGATCCAAAAGGGTCGGTCTTCGCGATTCGGCTCCCGCTCGCGACGTGAGCCAGCTCAGCGCCGATCAGTACAACTGATGCGATGCGACCCGACACTTCCTCATCACCGCTTACGGAAAATTCGAGGCGAAAGCCTCGCGCTTTAGCCCGGGGAGGATGTCAATCCTCGTCGAACGTCATCGCGACAGAGTTGATACAGAACCGCTCGCCCGTTGGCTCTGGACCGTCCTCGAACACGTGCCCGAGGTGTGAGTCGCACGCTGCACACCGAACTTCGGTCCGCCGCATGCCGTTGCTCGTGTCGAGAGTCCGCGTTACCGCATCGGACTCGGCGGCGTAGAAGGCCGGCCAGCCGCATCCGGAGTGATACTTTGTCTCGGCGTCGAAGAGCAGCTGTCCGCAGGCGGCACAGTGATACGTTCCGTCTTCGTCGTGGTCGACGTACGCACCAGAAAACCGTGCTTCGGTGCCGCTCTCACGGAGCACGCGGTACGCCTCCGGGGACAGTCGTTCACGCCACTCGTCTTCTGAGAGGTCAGAGTCGACTGCGTCTGACTCACTTGGTGAGCTCATACCACACCTAAGAGGCCCGGAGTCAAACCCGTTGTGCTGCCCCTTCGATCTCGGCTCGTGTCCCAAGGACTATGCCCCACCGTGTCTATGTGTCACTATGACACGTGAAGTGACACACGAGGCAACGGGTCCACAACCGCTCACCGAAGACGACCTCGGTGACGACGGCGCGGTGTACATCTGTCAGTGTGGACTTTCTTCGGACGGAATATTCTGTGATGGCTCGCACAACGCGACGGCTGATGAAGCAGACGGCGTCCGCTACGTGTACGGGGGCGACACAGCAGACGGTGAGCGCCGCGAGATAGCCGAGATAGTCTACGCGAACGAGTGAGAGGCGCAATCGCTACCGTACCGCTCAGAGGATACCCATCTCGCCGAGTCGCTCGGGCAGGTAGGTATCGGTGACAAAGTCGAGACCGCGGCTGGCGAGCGACTGTTGTTCTGATTTCTTTCCAATCTCGAGCTGGAGGTCGATCTGTTCGCGCCAGTACGCCGTCTGGAACCGTGGGTCTTCGAGCTCCGACTCCAACGCGTTCACGTCCGAGTCGGAAAGCGGGTCCGCCGGGAGGTCGTACTCGACGATGTCCTGCGGTCGGATGCCGACGAACGCGGCCTCCGGTGTCGCGAGGTACTCGGAGAGATGTGCAGACTTGATAGAGCCGTACGCCACCGAGCCATAGATCCGATACGACCACGGGTCGCCGTCGGTGAACACCGCCACTGGGACGTCGAGTTCGTCGTGGACCCGCTTCGTGATCCGACGGGTCGCACGTGCCGGTTGCCCCTTGAGATGCACCACAAGACAGTCGTACGCCTCATCGAAGCCGTTCTCGACGAGTCGGTCGCGCATGCCACCGGTCTCGACGGCCAGCGCGAAGGCGATGTCGTCGTCAAGGAACTCGATCATGTCCGGGTTGTTCGGTATCTGATAGCCGCCCTCGCCGACGTCTTCTTGACAGTGGATTTCGCGCTCGCCGCGCCGCGTCTGTTCGCGGATGCGGAGCGGTCCCATGAGTGTCGCTCCCGACTCTTCGGGACGCATGTGGAAGTCCTCTCGCGTGACGCCGGTGACGACCTCGAGATCCTCGACGAGGTCGTTCGACTCGTCTTGCGTCGAGAACTGTGCCTCGTCGTTGTCCCACGACTCTGAGAGGTAATACAGCTCACGCAGCGTCGACGAGCGATCCTGATCGAGCTGGTCAGCGAGGAACTCGATGGTGTAGGTGGCTTTCAGCAGCTTTCGCGCCCCACGAACGGAGTTCGCGGTGCGCGTCGACGTCCGGTCGCCGTACGTCCAGACACCGCTTTCTTCGTCGTACTCGATGTTGCTCTTCGTCCGTGTCGGCAGCTCCATCTCCGGGATCGTGCCGCCGGCGAACTGGTCGTAGAACTCGGCAGCGAGGTCGATGAGCTGCTCGCGTGCGTCGGTTGCTGTCGTCATATCAGGTGTTCACCGTGAGTTTGTCCGCGTCGACACCGCCAACGCTGACGTCGAAGTCGGCGTCTGGGTCCGTCGTGTACGTCAGCGTTGCTTCCGCACCGGCGGCCACGTCGACGGTCCACTGGACGAACCACTCGTTGTCCATCTCGACGACCGACCCCGCAGAGAGGTCCTGCGGCTCGGCGGAGACGATGTCTGTCACCTCGAGTGTCTCACCGACGTCGGAGTGATTTTCGACCGCGAGAGTGACCGACCGACCGTCGACCCCGCGCTCGACGCTGACGTTGTTCATGATCCGTGCGAGAGCGCTGTCGATGTCGGGCCGTTCACGCCCCGTCACCTCTGCGACCTTCTCGGCCATCTCGGGGAGGATCGTGCCGAGGACGTTCTGTTTCTCCCGACGCTGTTTCATCGACCGGCGCTTGTTCAGATACGATTTGAGCTCGCGGGCAGCCTCACGCACCGCGAGCTCGATCTCGTCTTCTATCGCCGGGACGTTCGCGAGGGCGTCTTTCGACTCACTCGTGAACGGGACGTTCGTCGAGGCGACGTGGATCGAGATGACCGCCGGGCCGTTCGGCATCCCCGACCCGCCGGGTTGGTCGAGTCCGTAGTTCCGCCAGCCGATGGTGCGGATCACGTCGGTCGTCGCACAGGCGCCCCGCTGGTAGACCAACGGCACCCGGTTGGCGAACCGAAGCAGCTCGACGCTTCCCTCCGACGGGATCTCTCCACCGTAGGCGATTCCGGCCTCCACGATGAACGGGTCACCGCCGTGGACCTCGGCGTCCCGGGTCGCCGCGGCATAAAAGTCCGCATCGTACTCCTTGCGAAGCCCGGCCTCAACGAGTTCGGCGGTGATCGGCGCGAGACAGTCCGTCGGTGGTGCGAGGATATCTGTTGCCCGCATCCCCTCGAGGAGGTCGGCGGCGGCGTCGCGGTCGTCAGCGACCACAGACACCCGCGGCGGGTCGTCGGGCACGGTGCGCGCACGTGACCACACCGCCTCCACGACGTTGCCGCGGGCGGTGTCGCCGAACGTGGCGTCGTGTTGGTCCTCGACGAACGTCGCGGCGTCTGCGACCAACCGCTCGAGCGCGTCGTAGGTGAGACGGAACTGTGTCGGATCGTGCTCGACGACCCGGCGGGCGACCGCCTCGGCCATCGCGCGGACCGTCTCGTCGTCCTTCTGTGTCGAGGTGGCGTCGTCGACGAGGGCGTAACAATCGGCGACGATCGGCACCGCCTCTGCTCGACCGGCCGTCGCCTCCGCACCCGGCGCAGTCGATGGGTCGTCGTCTCCGGGGTCCACGCCCGTGATCACGCTCCAGGCCGCCTCGACGGCCTTCTCACGAACGGTCGCACCAAAGCGCCGGTCGGTCTCCGACTCGACCCGTTCTGCTACCGTCCCGACGATCGCCGCCAGCTCGAACCGAGCGAGGTGGGCATTGCCACCCACAGTCTCTGTGATCCCCTCGGCGAAGGCGGTCGTTGCCGCGGCTCCCTTGTTCGCGACGGCCGCTTCGACGGCGGCGTCGACGTCCGCGAGCGTGTGGTCGGCGAGGGTCGCGTTCGCGTCCGGGGGCGACCACGCGAGGGCCCGCCCGTAGTGCTCGTCGCGTAAGGCGTCGATGATACCGTCTGCAGTCTTCGTGCCGACCCGGGTGAACTCTTCTTTAAGAAACCCCGACAGCGAGTACGACTCGGTCGCGTCGAGCATCTTGATTAGGGCCCCGAGTTCGACCCCGTGTGGGTGCGGCCGGATCTCCTCGGTCTCGGCCGGGAGGCTCTCCGTGGCGCGCTCGAACTTCCACGGTTCTTCGAGTCCCGGTTCGCGGAGCTCGAACCGGGCGTGGGGATTCACCACCGCGGTGTACTGCATGTAATCGTGCAGCTGTCCCCGGGCGCGCATGTTCGCTTCCATCTCCAGTTCGATCCGCGTGCCGTGTGGCCGGTCCCACGAGGTGGTGTCTTCGACCTGGATCTCCGGCTCGTTGGTGTCGGTGTCGACGATGAGCTCGAAGTACTGCGCGGTCGACTGTCCTTTCGGTCGCGAGGTGATCTTCGCCGGCTGTCCGGAGGTGAGCTGTGAGTACAGCACAGCGGCTGAGATCCCGATCCCCTGTTGCCCTCGGCTGTTTTTAACGCTCAGCGCGCCCTCGTTGGAGACGACGAAGTTTTCGTCGGTCCCGGACTCGCCCGGAACAGAGATGTCGTACACGTGCTCCGGGGGCTCGGTCTCGGTCACGCTCTTCACCGAGAGCAGGCACATGTCTGTGTCCGTGACCCCGTGTAGGTTGGTGACCGTTTCCCAGAGCGATTCGAGCGAGTCGGTCGCGAAGCCGGCACCGTCGAGGAGGCCATACTTCTGGAGGGTGTGTGCGTACCTCGACTCGTCGATCGGCTCCCCGTCCAGAGCGCGTTCGATCAGCGAGGCATACGTCTCTGCATGCGTGCGTTTCGATCCGACTCCAGCACCCATCAGCAGTCCGGGAATCGTATCGGGCACCGTCTCAGTATCGGATTCGCTGACGCGAACCTCGTCAAGTAGCGCGGTCGGGACTCGCTTGTACTGCTGTGTTCGCGGTGATTCCGAGCTTTTGAGCGCATCGACGGTATCGATATCAGACCCGTACACCTTCGTCCGATACTTCGTGGAAATACCGTCACCGTACCCGTCGCTGTCTTCTGAAACTTCCGTACTCGCGAGGACGCCCTGCATGTTCCAGAGCGTCGAGACCTGCCGAGCCAGCGTCTCGCTCCGCGTCGTGTGAGACAGTTCGTTGCTCGGGTGCGAATCGGACCCGTCTCCCTCGTAGAGCGCTCCGATAAATCGACGCTGGAGGTCCGGATCGAGGTCGAATACGAACTCCGGAACCCGCTTGTTCCTGGCAGCATCGCCACAGACGGATTTCAAGAACAACGCCAGCGGCGAACCGAACGCTTTTACACGCGTCGAGTTGCGCTCTCGCTCGACCGTCGTTGTCGCCCCGCCGAGCATCTGTACCGCCTGTTCCGTCGCCTCGATCAGATCGGATTCGTGACTTCCGAACGTGAAGCCGACTTGTCGCGGTCCCGCATGTCCCTCCGACACGTAGTACGCCAGCATCTCGACCAGTGACTCGTCGACCGGCAACGACACCGGGAGCGTCGTTTCGTCGCCGCCCACCCGGTACGTCTTGAACTCGCAGTCGGCCGCCCTCTCTTCCCAACCGAGTTCCAAGACCGTTTCCGCCGGGAGGTACCCCTTCTCGAGGTAGTTCTGATCGAGGCTGTCCTTCAGGATCTCGACACCGTCGTATCGGTAGTACGTCCGCTTTCGGTCGCTCTCGTCCGACGGCCTCCGGCGAATCGTCTCTTCGGTCTGGAGCTGCTTGAGCGTCTCTCGATCGAAACCGTAGACGTAGACGCGCCGATCCGAAAACGCTCCGCAGTCCACGTGTTCGAGGAGATTAATCTCCTCGACGGTTCGGTCGGTCGACGGTAGCGTACGGGGCGTGAGGAGCGTGTCTCCGGATCCGAGTTCGCCGGCCTTCAGCTCCTGTGTGTCGCCGTTCGCGTCGACGCCGAACACGCTGTGGTTCCCGGTCACCTCGACCGTTCTTCCCTTCTGCGTCTCTATCTCGTAGGTACGCTCGTCCGTCTCGTGGCGAATCGCGTGAGTAACCGGCTGCCAGCTCATCTCCTGCGTCTCGCGATTGAAGGACGGAACTTCAATCGCGTCGGGGATGGGTGTAGTCGCGTCTCCGTCGCCCGGGAGGAACGCGTCACAGAGTACCCCGATGGGAATGTACTCGACGGTTCCGTCCCGTCTAACGAGCAGTTGTTGGTCCGGAGTCAGCGATTGCTCGCGCTTGTGGAACCGACTCCCGTACAACAGCTTCCCGAACACCTTCGGGAGCTGTTCTTTCGTGATCCCCGGCCCGTTGTCCTCGATGACGAGCCGGTAGTAGTCGCCCACCTCCGTGATCTCGACGTAGATGTCGGGGAGGATGCCGGCCTCCTCGGTCGCGTCGAGCGCGTTGTCGACCGCCTCCTTGACGGCGGTGACCAGTCCGCGCGCGCCCGAGTCGAACCCGAGCATGTGTTTGTTCTTCTCGAAGAACTCGGCGATGGAGATCTCCCGTTGGCTCTCGGCCAACTCGGCGGCGATCCCCTCATCCTCGCCGAGACTCGACTGGAAGGACGTCATTCGGTGACCCTACCTTCTGCCGAGGGGGATAAAAACGAACCGCCAGCGGGGTGAAAGTGAACGCACCCATGTGGAAACGCGGAAAACTCGATAATCACCAGAATTGAGGCGAGAATGCCCATTTCTCAAGGAGCGACTATCGGGAGCGAGTTGGGTAGGGCAGTTCACTCTAAGACGGTTTCTAATTAGCCAGCGCTCGGCGGGACGTTTTTTTCCGCCGCTCTCGTGGAGTCGTCCTTGGTGAGGACGCCCGCCACAGCACGGGTCACTGGCCGGGAACGTACAGAAGAGCTATACCTCGGAGGGAGACGATGGTACACGAGCGATGACAGATGAGACAAATCGCCGATCCTTTCTCGCTGTAACTGGGACGAGTACCGCTGCGGCTCTCGCTGGTTGCTCCGGAGGGTCGTCGTTGCAAACCAACGACGGTAACGAGACGATGGAGACTACCGACGAGTCCGAGACAGAAGCGACGGAAGCGACGGAAGCGACGGAAGCGACACTGACGCTCCAAGTCCAACCGGACCGAGACGCACTGACAACCGCTCGAGAGGATCTTCAGGAGAGGATCGAGGAGGGGGAACTCACCCAACAGGAGGCGCAAGAAGAGTACCAGAGCACACAAACGGAATTGACCGCGGAAGCAGTAAGCGCCTACGAGGAAACTGCGGCAGACGCCGATGGCGTCTCGGTTGAGGACTCGGGACCGGAAGTACGGCCTTCTCCGTGTCAACGCGCCTGCTGCGACGTTCGTCAGGGGGCTTCAAGACGGCGATGTTAGTGCGGTCCTGCCCAGTGAGTACTACGATCAGTATCTCCAGCAACAGCAGATCCAAGAACAGATCGCCAGCCAGCAGGAAGACGACGGTAACACGACCGACGGATAAGGCCTGGGCCGGCGACAGGTCGTCTGACACCTGTCTTCGACTCCTGGCCGGGGCGCTCCCGAGTGCTGCTTCCCGCACTAGACAGACGAACTCGCTTGGCGACCGGTCGCCACCGGATTTATCCACGCTTCGCCCGGCTGTCAACCATGCTCACGTTCACCCGGCAGACCGTGGACGCGGTGGCCGACCACGCCAGCGAGGGCGCCCCGGCGGAGGTGTGCGGGGTTCTCGCAGGCTCTCGCGATCGGTCCTCGGAGGCCGACGGCGACGTCCAGCGCGACCGCGTGACGGACGTGTACCGCACCGAGAACGTCGCCGAATCGCCGCGGACGCGGTATCGGATCGACCCCGAGCGACAGCTCGCGGTCCTCGAGCGGGTCGACACCGAGGGACTCGACGTCGTCGGGTTCTACCACTCGCACCCGACCGGTCCCGCCGAGCCGAGCGAGACGGACGCCGCGCAGGCGACTTGGCGCGGCTACGCGTACGTCATCTGGACCCCGACAGCCGACCCCGCACTCGGGGCGTGGCGGTGGCGTGGGTCAGCGGCGGGATTCGAGCAGGAGTCGCTGCGCGTGGCAGATTGCGACGGCTCGTAAGGAACGACCCACTCGGGCGAATCGTTCATACTCCCCGAGTCAGGTAGTTCGGACGACGATGAGTAGCCGACTCACCGAGACACACCGACTGCTCGCTATCGAGACGCCGACCACCCACTCGGCCGTGGAGGGCAGGCCGTGACCGACCCGGTCGACCGTGCTGCCGCGTTCACGGCGGCGACTACCGGCGCCGGTGTGGAACTGGCCTATGCGGGCCGAGAAACCTTCCTGAAAGGCGACCCGCGAGCTATCGACGACGTCGCAGACGTTGACGTCGCCGTCTACGGAGTCCCCTACGATGGTGCTGTCTCAAACCGGCCGGGCGCTCGATATGGACCGGCGGCGATTCGGCGGGCGAGCGGGTGGTGGGCGTACCTCTCCGACTACAAGGGTGCACTGACCAACGTCCAAACCGGTGCTCAGGTAGACTTCGACGACCTCGCGGTCGCCGACGTGGGCGACGTGCCGGTGTTCCCGATGGATGTCGAGACGACCGCTGAGAGTATCACGGCACACGCCGCGACGCTCGCCGCACAGACGATGCCCGTGATGCTCGGCGGCGACCATTACTGTACGTACCCGGCGGTTCGCGGCCTGTTAGAGGGAAGTGAGTACGAGCGTGTCGGGCTCCTCCAGATCGACGCCCACACCGACACCGTCTCCGAGAGTCCAGTCTTCGGGACTGACTTCCATGGCTCAAGTACCGCCCGCATCGTCGACCTTCCAGGCGTCGATTACACCTCGATCAGCCAGGTCGGCATCCGTGGTTACGAATCACCCGACTTCATGGAGTTCGCAGATGAACAGGGGCTCTCTGTGTACACCATGCGGGACGTTCACGATCGGGGTATCCGTCGGGTGGTCTCTGCGGCCATCGAGTCGGCCGCTGCCGATACCGACGCGGTGTACGTGACGTTCGACATCGACGCTGTCGACCCCAGTGTCGCGCCCGGGACGGGAACCCCCACGCCAGGCGGGTTGACCGCACATCAGGCACTAGAGGTGATGCGAGTCGTCGGCGACCACGACGCAGTCGGTGCGGTCGACCTCATGGAGGTGGCTCCGCCATACGACCCGACTGAGGGCACAGAACGGCTCGCCTCGTACCTTCTCGTGACCCTCTTAGAGCGACTGTTCGCCCGGTGAGCCGGCCGCGCGTTCTGTCTCAGTGGCTCGCGGTTCGGTGTGGTGCTCATCAACGAGCTGGCGGAAGTTCTCGAACACGCGCCCGCGGGTGACGTCTCCAAACGTGTGGTCGCGCTCGTCCCAGGCAAAGCGGTCACCGAGGGTCTCGCGGTGGTGTGCTCCGATCTCGGGGTGGAACTGGATGGTCCACACGGGGGCCGTTTGGTGACGGGTCCCGAACACCGGCGCGTGGTCAGCGCTGGCGATGATCGAGAGCCCTTCGCCGACCGCTGTGACGGCGTCGCCGTGCAGGGAGGCGACGACCGGCGCGACGCCGTCGAACAGTGGGTCCGCCGCGAGCTCGGCTTCGACGAGCGCGGTCGTCGTGCCGACCGGCTCGACGGTCCCTCCGAGCGCCGCGTTCACGATCTGGTGGCCGAAACAGACGCCGAGCGTCGGAATCGATCGGTCGACGAGCTCGCGGACGAGCGCCGCTTGGTCGGCTATCCACGGGCGGTCGTCGGCCTCGTATACCCCGGCGGTGCTGCCGGTGAGCACGACGCCGACCGCTCGATCGAGGGGGACTCGCTCGCCGTGCACGAAGTCGACGGCCGTCGACTCGGGGAACCACGAGGCGAGCGCGTCACTGTGATACGTGCTCTCCGGATCCGGCTCGCTATGTACGACGTAGAGCTCGTCCGCCGACCCGGGGTCACCCTCACCTACGGTGTTGCGGTCGCTCTGCTCACGCGCATTGGCCGGTCTGTCGGCGGGGACCGTCTCGTCGGACATCGATTATCGATCTGTCCCATACTGTGTTAACTGTTACCACGACGGGGGAACATACCCAGCGCAGCCGCTCGGCGGGAAATATACACGAAACGCGGTCCGAGGGCGGTCCTGACGGACGCCTGTCGGTGACCTAGAGGCGGGTGAGGTTCTTCGCGCGCGGCCCCTTGTCTGCCTCCTCGATTTCGAACTCTACCTCCTGGCCTTCCTCGAGGTCCGGGCCGCCGACGTCTTCCATGTGGAAGAACACGTCCTCGTCAGCGTCGTCAGTCTCGATGAATCCATAGCCGCCAGTGTCGTTGAAGAAGTCGACCTTGCCTGTCGCCATCGCGTCCAGATAGACGCAAAACCACACAATAAGTGTTTGCCATACCGACTCCCCGGGCGGCGGACGATCGATAACCCCCGGCTCGCACCGAATCCGGCCCGATACCGGAGCGCTGCTTTGGAATCTGAAGTATCGCTTCTTGAGATTCGAGGTATCATAACCACAATCGGAATGAGTATGGGACACGTATCTTTATTTAGCATGACCACCGAAACCACCCACCTCGAGATCGGCGGGATGTCCTGTTCCACGTGTGCAGGGACCGTCACGGAGTCACTCGAGACGCTAGACGGCGTCGAGACGGCGTCGGTAAACGTCGCGACGGACGAGGGCACCGTCGCGTACGACCCCGATCGCGTCGGGCTCGATCAGCTCTTCGAGACGGTCCGCGACGCCGGCTACGACCCGGTCGCCGAAACCGTGACCGTCGGCGTCGCCGGCATGAGCTGTTCGACGTGTGCGGCGACCACCGAGGAGGCGGTTGGCGACGTACCTGGCGTGATCGACGTTGACGTCAACGCCGCGACCGACGAAGCGCGCGTCGAGTACAATCCGGTCGAAGCGTCGCTCGAGGACGTCTACGCCGCGATCGACGACGCGGGGTTCGAGCCGATCACGGATGCATCACACGGTGACTCGGTCGACGCGACGGATGGAGACGCCGGCGAACCGGGTTCTCACGAGAGTGCGGCCACAAGAGAGCTCGTACATCAGCGACGGCTCGTCCTCGCCGGTGGCCTCCTCACGCTTCCGTTCTGGTATCTGATGGGCCACATGGTCGGGCTCTATGGCGTGCCCGAAACGGTTGCCGGCGTGGATCTCGGCTGGATCCAGTTTGCCATCGCGACGACGCTCATGGCGACGTTGGGTCGGGAGTTCATTGCTGGCGCCTGGCGCGCATGGCAGAACGGTCACGACGTGAACATGGACACGCTCGTCGCGGTTGGGACGGTCGCGGGATACGGCTTCAGCACCGCGGTGCTCGTCTCGCCGCTCGTCGGTGCCCCACTCGTCGGCGACCTTTACTTCGAGGCGGTCGCGTTCATCCTCTGGTTCATCACCGTCGGCAACTGGCTCGAGGCGCGCTCGAAGGCCCGTGCCAGCGACGCGTTACGCGAGCTGCTCCGCTTGCGTGCCGACGAGGCGACGATCGTCGACGGCGACGGGGCCGAACGAACCGTCCAGGTCGAGGCGGTTGACGTCGGCGACGTCACGAAGGTTCGCCCCGGCGAGCGCGTTCCGACCGACGGCGTGGTCGTCGACGGCGAGTCCGCGGTCGACGAGTCGATGCTGACCGGTGAGTCGGTCCCCGTCGAGAAGACACCCGGTGACGAGGTCGTCGGCTCCACGGTCAACGAGAACGGGGTGCTGCTCGTCGAGGCCACACAGGTGGGCAGTGACACGGCAGTTCACCGGATCGTCGAGCGCGTCAAGGCGGCGCAGTCGCGGCAGCCGGACGTCCAGCGGCTCGTCGACCGCGTGTCGAGCGTGTTCGTCCCAGCGGTCATCGCCAACGCGCTCCTGTGGGCGGTCCTCTGGGCGCTATTCCCCGAGACCCTTGCTGCCGTCGTGGAGTGGCTCCCGCTGTGGACACCGGTCGGTGGCGGTCCCGTCGCCGGCGGGGTGTCGATCCTCGAGTTCTCGATGGTCGTCTTCGCCTCTGCAATCCTCATCGCGTGCCCCTGTGCGCTCGGGCTCGCGACGCCCGCCGCGACCATGGTCGGATCGACGGTCGCAGCGACCAACGGCGTCCTCTTCGATGGAGGTGACGTGCTCGAGCGGGTTCGTGACGTCGACACTGTCGTCTTCGATAAGACGGGCACGCTCACCCACGGGGCGATGGCACTCACGGACATGGTCGCGTTCGCGGACGGCGAACCGGTCAGTGAGACCGCCCCCACCGACGGCTCAACACCTACCCCGGACGGTGGGATTGCGGTCGACCCGGCTGCCGATTCGGATGTGAGCGACGGCACCCCTGCTGAGTTCGGCGACGACGCCCCCGCTCCGGCGACCGAGCCCGAGCGGCGGCTTCTCCGTGCGGCCGCGGCCGCCGAGTCTGGCAGCGAACATCCGCTCGGCGAGGCGATCGTCGACGGGGCCCACGATCGCGGCATCGACGTGGATCGACCGACGGCGTTCACGGCCGTCCCTGGACACGGCGTTCGCGCGACGACCGAGACAGGGGAGGTGGTCGTCGGCAACCGCGCGCTCCTTCGCGACCACGACGTCGACCCCGGTCCCGCAGAGGAGACGATGCGTCGCCTAGAGCGCGAGGGGAAGACCGCGATGGCCGTCGCACACACCGGGTCGACAGACGCGGCCGGAGAAATCCTCGGCGTCGTCGCGACGGCTGACACGGTTCGCGAGAGCGCCCGCGAGACGGTCGACGCGCTCCGCGATCGGGAGATTGCGGTGTCGATGCTCACCGGCGACAACGAGCGTACCGCGCGAGCCGTCGCCGCGCAGGTCGGTATCGACCCGGACCGGGTCCGCGCCGAGGTCCTCCCCGAGGACAAAGCCGACGCCATCGAATCGATCCAGGCAGACGGCAGCCACGCGATCATGGTCGGCGACGGAGTCAACGACGCGCCGGCGCTCACGACCGCGACGGTGGGTATCGCCATCGGCTCCGGGACCGACGTGGCGATCGAAGCCGCCGACGTGACGCTGATGCGTGACGACCCGCGTGACGTACTCAAGGCGCTTCGCGTCTCCGAGGCGACCATCGCGAAGGTCAGACAGAACCTGTTTTGGGCGCTCGCGTACAACGCGACGCTCGTGCCGCTCGCCTCACTCGGCCTCTTGAATCCCGCTGTCGCCGGTGCGGCGATGGCCGGGTCGTCGGTGTCAGTGATGACGAACAGCCTCGCGTTCCGGCGGTACACGCCGGACCACGACTACCGGTTCCTGCTCACCCGTCCGTTCCGTCGGCTGTTCGCCTGACGGGGACGAGTGGGTGTCAGCAGTCTTTGTTTCGTTTAGCGATCGGCTCCGGTCACCGCTCGGCGAGCAACTCGATCAGCCGAGTAGTCGTACGGATCCCGTTCTCGAAGCAGTCGAGGTCGAGATGCTCGTTCGGTGAGTGGTTTCGTTGGTCGTGATTCGCGTACGGTGCGATGAGCACCGGGGCGTCGGCGAGTGCGGGCACAGTGCGGAAGTACGCGGCCGGCAGGCTGCCCCCAAGGAGGGGCAGTTCGACTGGCTCCTCGCCCCACACCGCCTGCAGGGCCGCGATAACTGGCTCTGCGACCGGCGTGTCGACGGGCGTCTTCATCGGTGGGAAGCTGCTCCGATATCGAACCTCGACGCCAGGCTCGCGGGTTTCAACATGGTCGCGAACGGCCTCGAAAACCGCCTGTGGATCCTGATCGGGGACGAGCCGGAAATCGAGCTTCGCCGATGCTCGTGCCGGGAGTACGGTCTTGCCTCCTTTCCCTTGATAGCCGCCTTCGAGGCCGTTAACGGTCATACTCGGTCGAGTTAAGAGCCGCTCGTAGTACGGATCGTCGGTGGCGAACTCATCGAGGTCGAGCGTCTCGCGGATCGCCGCGCTGTCGTCGGGGATCGCCTCAACGAGCGCCCGGGCTGCTGCGGTGATCGCGATTCCGTCGTGGAAGCCGTCGACAGCGATATCGTCGCCGTCGTCGGCGCGCATCGACGCCAGCAGCTCCACGAGTCGGTTTGTGGCGGCAGGGACCGGCCCGCCGAAGTTGCCAGAGTGGAGGTCAGCGTTTGCCGTTCGCACGTCGACTTGAATGGAGAGCACGCCGCGGTTGCCGTACAACAACGTAGGAACACCGGCGGGCGTCCCGTCGCGGTCGGCGACCGCGTGCCGCGGCCCGTCGGCGACCATCACGAGGTCAACGTCGGCAAGCTCGTCGGGGTCGCCATCGAGGTACTCACGGAGCCCCTTGCTGCCGCTTTCTTCGCCGCCCTCAACGAGCAGCTTCACCCGAACGTCTGGGAACGCGTCCGCGGCGCGGAGCGCGTCGATGGCGAACGCGTGTGCGGCGAACTGCCCTTTGTTGTCGCCGGATCCACGAGCGTACACTGCGTTGTCGCGGACGGTCGGCTCGAACGCGGGTGTCGTCCAGGCCGCCGGGTCGCCCGGTGGCTGGACGTCGTAGTGGCCGTAGAACAAGACGGTGGGGACCGCCGACGCGTCGTCGATCGCTTCGGAGACGTACTCGGCGTACACGAGCGGGTATCGGTCGGTTTCGACCTGCGTGACAGCCATGCCACACTCGCCGAGAACCGAACCGACGAGGGGTGCGGCCGCCTCCATCCCCTCGCCAGTTGCAGAGACGCTCGGCTGTGAGAGCAGCTCGAAGAGCCGGTCTTGGTAGGTGTCGAGTCGTGCCGTCACTGCGCGGTCGACAGGGGCGCCGTCTCTCGCTGTGGTCGAATCGTCTGTCATGCCGAGTCGGACGACGGCCCACCTCCTCGCCCTTGTGGTCGCGGCACCCGTCGCCGGTGGCCGCGCGTCCACCTCTGGCCCTGATGGCTGTGACGCGTCCAAGCGGTGAGCCTCGCTGTCTGCGGGCACCGACCCGGTCAGGCCGTCTCCTTCGCCGCCGACAGCGAGAGCACGAACCCGAAGTACGCGGGGACGCCGGCGAGCATGAACATGAGGTACGCCCACCGCGGGGCGGTCGCGAACGGGTACTCGAACAACAGCGAGACGAGCGTCACCCATCCAAGCGCGAAGACGAGATCGAACAGCATCCCGGTCCGATGCGTTCGGACGTGGTCACGGAGGCGGCTACTCACAGTCCCCTCACGACTCCTCCTCGACGTAGTCGACGACGAGCACCGGAACGTGCGTTGACCGGAGGGTTCGTTCGGTGACGCTCCCGAGGAGCGCCCGCCGAACCCCCGACCGGCCGTGGCTCCCCATCACGATCAGGTCGACGTCGGCTTCGTTTGCGTAGTCAGCGATGACGTCCTGGGGCCGGCCCCCGGCGTGCCGCTCAACGGCGTCGAGCCCAGCCGTCGCCGCCCGGTCGAGGACGGCGCCCGTCGCAGCCTCGGCGTCCTCGCGGAGTTCGGTCATCTCCGCGAAGTTCCCCTGGCGGATCCGGTCGACCTGCTCGGTGCCGAGGCTGTACGCCACCATGTCTGTGTCCGCCACGAACAGGGCGTGTATCGTGGCATCGTACTTGGTCGCGATGTCGACCGCGTGGCTGACGGCCACATTCGCGACGTCGCTTCCGTCTGTGGGAACAAGGATGTCGTCGTACATGATCAGTCGTCTGCCGGCGTCTCACCGGTTCGGTCGGCGACGACCTCGGCGGCCGTCGTGTTCTTCGGCATCGGCTCCGGGCTGTGACACTGTCGCACCATCTGTTTGGTCCGCAGCGGTGGCTCGTCGGTGACCGCAGACACCAGTATCGTCACCCCAAAGACGATTGGCACACCCACCAGCGCCGCGCCGATCGCGGGCATCCACGTCTCGAGGAACGGGATGAAGGCGGTCTGTCCCTCCGGCGTGGTGAGGAGCCCAAAGTTTGCCTCATTGAGCATCGGTACGAACCAGACGGCGAGCCCAGTGGTCATCCCCGCAAGTGCTCCTTGCCGGTTCGTGTTCTCCCACCAGAGCCCGAGGAAGAACATCGGGAACAACACGATGGCGGCGAGTGAGAACGCGTACGAGACGAGCGCCGCGATCGGCTGTTGGGGGTCGAGCGCGAACACGATGGTGAGGAGCCCGATGGCGACGATGCTCAGGCGGCCGACGAGCACCTGTTGTCGCTGCGTGGCGTCCTCGTTGATGATGTTCGCGTAGATGTCGTGTGAAATCGCCGAGGAAGCGGCGATGAACAGCCCCGAGACAGTCGCGATGGCCGCGGCGATCCCGCCGGCAGCGACGAAGCCGACCAGCCACGGAGGGAGGTTTGCGAGTTGTGCGGCCAGCACGACAATGACGTCGGCGGCCGCGCTGCTCATCCCGGGATCACCGTAGACCGCACCGACCTGGTCGCCGTACAGCGAGGTCCCGAACGCGGCGAACGCCGGCGCGCTCAAATAGAGGATGGAGATGAAAAACAGTCCCCAGGCGCACGACCACCGAGCAGTCCGCTCGTTTTCGACCGTGTAAAATCGCACGAGCACGTGCGGGAGTCCACATGTTCCAAAAACGAGACTGAAACAGGTGGCGATCCAAAGATAGTAGCTCCCGCCGGCGAACGGTGCCGAGAACTCCGCACCCAACGCCGTGATCAGCGCTCCGTACTGGAGTTGGGGTACAAACGTCGAGTAGCCGGTCGCCCACCCTGTCGCGAACAGCCCGACGAGAAACGCACCGATGAGGATGACGTACTGCAGCGCCATGTTCTTCGTCGCACCGAGCATCCCAGACAGCGTGAGGTAGCCGATCGTGAGCAGCATGAACAAGATCATCATCGCCTGGTAGGCGTCGAGTCCGGGGATGGAGACAACCTGGGTGATGTCACCGAGGATGTACATCCCCACGAGCCCCATGCCGCGCGCCTGGCCGATCGCGTAGACGAACCCGATGAGGAACGTCGTGACTGCCGCGAGCGCCCGGGCAGTGTCAGAGTTGAATCGATCGCCGACGAAGTCCGGTGCGGTGTACTTGCCGAACCGGCGCATCTGGGCAGCCATAAATATGAGCAACACGAAGTATCCGGTCGTCCATCCAACGACGAACGCGAGCCCATAGACGCCCGAGAGCGCGATGAGCGCGGCCATGCCGAGGTACGACGCCGCAGACATCCAGTTCGCGCCGATCGCCATCCCGTTCTCGAGGTTTCCGATCGAGCGTCCGGCGACCCACATATCGTCGGTGTCGGCGACTTTGAACGCGAAGCCGATCGCGAGAAACAATGCCATCATCCCCACGACAATGACCGCGGGGACAAGTTTGAATCCAATCTCGAGTCCCTCCGGGAGCAGGTCTGCCTGGAGCACAATGTGTGCCGCGCTCACGGCTCGACACCTCCGTCAACCGCGGTCGTCGGTTCGGCGTCCGGCTCGGTTTTAGTATCTGTGTCGGCAGACGGCTGTGTGATACCGTACTTCTTGTCGATCCGGTCGCGCCGGCGGGCGTACCACACCGAAAGCACGAGTGCGGAGGTCGGGCCTCCTATTGCGATAGCGAAGTAGTGGAACGGAAAGCCGATGACTGGCAGCGTCGTCGTCATCACGCCAGGGGCGATCGCGGTGGCCGTGATCGGCCCAAACGTCGTGAGCGCCCAGACACTGAATCCGATCCAAATCACCCGGAGGTGGTCCCGCATGAACGGGGTCGCTGGGTTCAACAGGTTGATCTCGACGTCGAGGTAATCGATCTCGCGTTCGCGTTCGACATCGGTGCGGCCGCCGTCGGTGCGAAGCTGACTCTCCGGGTCGGTATCGGCGCTCGCGTGAGCGCAGTCGGTTCTCCTCGTGTGGGCATCACCGGTAGCTGTCGGCGGCCGGTCTGGTACCGTCTGGTCAGTCGATCGTGGTCGGTCGCGGTCCGGTCGAGTGTGCGTGTCGTTATCTGTCATGGATCGTCTCGTGTGTGCATAGTGTGGGTGTGTGTCGAGGTCGTGAGCGTATATTGCCGCCAATACGTGGCAGCCTCCGCAAAAGCCAGTTGCTGCCCGCTACTCGGTCACCTGTGCCTGGATGTCGGCGACGATCTCGGGGTTCCGGAGCGTGCTGGTGTTGCCGATCTCCTCGCCGTCTGCGATGTTCTCGAGGAGCCGGCGCATGATCTTCCCGGAGCGGGTCTTCGGTAGGTCGGGGCTGAAGACGATCTGTTCGGGTCGAGCTATCGGCCCAATCGCGTCTTCGACGCCCGTGACGATCGCCTCACGAAGCGTCTCGTCGCCCTCGTAGCCATCCTCTGTGATGACGTACGCGTAGACGGCCTCCCCTTTGATATCGTGGTTGCCACCGACGACCGCGGCCTCGGCGACACCCTCGACGCCGACGATGGCCGACTCGATCTCCATCGTGCCGAGCCGGTGCCCGGAGACGTTGATTACGTCATCGACCCGACCGAGCACGGTGATGTACCCATCCTCGTCGATCTTCGCGCCATCTTCGGGGAAGTACACCCAGTCGTCGGGGTCGTCGCTGTCGACGTCCGAGTACTCGGCCCAGTATTCGTTGATATACCGTTCGTCGTTCTGGTACAGCGTCCGGAGCATGCCGGGCCACGGCTTCTGAACGGTGAGATAGCCCGCCTGACCGGCCTCTATCTGCTCGCCGGCCGCATCAACCAACTCGACGTCAACGCCCGGCAGCGGCGGGCCTGCCGATCCGGGTTTCATGTCTTTTATTCCAGGCAGGGTCGTGATCATCATCCCGCCGGTCTCGGTCTGCCACCACGTATCGACGACCGGACACGAATCGCCGCCGATGTGTGTGTAGTACCACGTCCACGCGCGCGGGTTGATCGGCTCGCCGACCGTACCGAGCAGCCGGAGCGAGGAGAGGTCGTGTCGGTCTGGGTACTCTGTGCCCCACTTCATGAACGCGCGGATCGCGGTCGGCGCGGTGTACAACTGGGTCGCGTCGTACGCGTCGACGATCTCCCAGAGTCGGTCGCGGTCCGGGTAGTCGGGTGTCCCCTCGTACATCATCGTCGTCGTTCCGAGTGCGAGCGGGCCGTAGACGATATACGAGTGGCCGGTGATCCAGCCGATGTCGGCCGCACAGAAGTAGGTGTCTTCGGGCTTTACGTCGAGTACGGCCTGCGAGGTCCACGATACCCACGAAAGGTAGCCGCCGGTGGTGTGTTTGACTCCCTTCGGCTGTCCTGTGGTGCCGGAGGTGTACATGAGAAACAACATGTCCTCGGCGTCTCTTCTGACGGGGTCGACCGTTGCTCCGGCGTGTGCCTCGACGAGGTCGCCGTAGTCGTGCTGGGCCGCACCGAGGTCGTGGCCGAAGTCATCATCGTTGGGCCCGAGCCGGTCGACGACGACGGTGGTGGTGTCGTGGTCGACGTCGGCGAGTCCCTTGTTCGCCTTCGCCAGGTGATCGAGTGGATCACCGCGGCGATAGTATCCATCACACGTGATCAGGTACTCGGAGTCGGCGGCGTTCATCCGTGTGGCGAGCGCCTCGGCCGAGAAGCCCGCGAAGACGACGCTGTGTGGCGCACCGATGCGCGCACACGCGAGCATCGCAACCGGCAGCTCCGGGATCATGGGCATGTACATGGTGACGACGTCGTCCGCCTCGACGCCCTGATCGCGGAGCGCGGCCGCGAACTCGTTCACCTCCCGGTGTAGCTCCTCGTACGTGTACGTCCGGTTCGCCTCGTCGACCGGCTCACCGACCCACTCGATGGCGGCCTCGTCGCCGCGTTCGTCGAGGTGCCGGTCGAGACAGTTCGCGGAGGCGTTCAGTTCGCCTCCGGTAAACCATTCGAAAAACGGCGGGTCGCTGTCGTCGAGCACCTGGTCGTACGGAGAGTCCCAGGTGAGCAGATCGGCGGCTTCCTCCCAACAGTGCGGCCACTCTGCGTCGAACCGCTCGTACACTTCTGGGTCCGAGACGTTCGCCTGCGAGACGAAGGCGTCGGACGGCTCGAACACGTCTTGTGCTTCCAATCGCGCTTCCAGCTGCCCGTCATCATCTGTCATGCGTTCGATCGTATACACCGACCCCCCTTACATAAACAACCACCCTAAATACGGAACGATCGTGATGGATGTTCACGAGACGTGTCCGCCGTCACGGATATCCTCCCCTCCGTCCGGGTGTAAGAGGGCGTCGAAGATCGCTCGCTCGGCCTTCCGGAGGTGGCTGTGGAACGTCGTCGAAGAGACGTCCATCGCCTCGGCCACCTCCTCTGCTGTACTGTCACGCGGCCAGTCGAAGTAGCCGCTGTGGTACGCAGCCGACAACGCCGCAAGTTGCCTGTCGGTGAGCCGCTCCGTGACATCCTCGCGCAGCGCCGACTCAGTCCGCGTTCGTCGGGACGTCGACTCCTTGCTCGTGAGCCGGGTACCGGTGTACGCCCGCCGCAAGTCGTCGGCGACCTGTCGGATCGCGGTCCCATCGGGGAAGTCAGCGGCGACGCGGACTGAGCCAGCGGCGGCGGTGGCCTCCTTGATTCGCGCACCGCGCGCACTGAGTGCGTGAACGATCGAGCCGCCGGTCGCCTGGACAGAGAGTGTGCAGCCGTCTGCACGCGTCTCGATTACCCTGACTGATCCGATTGTCTCGGCGTCGGCAACCGTGTCGGCTACCGCTTGCGGGCCGGCGCCGGTCACGGTGAGGAACCACCGTGCCGCGTCTGCAGAGACCTGGACCGTCGACTCAAGGGTGAGTCGACACTCCAAGGTCGCGCTTGTCGACGCAAGGACGTCTGCGGCCGCAGCTGTGTGAAATTCGACAGCGGTGACGCCGTCAGAGTGGAGCAACTCGCGCCAGCGGCCGGCGGTGACCGCCCATCCGAGACAGCGGCCGACCGTCCGGATGCCTCGCCGGTCGGCAGCCGTCAGCGAGATCCCCTCGGCGGCCGCGAGACATACGGCGCCGTACGTCGTCTCGCCATGACGGACCGGCGCGGCGATCCACCGCACGCCACCGACGACGGCAGTGGTCACTGTTCCCCCTTCGACCGCCTCTCGCCACGGTGGGTCCCCCGGCTCAACGCGATCGGTCGATGGGGTCCGGCGGACCACTCGGGCGTTCTGCCAGCGGTCACTCTCTTCAAGCCGCTCCGTTACCGTTTCGAACAGCCGATCACGGCCCGTCGTTACTGTGAGAACCTCGACTGCCTCAAGAAACGGCACTGCGTCGGGGCTGTCGGCGTGGTCGGCGCGGTCGATCGCCGCTGCGACCGCGTCTCCGTCGAGCGACTCGAGATGATCGTCGAGTCCAGCCATCGTCTCCCAGCCGCCCGCCTCACGGACGACGTGCGGGTCAAGGCCGCGGTCACGGAGCAGCCAGCGTGCAAATCGCTCTCTGAGCGCTCGGGGGGTCACAGACGTCAGCGCCGGAGCCGGTCGCGTCTTGGCCGCGCGCGTGCCAGCCCCACGCACCAGCATCTGGATGCGGCGCGTCGAGATCGGAAAAAAGGGGTCCGTGTCGTTGATGCCCGACTGCGTCGCGTACTCACTGAGCGCCGTCGCCAGCGATGTTGGTACCGGAGCCTCACGATCGATGTTGTCGCCGTCGGCCGTCGGCACCGCAAGCACCGCCACCGACGACACCGGCGATTGTCGAAGATCACCCGGCCGGACCCGCGGGAGTTCACTTGTTCGCAATCCCGCCTCTCCGGCGAGGCGGATGACCAACTCGGCCCGTGATGTCGCCGCCGCCGCGACCAGCGCGTCGTACGACGCGCGTGACAGCGTCTCGCCCATCGTTTCGGGGTAGTACACAAACCCGAAATGATAACGTTTCGATCGATCTTGCTGGAATCCATCCTACACAACCGACCCGAGACACCAGTCGGTCGCCTCAAGGTGTGGGTGGGTGTCTCGATGTGTATGACGAGCCCGAACCGATCGACCGTGGAGTCGGCCGCCGGTCAGTGCTCCTCTGCCCGCCGGAGGGCCTCTCGGACGGGGTCGGGAGTTGCGTACGGGCCGCCGTCGACCCGGTGGTCGGGAACGAGTATTGGCACCGGATTCGTCCGCAGCGCCGCCGTCACCGTCTCGAGGTCGTCGGCGTCGTTCGGATCAGACCCGGCGAGCCGAGTGAGCCGACTCACTGACACCGACTGGCCAACCGGGACCGACCGGAGCGCCTCCAACACCCGTCGTCGGTCGGTCGCAAGCGTGAGCCCGACGTCAGCCGTTGTGAGCGTCTCGTGCGCATCCGTCGACCCTTCGATGGCCGTGCCGATGTGATCGAGAAGGGGGTGATCTCGCCCCGCGTCACTCGGTGAGTCGGCTGGGAACCGCACTGCAATCACCCGATCCCCGGCCACGCCGAGTTCGACCACCGTGTCGATCGATTCGTACTCGCGTGCGTAGATGCCCGCGCTCGCGTGTTCAGTCATGGATGTACGATGCACTCGCCCAAGTAAATCGACCGTGGTCCGACCCAGCGTGATCTTGTTGCCCGCAAGCCTTATGAACATATACGTCCATTAGTGTACACTAATGGAGGAACCTACGGAGTTGGATCCGGCGGTCCAGTCAATCCTGTCTGCGGCACACGATCGAGCGGCTGAGACCGGGGCGGAGGAGTCAGATCCCGGTCTGGTCGCCGTCGACCCCCGAGATCTCGGATCGGCCTTCGAGCGGGCGGAGGCTGTCGACCGGGTGCCGGTGATCGCCGAGATCAAACCGACGAGCCCGACGACCGACGGGACGCACGAGGACGACCCGGTCGAGCTTGCGGAGTCGATGGTCGCCGGCGGCGCAGCGGCCTTGAGCGTCCTCACGGAGCCCGATCACTTCGGCGGGAGCGTCGAGACGCTGGATCGCGTCCGTGCGGCGGTTGACGTGCCGGTGCTGCGTAAGGACTTCCTCGTCGACGAGGCGCAACTCGACGCGGCCGAGAGCGACGTGGTTCTGCTTATTGCGCGGTTCGTGGGCGACGACCTCCAGACGCTGCTCGCGGCCGCACACGACCGCGGCTTTCAGGTCCTCGTCGAGGTGCACGACCGCGAGGAGCTCAGGGCCGCCGTCAAGGCCGGCGCGACGTACATCGGGGTGAACAACCGTGATCTCGCACGGCTCGTTGTCAACCTCGAGACGTTCGAGTCGGTGGCGCCAGCCGCGCCCGACGACGTGACGCTCGTCGCCGAAAGCGGTATATCGACGCCGGCGGATGTCCGCCGGATGCGCGAGGCCGGAGCCGATGCGCTGCTCATCGGCAGCGCCATCATGGCCGGGGATGTCGAGTCGACGACCCAGGCGCTGACGCAAGCCGACGACGCGGACGCCGACGACGCGGTCACCGACGGTGGGACCGCCAGCGATACGGTGCCGGACCACGAGGAAATAGATACCTACGACATCACGACTCACACATGAGCGAATCAGAATCCACGACGACGGAGCCGAGTACCGGACCGCGACGACGCCGCGGCCGCGACGACGGAAAGTTCGGCCGCTATGGCGGCCAATACGTTCCAGAAGCGTTGATGCCGGCAATAACGGAGCTCGCAGACGCCTACGAGCGGTACGTTTTAGAGAACCAAGATGGCTTTGTAGACGAGTTCCGCGAGCGAATTACGGACTTCGGCGGCCGGCCGACCCCGCTTCAGCGTGCCGATCGCCTCTCTGCGCGCTACGGCCGTGAAGTGTATCTCAAACGCGAGGACCTCCTCCACGGGGGCGCTCACAAGCTTAACAATGCCCTTGGGCAGGTGCTGCTCGCGAAGTATATGGGCAAAGAGCGCATCGTCGCGGAGACGGGCGCCGGCCAACACGGCACCGCGACCGCAATGGCGGCCGCCCACCTCGATATGCCGTGTGAGATCTACATGGGCGAGCGCGACATCAATCGCCAGCGCCCCAACGTGTTCCGCATGCGGCTGAACGGGGCCGAGGTGAACCCCGTCACAGCCGGCCGTGGAACGCTTAAAGAGGCAATCTCGGAGACGATGCGCGACTGGGCGACGACGGTCGAGAACACCCACTACGTGATCGGCAGTGTCGTTGGTCCCCACCCGTTCCCGGTGATGGTCCGGGACTTTCAGGCGATCATCTCCGAGGAGGCGCGCGAGCAGGCGCTCGACCAACTGGGCGCGCTCCCGACCGACGTCGTCGCCTGTGCCGGCGGCGGCTCCAACACCATGGGAACGTTCGCGGCGTTCGTCGACGACGAAGACGTGGCGCTTCACGCGGTCGAAGCCGGCGGATCGACGCTCGAGGTCGACGAGGAGGCGGGCGTCGCCCCCAACTCCGCCTCGCTGTACACCGGCGAAGAGGGCGTCCTCCACGGCGCACGGACCAAGCTGCTTCAGGACACCGACGGCCAGATCATGGAGAGTCACTCCGTCTCTTCGGGGCTCGACTACGCTGGCGTCGGTCCAGAGCTAGCGTGTCTGGTTGATGAAGACCGCGTCACGCCCGTCGCGGTCGACGACGACGCCGCACTCGAGGGGTTCCACCGACTCTCGAACACCGAGGGGATTATCCCCGCGTTAGAGACCGCACACGCGTTTGGCTTCCTCGAAGAGCACACCGAGTCGCTCGGCGACCGAGTCGTCGTCAACGTCTCGGGACGCGGTGACAAAGACCTCGATGCGGCCATCGAAGAGACGGACAAACGCGACGTCCCGGGTGCGCCGGACATGTCGTTGTTCACGGAGGGGATGTGAGTGACGACCCGCGCGAACAGCCCTGCACTCGCCGACGCCTTCGCCGACGGGGCGGCGTACGTGCCCTACCTCGCGGTCGGTGACCCCACGTACGACGCCTCACTTGCGTACGTCGAAGCGCTCGACCGGGGCGGCGCAGACGTCATCGAGCTCGGGCTCCCCTTCTCGGAGCCGATCGCCGAAGGACCGACGATCCAGGGGGCCGTCGTCCGCGCGCTCGAAGGAGGGATGACGCCTGACCGCTTCTTTGCGTTCGTCGAGGACCTCACGGTGGAAGCGCCACTCGTGTGTATGACCTACTACAACCTGATCTACCAGTACGGCGGCGGTGCCGAGGCGGACGGCCCGCGGCCGTTCGTCGAGCGCGCGGCCGATGCCGGCCTCGAGGGGTTCGTCGTCCCCGACCTCCCCGCCGAGGAGGCGGGACCGCTCCGTGCAGCCTGTGACGAGTTTGGCCTCGATTTGGTGTTCATTGTCGCGCCGACGACCCGCGGGGATCGGCTCGAGCGGATGATGGACCAGGTCTCCGGCTACGTGTACGTCCAGGCGCGCCTCGGCACGACGGGCGCGAAGAGTGACGTCTCCGACCAGACGACGGAGAGCCTTGACCGGCTGGAGGCATACGACGTGCCGAAGGCCGTCGGGTTCGGCATCTCGACCGGCGAACAGGCGGCACGAATCGTCGCGGGCGGCGCCGATGGCATCATTGTCGGGTCCGCGCTCGTCGACATCGTCGCTGACGGCCACGAGACCGACCGACCCGTCGAGGCAGTCGCCGAGGACCTACAGGCACTCTCACGGGAGCTGAAGACGGGTGCGGAGCGCGGCCTTGAGGCACGTGCCGTACCCGAGACGCAGTAGTGGGCATCACAGCCGTGAGGCCGACCAGCCGATCGACCGACGTGGTGTACACACGACACACGGGCTGACGGTGCAAGCCAATTCGTCCCCGAACGAAACCGACTTACCTCCGTTTGACACACGCTCACACAACGAGCCCCATACCATGACAGCAGGACTTTCCGCACGACTCGATCGGATCTCGACAAACGACCGCTACCTCATCGTCCCGATGGACCACGGCATCACGATGGGAGCGGTTACGGGCCTCGTCGACATCGAGTCGACTATCGACGGCGTCACGAGCGGTGGTGCAGACGCAGTGTTGACCCAGAAGGGCATCGCGCCTCGCGTTCACGCGAATAAAAACGGCGCCGGCTACATCGTCCACGTCAACGCCTCGACGACCATCGGTCCCGACGAGCAGGATAAACGGCTCACCGCCGACGCCGAGGCCGCGATTCGTGCCGGCGCCGACGCAGTCTCGTTTCACATCAACGTCGGCTCGAATCACGAGCCGGAGCAGATCGAGGACCTTGCGGCGCTCTCTGATGACGCGTCCCGACTCGGGTTGCCGGTGCTCGCGATGGCATACGCCCGTGGACCAGGTGTCGACAGCACGGATCCAGAGGCGCTTGGGCATGCGGTGCGTCTCGCCGAAGAGCTCGGCGCTGACGTAGTAAAGACGGGCTACTCGGGTGACGCGGCCTCCTTCGAGCGGGTCACCGAGTCGACTCGGTTGCCGGTCGTTATTGCAGGCGGGTCGAAGGGTACGGACCAAGAGACGGTCGAGATGGTACGCGGCGCGGTCGATGGCGGTGCGGCGGGCGTCTCGATGGGGCGGTCGATCTTCCAACACGATGACCCGCGTGGAATTTCGCGGGCCGTCTCGGCCGTCGTTCACGACGACGCGCCCGTCGAAGAGGCGCTCGCCGTCGGCGGCTTCCTCGAGGCCTGAACGCGGTCACGCGGTCGTGGGTCCCAGCCCATGTCTCACCGACCCCTTCCGCAGTTTTCAAGCCCGGGCGCCGTGAGAGACGGGTAATGACACGCACGGTCTGGGTGAAAGCTGACGACAGCGTCGGGGATTGGGAGGCGCGAAAGCGTCGGATCACGACCGCTATCGAGGCGGGCGCGGACTGGGTACTGGTCGACGAAGACGACGTGGGCCGCGTCCGTGACCTCGGTGCGATCGACGTGGCCGCGTTCTTATCCGACGCCGATGTCGTCGATGGTGGCGGTGAGACCGCCGAGGCGGACGCGGCGTTCGTCGGGAAGGGCGGCGAGGGCGACGGCACCATCGACTTGCCGGACGACTTCACCGGGTCGGCGGACCTCACCACGCTGCGGCGTCGCGACGACCGAGCACAGGGAGCGTACGTTCGCGTGCTCGGCACTGAGTACGAGGCGTTCGCCGAGGCGGCGGCGGCAGCAGCCGACATCACCGCCGTCATCGGTGAGGACTGGTCCATTATCCCGCTCGAGAACCTCATCGCGCGCGTCGGCGACGAGACGCATCTCGTCGCGGGCGCGACCACCGCGGCCGAGGCGCGCACCGCCTTCGAGACGCTCGAACTCGGAGCCGACGGCGTCCTCCTCGACACCGACTCACCAGAGGAGATCCGTGGAGCTGTCGAGGCGCGAGATGCGGCCGAGCGCGAGTCACTAGAGCTCACGACCGCGACGGTGACCGCGGTCGAGGCGACCGGGATGGCCGACCGCGTCTGTATCGACACCGGGTCGCTGATGGACGACGCGGAGGGGATGCTCGTCGGATCGCTCTCGCGAGGCCTCTTTTTCGTCCACGCAGAGACCGCCGAATCACCGTACGTCGAATCCCGACCGTTTCGCGTGAACGCGGGTGCTGTCCACGCGTACGTCCGTAACCCAGATGGAGGAACGAACTACCTCGCTGAGCTGTCGAGTGGGGACGAAGTGCAGGTCGTCGACCGCGACGGAACGACGCGCGAGGCGATCGTCGGGCGTGTCAAGATCGAGAAGCGACCCATGTTCCGGATCCAAGCGGAGGTCACGACCGATGACGGCCTCGACCGCGTCGAGACGCTCATTCAGAACGCCGAGACGGTGAAAGTCGCCACAGACGAGGGACGCACCGCGGTGACCGACCTCGAGACTGGTGACGAAGTGGTCGTCTACTACGAGGACGTCGCGCGCCACTTCGGCGAGGCCGTCGAAGAGAGCATCATCGAGAAGTGACTTCGATGGCCGGCCAGGGCGGTCGGCCGTAGCCAACCGTTAACTCCACGCGTCTGCATCGATCGCGTACTGATGACCACGATCGGGATCGTTGGCGCGGGCGCGGCCGCCGCGGCGGCGGCGCACGTCCTCGACGGCGCAGTTCCAGACGCGGAGATAACCGTCCTCGAGAAGTCGGGCGGTCTCTGCGGTCGGGCCGCGACGAGGCGGAACGACGATCGGTCGCTCGTGTACGACTACGGCGCGAACTATCTCAAGTCGTCCAACGACCGGGTCGTCGAGCTCGTGACGGAGACACTCGCGGACGACGGAATGGTCGACGCGACCGAGCCGATACACACGTTCGACGCTGCCGGTGAGGTGTCGCCCGGGCGCGACGCCGACGACCACAAGTGGAGCTACCGGATGGGGCTAACCCAGATCGCGAAGCGACTCTTCGGCGGGACCGACGCAACCGTCCACCGGCGCACCCGCGTCGAGACGATTCGCCGGGTGCCCGCCAGCGACGGAGACACCGACGTGTCACCCGGCGCGAGCGGCGGTGCGTGGACGCTCGTCGACACCGACGGCGAGCGGTGGGGACCGTTCGACGTGTTGTTCGTGAACCCGCCAGCACCGCAGACGGCGTCACTACTCGCGGATGCCGAGTGGGACGCACCGGTTCGGGAGTCACTCCGGCAGGCGGCCGAATCGGTGCCGTACCGGTCCGTCTGGACCGCCGTGCTCCACTACCCGTTTACGCTCGACCGGCCATACTATGGGCTCGTCAACACTGATAAGGAGCACGCAGTCGGCTGGATCTCACGTGAGGAGTGTAAGGCTGGGCACGTCCCCGATGGAGAGTCGCTGCTCGTCGTCCAAGCCGGCGGCGAGTGGTCTGCAGCCCACTATGACGACGATCCCGCGGACAACGTCGCCGAGTTAGCTGGACATGCGGCCGAGATAGTCGGCGACGACCGGCTGCTCGAGCCGTCGTGGACGGATCACCAAGGGTGGCGGTATGCGATCCCCGAAGCCGGGGTAGACCCCGACCCAGTAGCGGCTGCTGCAGCACACGACTGCTACGTCCTCGGTGACTGGGTCGCCGGGGAAGCCCGACTGCACGCTGCGCTTGCGAACGGCCTTGAGGTCGGCGAGCGAGTCGCGACCCGCGTATAGCGGCGTCATCCCTGCAGTCCGACCCCGATCGAAACGACTCGGCCTCTCCAGCCATCAACCAGCTTGCGGTGGCGCGCGCCTCGCGAGCCGCCAAAGGCGTGCTCGCAAGCGCGTGCGAGGGATGAGCGAGGTGCGGAGGCACCGAGTGAGTCGGCTGGGGAGGGCGTGGCGGTAACTGGTGCCCGTGTGTCGTGCGGTCGTGTCCGTCATGGAACCGCTACCACATACGTATAGAATCGGCTGGGGAGGGCGTGGCGGTAACTGGTGGCCGTGTGTCACGAGGGTGCGTTCGTCACAGGGCCACCAGACCAATCGAACTCACACAGCCATCACGACGATCGCACAGAATCAGCTCGGAGAGCGGACTACTTCTGGAGGCCGTCGGTCTCGCTCGCTGGTGAAATGGCGTTCTCCAAACAACCCATCACGCACATGTGTCTCATGCGATCCGATTCAGTATCTCGCGCTGAACCTCGGCCGCTGAGTCATACACCTCGACGTCGGTCGAAGCGAGCACGTCAGCTAGGGTTTGCTCGCTATCCCGAATCTCGATATCGTACTCGCCGTAGGCCGCAACCAGCTCCGCCGTCGTGGCCGGATAGCCGTGTGAACCGAGCGCGTCGCCAAGCGCACCAAGGTCGCCGTCCATTGGCTCTGCTTCGTCAGCGCGGGTCACTGCTTCTTCTTGCATCCGCTCTCGCTGGCGTTCTTGTTCACGATCCGCCTGCTCATCTCGACCCTGTTTGTCGTCTGCCATGTTCTCCCATAGAATAGCCGATCAGATAACGGTATGGTAGACGCGCTCGGAGACAGCGGTGAACAACCGCGCTTCCACATGTAGTGGCTGGAGACTCGCGTTCCGGTTTCGTTCACCAACATCTTCCTAAACATTTATTTTTAACTTGAGGTGTCAATAATTTACAACTGCAGGATGATATCATGAGCCAAAAGCTAGCAGCTGAACCGCCACAGGTGCTTGCTGTTACCGCCGACTCAGCCACGGGTACGCGTATCTCTGACACGCTCGGTCAAGAGTTCGACATCACGGTGGTACAGACAGCAAATGCCGCATTAGCCACGCTTGAGGAGACCGACGCGATACAGTGTGTAGTAAGCGATCATGAACTCCCCGAGGTGGACGGGATTTCTCTTCTCGAGACGATTCGGGTTCAGCGTCCTACCTTTCCGGTTATTATCTTCACCAACGAAGGAAGTGAGGTGGTTGCCAGTCGGGCGATTCACGCCAGGGTGACAGATTATTTGATAGCGGACCAGTTCGATAATCAGTGGGAGCGGGCCACCGAGCTGATCACACAGGCTATCGAATTTCATCGGGTGCAGTCGAACCTGACCAATATCGAATCTCGACTCCATGACATCTTGCAGGCACTCCCTGATGGGGTGGTGATTTTGCAGAACGGATCTATTGAATCAGCGAATCAAGAGGCACACGACATCCTCGGAGTCGAGGATAGTGTCGGCCTTGCCGGTCAGTCACTTGCGGATGCACTCTCGACGGACGGGACGTTCTCTGCCGACAGTTTGTCGGCTATCTCGAAAGGGGAGACGTACATCGATCGGGTCGAGGTCGATTCACTCGGGAGTGATCGCACCTCTGCAGTGGAACTCACCACGGCTCGAATCAATTGGAAACAAGACTCGGCTGTACTGCTGATCATCGAGGATATCAGCCAGCGGAAAGTCTCACAGCGGGCACTAGCGCGGGCGAACGAGCAACTCCGGGTGCTCAACCGGATTACGCGACACGATATTCGGAACGACATGAGCGTCATCGTCGGGTGGAGCGAAGAGCTTAGCGCGCACGTCGACGACGAGGGGCAACCGATGCTCGATCGGATTCGGAGGACGGGTGAGAACGTCCTCGAACTCACTAGGACAGTCCGCGATTTCGTCGACGCCCTTGGGACGGGTCAGGTCCCTGAGTTGGTACCGATCGCCGTCTGTGAGATTCTCGATGCTGAATTAGCCAAGTGCCGATCGATGTATCCGAACGCCACCTTTCGGGTAGACAACGAGTTTCCGGACGTCACCGCGCAGGCTAATGGATTGCTTAGATCGGTGTTTCGGAACGTCCTGAACAATGCTGTCCAGCACAACCACAGCGATGAGCCCGTCGTTACGATCGGGTGTAGTGCCGGCGACGGGAGGCTCCAAATCACCATTGCTGACGACGGGCCAGGGATTCCAGACAGTCGAAAGGACGCAATTTTTGGCCGGTCCAACGATGGATTAGACGATCCTGCAGCAGGCATTGGTCTGTATCTCGTCGATCAGCTCATCGACAGTTACAATGGTGATATCTGGGTCGAAGACAACGAGCCCGTTGGCAGTGTGTTCGTGATCGAACTTGATACAACCATGACGGTCGATGAGACGGCTAGAACGCGGGTTTAACCCCTGTGAGTTCGTATTATTGATATGGGAGACAGAGATCGCAACGTTGGTCAATTAGATAGGCTTCTTCGGGTACCCCTTGGTGTATCCGCAGTGCTTCTTGCGGGATGGATTTTGTTCACCTACCCGATTACCACCGGGATGTTCGTACTGTTACCATTATCTCTACTGGCAGCAGTCCTGCTCATAAGTGCAAAAACAGGGACCTGTGGAATATACAAGCTTCTCGGAATCAACACGTGTGAGAGTGAGGACTGTGTTGAGGACGGCCCAGAAGAATCGTGGACGGCAGAGTGACATATACTCTTTGACATCCTCCTCCGCGTAAACGCGGAGGAATCCTGAGTGTTGGAGATTTCAGGTTTGCAGTCCCACCGAGCATCCAACCAGTACGAATCTGAAGGGATGCTCATGGTCTAAACGGGTGGGACTGCTGGGAGTGCCAAGCCCCCGGTACTCCTATCCTCGACCGCGTTCGACCCTCGTGGTTGTTTTTGCCCGGCGAGGGTCAAGTGGGCGTCAACGAACTCGGAGTTACTTTGAGTCTTCTTACAGCAGTCAACTCCAGTCGAACCCTGTGAGGGTTCGCCGGTTATTGACTGGTTCCGATTACTGTTTGATTGCTTGGGGCGGGCAGGCCGCCATCGTAGGACAAGGCAGAATCACTCTGTTCTCGCCTGATTCCTATTTCTACTAACGGTTGCCCGCCAGTTGAAACTACTGATTAGAAATCTCGGGTTAACAGTCGAACGTGGATTGCCTCCGATGTGTCAGATTCATCCTGACGCTAAAGGGTCAGGTATTCTCCTCGATTTTTTATAATCAGCTCTCATCGGAGTCAGTTTCCGTCTGCGTAGTGTACTCTCGGTTGTCATCTGATAGCTCCGGGTTGCGTTCTTTGAGTGTTGCTGTATCGACTGCGGTTGTCTTTTCGGTGACTTCGAAGTCGTCTACTGGCCGGACAATTCCCCAGAGGGCTCCAAGTGAGTGAACGAGCACCGCGAGCGGGGTGACAACAAGGTATCCCCACCATACTTCGGGATACTTTCGATACTCGATAAGCCCGAAGACCATGTACACAAAGACGATTCCAAACAACAGCACAGAGAGTACAAGATAGGCACCAGCAGAGGGGATCGCCTCAGGAAACACAACGGTGATCCCAGCAAATAACGGAATGACTGGTGAGAGTGCCCACGTTACGATCCGCGAAGCGATGATCGGCTGGTACCACCATGGGAGCAGATCTCGATCTTGTATGGTTCCCGACACCCACCGTCGACGTTGGTTTATGAGTGCCCTGATCGTCGGTGGTGCCTGATTTCGCGCCTTGACGTCGATCAACCGATAATCAATGGGTGTGTGTGCAGCCGCGCGCCAGATGAACGTCGTGTCTTCGGTAATAGACGGAACGTTCCACGTGAGTTGGTCTTCTAATGCATGGCGCACTGCAACCGCTCCGCCCCAAGCGTATGCCGGGTATGTGAGACGATGAAAGGCTCGTTGTTCGAACTGAAAGCCAATGCGAAATATCTCACATACGTAGCTGAGTCGAGAGTGAGTCCGAAGTGGATGCTCGCTGAACTGAATAATATCTGCTTTCGGCATCCCAGAGAAGTCACTGAGCAGAGTATCTTCATCTAGATACAGAACGTATTCTTTCTCACAGGGAACCTGTCGGCGGGCCCACTCAATCGCACGCCCTTTTCGTTGTGCTGCACAGTCGAACGAACTCGGAACCACGTGAACGGCTGCCCCCGTGACGTCGATATCTTCTTCGGAAATAACGATAATATCGGTGATCTCATCTGGAACCGAGCGTACAGTCAATTGAACAGTCTCTGCGGCATCAATGGTGAGTACTCTAACCTGAATGCGATGTAATCCGATCGCGGTCTGATCGGTGTTACGCCAGCCATATGAAAGCACAAATACCTGTATGAGCCACCACGCTGAGGCTGTCCCATACAACACTAATGTGGCCCAGAGAAAGACGCTGAACACCGGTGCCCATACAACACTGTTCATCGTATATATGTGCATACGTCAACAATATAAAGGCCGTGTCGAATCGGTGGCCCGCCGCACCATTGAGGAACGCGAGACGATAGGGTAACCCGCCGGATCACGACCAGTGCTTGTGAAAATAACGCGGCGTTTTTCTACGATTCGCCAATCGTATAATGCAGTAGTACACATTGGTGGTCATGCCGATTGCCAGTAACACACATCCGGATACACGAAAACGTAACAAAGCAGCAACACAGCCCAAACAGGACGAAGACGAACTGGAGGTTGTCAAATGAGCATCGATCTCCGTGAGATTGTGTCTGTTGTAGCGAACGAATCACCGCTTGTCAACGCCATCACGAACGCCGTCACGGTGAACGACGTCGCACAGATCATCCTACATTGGGGCGGGCTACCGGTGATGGCTGATGACGAGCGTGAGGTCGGCGACATGGTTGCCGCATCGGAGGCGTGCCTGCTGAACATGGGAACCGTGAGCGAAACGGGGGAGTCGACGATGCTGACTGCCGGGCGGGCAGCAAACGACGCCGGCGTTCCGGTCGTCGTCGATCCAGTCGGTGTCGGCTCGACACCGACGCGGGACCACGTCGCAACGCGGCTCGTCACCGAGCTCGACGTGGCGATACTCAATGGAAACCACGGCGAAATCACGTCACTCACCGGAGACGACGCGGCGGTCCGCGGCGTCGAGTCAGTTGGTGAGTACCGCAATATCGCGACGACGGCGGTCGCTTGCGCCCGTGAGTACGATACCGTTGTCGTCGCCTCCGGTGAGACCGACATCGTGGCGACGCCCGAGCGGGCGTACGAGGTGACTGCCGGCCATCCACGGATGGGAACGGTCGTCGGAACCGGCTGTATGCTCGGCGGGTCACTCGCGACTATTGCTGGTGCGCTCGACGGTCCCGAACGGGCTGCGTTGGCCGGAACCGTCGCGTTTGGCCTCGCCGGTGAAGCGGCTGCTGCAGGCGCGTTCGGTGACGTTCACGGCCCGGGCAGCTACAGCGTCGCGTTCAAAGACGCCGTTGCCGGGGTTCGCGATACCGGTACCGACCCCGCAGACGACCGTATTGAACTGGTTATCGAGCCAAGCGGGTGATCGAACCGTCCCCGCTGGGTGCGACCTGCTCCGCTACAGGTCGTACAATTCGCCGTACTTCTCGTCGACGTACGCGAGGAACGCGTCCGCACCGAAGTCCTCGCCGGTCGCCTGGCGAACCAGTTCGTTCGTCTCGTAGCGGGAGCCGTGTCGGTGGATGTGCTCGCCAAGCCACTCGCGGAGGGGTTCGACGTCGCCGTCGGCGATCGACGACTCGAGCCCATCGACGTCGTCCGTCGCCGCGTCGTAGAGTTGTGCCGCCATCACCGAGCCGAGCGAGTAGGTCGGGAAGTAGCCGAAGTTGGCGTGACTCCAGTGGATGTCCTGGAGACACCCCTCCGCGTCGGTCTCGGGGCGAATGCCGAGATACTCCTCGTATGCGTCGTTCCAGGCGGCGGGGACGTCCTCGACGGCGAGGTCACCACGCACCAGGTCGCGTTCGATCTCGAAGCGGATCACGATGTGGAGGTGGTAGGTGAGCTCGTCCGCCTCGACGCGGATCAGGTTGTCCTCGTACACCTGGTTGACCGCCTCGTAGGCGTCCTCGGCGGTGGCGCTGGCCGTCTCCGGGAAGCGGTCGTGTACCGCCGGCAAGAACGCCTCCCAGAATGCTCGGCTCCGACCGACGTGGTTCTCGAAGAGCCGCGACTGTGACTCGTGCACGGAGAGGTCCCGCGACTCACCGAGCGGCGTGCCCCAAGCCTCCTTCGGAAGGCCCAGGTTGTACTGTGCGTGGCCGAACTCGTGGATCGTCGAGGTGAGCGCCCCGAGCACGTCGGACTCGTCGAACCGAGTCGTCACCCGACAGTCGAACTGGTTCCCCGAGGTGAACGGATGTGAGGAGACGTCGAGTCTGCCGCGGTCGAAGTCGTACGCCAGCAGCTTGAGCGCGTCGTGTGCGAGCGCCTCTTGCTCGTCGACCGGGAACGTCCCTTGGAAGGTGTCGACGGCGAGGTCGTGGTCCGACGCGCGGATCGCGTCGATCATCGGGACGAGCGTCTCTCGAAGGGACTCGAGAATGGATTCGGCCTGCGCTAGCGGGAGACACGGCTCGTAGTCTTCGAACAACACCGCGTAAGGGTCGCGGTCGGGATCGATGTGCGCCGCGTACTCGCGTTTGAGTTCGACGTTTCGCTTGAGGTACGGTGCGAACGCCTCGAAGTCGTCATCGGCCTTTGCTTCTTCCCACGCCGTGAGCGCCTCAGTGCTCGCCTCGGAGATCTCCTCGACGAGCTCAACGGGGACGGCTGCGGCCCGCTCGTGCTCGCGGCGGATCTCGCGGACGGCGGCAGCCTGTTCGTCGGTGAGCGACGCCGACTCGAGTGTCTCGAGTAGTGCCGCCGTCTCGTCGTCGGTGAGGAGATCGTGGCGCAGTGACGAGAGCGTCGAGAGCTGTTTCGAGCGGGCGGGCGTTCCCTTCGGCGGCATGATAACCTGTTGGTCCCACTGGAGGACGCCGGCCGCGCTGCCGACCGTATTCCACCGGCGCGCGCGCTCTACGAGCGCCTCGTACGCCTCGGGGGCGGTGTCACCCTCGTCGGTGTCGACTTCGGTAGCCATTGTACATGTCAGTCCGTGCCCGAAGAGTAAGGAACCGACGGTCCCGGTGGAGTGAGTTGTCAGTCGGCCGAGCCCTCACCACAACGGTTCGGCGGCCGGGGAGTATTTGTTCGTGGGCGCGTACAACCAGCCATCGAATGTCGACAGACAGCTACATCGACCTGCGTTCTGACACCGTCACCCGTCCGTCGGAGGCGATGCGCGAGGCCGCCCGCGACGCGCCGGTTGGCGACGACGTGTACCGCGACGACCCGAGCGTCGAGCAGCTTCAAGAGCGGGCCGCCGAGGCCGTCGGTGCCGAGGCCGCCCTCTACGTTCCCTCTGGAACGATGGCGAACCAGATCGCCGTCAACGTCCACACCGAGCCGGGTCAAGAACTGATCCTGGAGCGTGAATCACACATCTACCGCTGGGAACTCGCCGGCGCGTCGACGCTCTCAGGCGTCCAGACGCGCACGATAGACGCGGGTGGCCGCTGTGTGCCGACGCCTGAAGCAATCACCTCGGCGCTCGTCGAGAAGGATCTCCACCGTCCGGGCACTGGACTCTGCGCACTCGAGAACACCCACAACTATCGCGGCGGTGTCGCGGTACCGAAGTCGCGGATCGACGCCGCGGCCGAGACTGCACACGATGCCGGGGTCCCCGTCCACCTCGACGGTGCGCGTGTGTTCAATGCCAGCGTTGCGCTCGACACACCGGCGCCCGAACTGCTGGAGGCAGTCGACAGCGTCACCTTCTGTCTCTCGAAGGGGCTCGGAGCGCCGGTCGGGTCGATCCTGGCCGGTGACGCCCCGTTCATCGAGGAGGCCCGGCGGGTGCGCAAGCTGTTCGGCGGCGGGATGCGACAGGCCGGAATGATCGCAGCGCCCGGGCTGTGTGCACTCGAGAACGTCGACCGGCTCGCAGACGACCACGCGAACGCTGAGCGGCTCGCCGCCGGACTCGACGCAATTGACGGCGTGACCACGCCGGAGCCGGACACCAACATCGTCATCGCCGACACCGAGGCGGCGGGCGTGACCGCCGAGGACCTCGTTGCGGCGTGTGAAACGGCAGGGGTTGGCTGTGGCGCGTTCGACACGTACACCACGCGGTTCACGACACACCTTGACGTCGACGCGGACGCCGTCGAAACAGCGATCGATCGGATCGCAGCCGTCGTCAACGACCGCTCGGTGTGATGGCGGTCGGTTCCGGATCGTTCAACCGTCACGGGTGATGACGAATCGTATGGGAACCCCACTCGAACCCCGCGAGGCGCAGGTCGAGGCGGTGCTCGAGCGACTCTACGAGGAGTACCCCGACTCGACCATCTCGCTGCGCTACTCGAATCGACTGGAACTGCTTATCGCTGTGGTCCTTTCTGCACAGTGTACCGATGAGCGGGTCAACAGCGTCACCACTGACCTCTTCGAGACGTACGAGACGCCAGAAGACTACGCGAACGCGCCCCAAGCGGAGATGGCCGATGCGATCAACTCGATCACGTACTACAATAACAAAGCGGAGTACATCCGCTCTGCGTGTGCGGACATCGCCGAGAAACACGACGGTGCGGTCCCAGATACGATGGATGAACTCACCGATCTTGCGGGCGTGGGCCGGAAGACGGCCAACGTCGTGCTCCAGCACGGCCACGATATCGTCGAGGGGATCGTCGTCGACACACACGTCCAGCGGCTCACCCGGCGACTCGGAATCACGACCGAGGAACGACCCGAACAGATCGAATCAGATCTCCTCAAGATCGTCCCCGAGGACGATTGGCAACAGCTCACCCACCTTCTGATCGACCACGGCCGGGCCGTATGTACCGCGATCAACCCGGACTGCTCGGCCTGTGTGCTCGCAGATATCTGTCCGTCAGCCAAACCGGACGCCGATATCGACCTCGCGAGCGGCGAACGGTGGTGAGCGTGTCCGGACAACGCGACAGGCCAAGACAAGCCGAGACAGGCTGGCGACGGGCCCCGCAACCGACACGCGACCGCCGGTATCCACGCCATATAAGAACGGCCAGGGCAATCCCCGAATAATGGAGCACGGCTCGCGGGACGCATTCACCCGTCTTGGAACGCTCGGGATCGAAGAGGAGTTCTTCATCGTCGACGCCGACGGCCGGCCGACCGGCGGTATCACCGACCTCATCTACGGGCGAGAGCCGCCCGAGGCCATCCCCGACGGGTTCGATCACGAGCTGTTCACCTGTACGATCGAGGCACAGACACCACTCATCGAGAATCCAGGCGACGCGAAATCGGCACTCGAAGCAGTCCGTACGGCACTCGTCGAACACGCCGCCGAGGACGGCTACGGAATCGCCGCGGCAGGACTGCACCCGGCAGCTCGGTGGCGCGAGCTTGATCACGCACAGAAGCCGCGCTACCGCTCACAACTCGACCGGATTCAGTACCCCCAACACCGAAATACGACCGCGGGGCTCCACGTTCACGTGGGGGTAGACGACCCCGACCGGGCGGTGTGGATCGCCAATCACCTACGGTGGTACTGTCCGGTACTGCTCGCACTCTCTGTAAACTCGCCGTTCTGGAACGGCTACGACACTGGGCTCGCGTCGGCGCGCGCCACGATATTCGAGTCGCTACCAAACACCGGTATTCCGACGGTGTTCGACGATTTCGACGAGTTTGAGCGCTTCGAGCGGCACATGATCGACCACGGCTCGATTGCGGATCGCGGAGAGCTGTGGTTCGACGTGCGTCCGCACACGGGACACGGGACTGTCGAAGTGCGGGCTCCCGACGCACAACGTGACCCGGCGAAGACGCTGGCGTTCGTCGAACTCGTACACGCGCTCGTCGTCGACCTCGCGGAGCGACACGCCGACGGGGAGTCGCTACCGACTCCGCGGCGCGAGCTACTCGACGAGAACAAGTGGCGAGCGGTCAGACACGGCCACGACGCCTCGTTCATAACGCGGGACGGGACTGGAACTGTCTCGCTCGAGGCGATCGTCGACGAGGTCTGCGACCGGCTCGGCGTCGAGGGAGTTCGCGCGGTGTACGACGCCGAGAGCGGGGCGGACAGGCAGCGTCGGATCCACGAGCAAGAGGGTGTGACAGCGCTCTGTGCGGACCTACTCGTGGAGCCATGACCGGTGAGCTCGACCGGTCGACTCCCCGACGAGGAACGCTTTTGCCCGCGTAGAGCCACCACATGATATGGCCACGGACGACATCGGTGGCGACGAGGGAGACGTCGAGGACGTCGAAGACGAGGGGTCGGCCACGGAGCGAACCAGAGCGGAGCTCAAGCGGACTCGTGATCGGCTCGGCGAGGGCGCTGGGCGGGCGGTCAAAGAGTTCGACGACGGCATCGTCGACCTGCTGGCGTGGCTGCTCGACACCGAGACCCGGGCACGCATCTACGTCTACCTTCGGGAGCACCCAGAGCGCACGAGCGACGAGATAGCTGAGGGAACGGGGCTGTATCCGAGCACCGTTCGTGAGGCACTCGCCGAGTTACACGACGAGGAGACGGTCTCACGCTCGAAACGCGAGGCCGACGGGGCCGGCAACAATCCGTACGAGTACGAAGCCATCGCGCCGAGTGAGCTTGTCCGTGGCGTGGTCGGAGACGTCCAAGCCGAGCTTAACGCGGTGTTCACCCTCGATAGCCGCCTCGGCGGGGACACTCCGGACGACGACGCCGAAGATCCGGTTCAGATATCCGTTGCCGCACCGGCAACAGACGACGACACAGCCCACGAGCCGGCAGACCCACAATCGACCGACGCAGATCACGCCTGAAGAGCTCGCGGAATACTGTCGATTGTTGATCCCGGGACCATCTCGTTTGAGCAGCGGTGTGGCTACCGTGGCACACCTGGTCGGCCCGTTGTGGACAATTTAAGTTCCACCCGGCATACGCTTGGACATGAACGTCGCGCTCGGTGGCACCTTCGACCCCGTCCATGACGGCCACCGAAAGCTGTTCGAACGCGCGTTCGAGCTCGGTGACGTAACCGTTGGTCTCACCACCGACGAACTCGCCCCACAGACCCGTCACGTCGACCGATACGTCCGGCCGTACGAGGCACGCGAACGCGACGTCAAAGCCGAAATTGCGCCGATGGCCGCGGCCCACGACCGCGAGTTCACGATTCGATCGCTCGAAGCCCCGACGGGCATCGCGGTCGAACCGGGATTCGACGCGCTCGTCGTCTCGCCCGAGACGAGAGGGGGCGCCGAGCGGATCAACGAGCTCCGTGGATCGCGTGGCCTCGATCCCCTCGAGGTAGTGGTCGTTGACCACGTGCTCGCCGCCGATGGCGACCGGATATCGTCGACCCGCATCGTCGCCGGCGAGATAGACGAACACGGCCGGCTCACACCGGAACGAACCGGCCGTGGCGCGACCCCGCCGGAATGAGCGTGTGGGCGGCCGACAAGCGGTCCGAACGCCGGCTTGAGCGCGCTGCGGTGTGGAGTCTCGTTGGCTGTGGGCTCACGTTCACCGCTGGCACACTCGTCGGTCAGTCCAGGCCCGTCGACACCGCGTCCGCGCTGGCGGCCGACCCGTTTGTCATCGGATGTGTCGTGCTCACGCTCGTCGGCGTGGTCGGGTTTGCACGGATGGGCGCCAGAATCGGGGTGTCGATCCTTCTCGCTCTCGGTCCGATGTGCGGTCTCACGCTGTCTCAGCTCGGCTGGACCGTCGGCTCACGTCTCGCTGTCATCGCGGTGGGCGCTACCGTTGTCGCTGCGGTCCTCATCGGCGGTATCGGGGTCGCCACCGCTCGGATCACTGGTGCGTCACGATCCAAGCGCGCCCGGTGACTGCCCGGCGGGGCCTGCAAAACAAGTCACTCACGACTCGAGTGACCCGCGTAGCACCTTGGCTGCAACAAGCACTGGGTCCCACACCGGACTGAACGGCGGGGCATACGCGAGGTCGAGCCGCTCCACCGCCGCAACGGACAGCTCCGCGTGGATCGCCGTCGCGAGGGTGTCGATTCGCACGGCCGCACGGTCGGTACCAGCGATACTCCCGCCGAGTAGTTGCCCGGAGGTGGTATCCGCGACGAGGGTGACGTCTGTCTCGGCAGCTCCTGGATAGTACCCCGACCGGGATCCGGCAGTTATCATCTCGCTCACGGGATCGAATCCCGCATCGCGTGCTGCCGCCTCAGTGACGAGTCCGACCCGCCCACACTCCATCTCGAACGCCTTGACGACCGCCGTGCCGGCGACGTCACCGACCGGGGTCGGGTCACCCCCGACGGTCGCACCGACAGCCCGACCGGCCCGATTTGCGGTGAGCCCGAGCGGGATCCACGTCTCCTCACCCGTCACCGCGTGCCTCGACGCCGCACAGTCACCCGCCGCGTACACGCCCGGCTCGGCCGTCTCACCGTAGCGATCGGTCCGGATCGCACCCCGAGGACCGTGTTCGACGTCGGTCCTGTCAACCACCGCGGTGTTGGGTTCGATGCCCACACCGATGATTGCGAGCTCAACCGGGACGATTCGGCCATCAGCACGGACGCCCTCAACGCGGTCGTCGCCGAGAATGGCGTCGACGGAGGTGTCTGTGTGGACGGTCACGTCGTGTGCTGTGAGCGTTGAGGCGACCCGGTCACCGACGGCGGTTCCGAACGGCGGGAGGAGCCGATCAGACCGCTGAAACAGGTGGACGTCAAGGCCGCGTCCGTGAAGTGCTTCGGCCATCTCGACGCCGACGTATCCGCCACCGACGATCGCGGCGGTCTCGGGAGCGGGGTGGGCGGCAGCGCGGCCGGCGCGATCGCGGTCGACCGCCGCGACATCGGCTCTGTCCGGGTCGTACCCCTCCGGGTCGGCGATGTACGCGTCGATCGCGGCGGCATCGTTCAGTCCGTGGAGAGTGAACGCCCCAGCGAGCCCCTGCACGTCGAACGAACCGGCGACGGCGTGTGCGCCGGTCGCGACGAGCACCTCGCTGTACGGCTGCTCGCTCGTCGTACCGTCAGCCGCTCGGACACGGACTGTGTTCGTCTCCGGGTCGACTGCGACCACTTCGTGGCCTCGCCGGAGGTCTATCCCACGGTCTTCGACGTCTGCGGGCGAGAGCGAGAGCAGATCCGATAGTCTGGACACTCGCCCTTCGACGAAGTATGGGGTGCCACAGTGTGCGTACGAGATGAATTGTCCGCGCTCGAAGACGACGACGTCGCGGTCGGGTCGCTCACGCCGGAACTTGCTGGCCGCACTGAGCCCGGCCGCGTCGGCACCGACGACGACGAAGGGGTCCGTCATGCTCATGGAGTCGGCGAGGGCAAACAAAAAGCTACGGCGCGCGTGCGGTCGGCGAACACGCGCCGTCGTTCACGCCGGGCGAGGATGTCACTAGGCTGTTACGGTAGTTCGAGGGGAAAGCCCCGCCGTTTACCGCGGTCGCAAATCGCAACGCAATTTGCTGGCACACCAGAAGTCGTCGACTTCTGGGGACGGGGATGAATCCGACAACAGGGACGCTAAACACGAGTTTTATTATACCTGACAGCGTGTTGTGGGGCAAGCGCATCAGACGAAAATTAGAGTTGGATCGGGGTCTCTTCTGACAAAAAGCAACCCTGCGTCGGATGTTCTACTCGACCAACGTGGTCGAGTCGGGGCGATGGCACGGCCTGTGAGGTGCAAGCGGATACCCAAGCACACCACGCCTCTTTCGAGGCCCGACGCACTACTCACGAACCACAGCCGAGACCCCAGTGGTCTTGGTCAGGGTGCCTTCGGGGACGTACGAACGGCGTCCTGTCCCACGAAGGAATCCTCGCCCTTCACCGCGGGGAGGATGTCAAGAGCCGTTGCCGCCTTCTGTTCCGCCTTCGACACCCAGTGCTTCGAAGAGGTTTCGCCTGACTGCTTCTTCGGTGAGGTGCAAGAGTGTGTCGCGGTTCCCGCCACTCGTCTCGATGCCGGTGAAGATGCCGAGTGGAATCTCGACAGACCCCTGTGTGGAGTGGCCCGCCGCGTCGCCCATCTCTGCGAACGCTTCTTCGAGCACGTTGCCGATGTCGAGACGGATGTCTTTCGAGCGAGCCGCGAGGTAGATGTGGTCGTCTGCGATACCGAGTACGGCTGTGGTAGTGATCCCTTCGAGGTTGAGAAGATGTTGGGCGGCTTGGGCGAGCGCCTCGCGGTCGCGGATGAACCCCGCGGTCGAAAACAGATGACTCCCCTGCACCTGGCGGTTCTGGATAGCCTCGGCGAGGACGTCGAGCGTCTCCGGCGACATCGACGGCGACTCCACCTGCTCGAGGGTGTCGTGGTTCGCGAATGGGTGCAGATACGCCGCCGCGGTGAGGTCGCCGGGCGTGGTGTCGCGTTTAAAATCGAGTGTCTCCGCGCGGATCCCGTACAGCAGCGCGGTTGCGACCGCCTCGGAGGGTGACTGGTCGAACTCCTGGAGGTATTTGGTTAGGATCGTCGAGGTCGACGAGACGTTTGTCCGAACGTCGACAAAGCGCGCCTCGGGCGGCGCGTCCGACTCGAGGTGATCGAGGTAGATGTCTATCTCGACGTGTTTTGCCACAGCTGCTTCTTCGGCCGACTTCGCGAGGTCGACGGCGGCGACCGTGTCGTACTCGGCGAGTGGCGGGGTGTCGGCCCGCGACTGGAGGTCGATCCCGAGCAGGTTGACGAACGCGCGATTCTCCTGGTGGCCCACGTCACCGGAGTAGACGATGTCGGCTTCGACCCCGAAGCTCTCTGCTATCGCCTGGAGGGCGGTCGCCGAGGCGATCGAGTCTGGTTCGGGGTTGTCGTGTGTCAGGATCGCCATTGTGCCGTCGGTCCCCTCGATTATCTCGGCGAGCTGCCGGGCCATGTACTCGAGTTCGCCCGTCTCGAGCGACTGCAGGGCGCTGTCGGCGATGACTGTCGAGGGGTTGATCACGACGTCTGCGCCGCGGTCGCGAAGCTCGTCCTCGCTCACAGGATCTGAGGCGCGGACCACAACGTACTGGTCGCCGCCGCTATCGCGCACCGCCGACACCGCCTGCTTGTTGGCCTCGACGTCGGACGCGAGGATCAGCAGGATGTCGCGGTCCTCGACTGCGTCGACGACGTCAGACTCGACGATGTCTTGGACACGCGCGTTGAGGTCTTGATCCCGCAGTGCTTCGACGCGGTCCGCGTCGCGATCGAGGATGAGCACGTCTTTGTCGCGCTCCGAGAGCGCGTCCGCGACCGCGTGCCCGACGCTTCCACAGCCGAGGATCGCATACCGCGTGCGTGCGGAGCCGGATGCGCCACTACTCATTGTCAACTGGTTCCGCGGCACGCCACTTAACGAGTACGCTCTCACCTGCAACGCGGGGAGATCGACAGACCGCCAGGGCGGTGTCGCCCGCCGAATGAAAAGGTCTTTTACCTACACAGCGGTAGAATTGTGTAGGGGCCGATAGCTCAGTCAGGGAGAGCGACGGACTCTTAATCCGTCGGTCGCGTGTTCAAATCGCGCTCGGCCCGTGCATTATATATACCTTTCCACTTTTACTGACAGTTAGCGGCGCTCTCGCCGCCGATCTGGGAGTGGAAAAATGAGCAGTGTGGAGCGGCAGATAGATGTTGATCTCGATGCCGACGGAAACATTCTGAGCGCAGTCGTCGAAGAGCGCCGAGAACTCGAAGTCGGCGAGCTGTTCAACGAGAACGGCGAGCTACGGCTGTGGCAAGACCGTGCCGGGTGGAACGGCTACGTTCGTGAAGTCACTGGCGACGAAGTGCGGTTCTACGAGGTGAACACCCGGTTCGACGACGATTCGTGGATCTCGAAAGTGCAGTGTGAAGAACAGGCGGTCCACGACGCAATTCGAAACCACATCGAAGACCGGCGCGCAGGTGGTGTCGGGAACTTCGTTCGGAGGTGCTCACCGCCATGACGGTGGAAACCGCCGTCGACGAACAGCGCGAGCAGATCACGAACCGGCTCGGCGAACCCGAAGCGCTCGCGTTCCCGGCCGGGTGGTCGACGTCTTCGAGCTGGCACCGTGCACAGGCCGCCGAGTCGACCGTCGGCGCCGTGAACCCCGCCGAGTTCGACGTGCTTCTCGGCCGCCTCGAGGGCGACGCCTCGATGAGTCGCCACCGAGTGCTGTTCGCACTCTACGAGGGAGAGCTTCGAGCCGAGTGCGACTGTGGTGAGCACCGCTACCGCAGCTGGTGCGCTCACGTCGCCCTACTCTGGTGGCGCTGGTGTAACGCGGAACTCGCAGTGACCGACCTGGATACTGGCCGCACCCACCTCTCGCCGCCGTGGTGGCTCTCGGTCGACGACGCCGATCGCGACCGCGCCGACGTCGAGACGCGGCAGCCGGCCGTGGCCGACGGGGGTGCGAACCCGAGCCACGTGGTCGACTACTGGAGGGAAGCATGAACCTCCCGTCTGACTGGCTCGCCGGCGTCGGCACGGGGCTGGGGGTCGGCGCGGGCATGGCGCTGATGTCACACGCCGGCGGCGCCGTGATCGGAGCGGTCGGTGTCGCGGTACTGGCGTACGTCATCGGGAACAACCGGCACGACGACGACGAGAGCGACGACAGAACCGTCCTGACGGACGGCGGGGTGACGAGACAGGCGACGACAGAACCGCCCTGACGGACGGCGGGGTGACGAGACAGGCGACGCCGACGACGGCCGCGACAGAACAGCCGGTCGTGCTTGATGTCGAGCTGTTGGGCGACCGCGTACTAGCCCGCGTCGACCGTGGCGACGTTTCCGTACTGGTTGAAGCGCCGGCGGGTATCGGCGAAGAGGAACTAGAAGGTGTCCTCAAAGAGGTGCCGACGCGGCTCGAGCGCACGGTGGCGCTGTTCGACGGGGGCGACTCGCAGTGACGTCGACGCAGTACGACTACTGTACGAGATGTGACGACCGCGTTGAACTGGTGCCGGTCGCCGGCGGCGAGGCACTGGCGTGTCACCGCTGCGGGTCGATCACCGGAGGCGACTTGCTATGAGCGCGCGCTCAATGAGGCGCTCGTGCGCCTGGTCGAAGTAGGGTTCCCATTCGTCGCCGCACAGCTGACGGAGTGGGGGCTCGTACGCGGTGGCAATCGAGGTCGGGCGGTCGTGGACGCTGACCGTCTTTCCGTTGAAGCACGCGGTGACGGAGAAGAGGATGACGACCTCGGGAAGGTTCAGGCCGTACGTTTGTGCTTTCTCGACCGGTGTTCGTTTCGCCATACGGATATTTCTGCATCGTTTTTTAAATCTGCGCAAAAGGGGGACGCCCCGAACTGTTAAGACTGTCATTCCTGTACGTCTATACAGACCATGTCTGCCGACAAACGCATCCCAGTGACCGAAGAGACGCGAAAGGAGCTCCACGAGCTGAAAGAGCCCGGCCAGACCTACGACGACCTCCTGAAGGAGCTGGCTCAGCAGCGTCGGCGGCAGGACCTGGAACAGCGCTTCCAGAAATTGGAGGAGACGGACCGCGACGAGTTGACGCCCCTCTCGGATGTCTGAGTACGACGTCCTGCTCGGTGACGACGCCCGCGAGTTCCTCGACGTCGCCGACGTGAAGACCGAGCGGGTCTGCAAGGAGAAACTCGGGTACCTGGCGGAGAGCCCGTATCCGGGTCGCGGCCGGGGTGACAAGGAGAAGCTCCCCATCGACGGCCGCCGCGACCGATACCGGATGCACATCGCTCGGACCTACACGGCCATCTATACGATCTTGGAGGGCGAGAAGGAGGTGCGCGTACTGGAGATCGTCCCCATCGACGACGCGCACAAGCGGTACGGCTTCTAACCCACCCGCATCCGGGCCAGGGGTAGACTGGTAGAACAAAACACGCGACCCCAAACGTACCGGGGCAGCACAGACCCGCTGCTCACCGGTTCAGTCTGAAAGCACAGACCCCGACGAGGGGGTGAGTGGCGGGGTTTGAATGCTTGGCTTGCGTCTTGTTTACTCGTCGCCACCGACGTTGTTGAGCGCGCTGTTCAGCTCGAAGAGTTCGCGGACGACGCTGCTGTCTGCGACACGGTACCGGCGCGGGGACCAACGAGAACGAAACTGCCGGTCGACACGAGTGTCACACACAGAAGGGCGTCACCGAAATCGAGTTTCCGGGTATGATGGTCCTTTGTGACCGGTTTCTCGAAGAGATCGAGCACAAACAATGGCCGAAAACACACTGAAAATCACGTTCCAGCAGTCCGAGGAGCATCGCCAGGCGGCACGCAAACGCTTGCGACAAGCTGAAGCGGGTGAGACTGGGGAGCCGATTGAACAAGACGTACGCTCCATCCTCAACTTCGAGGAGTTTCACGACATTGCCCAGCTTATGCGTACCTCGAACCTCGAGCTCATCGAGGCGATCGTCTCAGAGGAGCCAGCAAGCATCCGCCAACTGGCCGAAATAGTTGATCGCGACTATCGCGAAGTCCATCGAAACCTGACTGGGCTCGAATCGCTCGGCGTGATTGAGTTCGACGACGACGGCTCCCGTAAGAGGCCAATTCTTCGCGATGGAGCCGAGAACATCGATTTCTCAATTCGGTTCCCACAGTCTTCTGCCCGTGAAGAGGTACCGGGCGCATCGGCTTAAGCCCCAGTCACTCAAGCACAGTGATGTCGGCATTGTCGTAGATCTGTTTCATCTTGCGAGGCAAGTAGTCGAAATAGTGTTCTTCGAAAACTGATGTCGGGGTTCGACCGCAGAACGCATCAATATAGCTGGATTCTACGCTGAAGGACAGTAGGTGTTCAAGAGGGGATTCTCGCCCCACCGTGGGCGGGTTAAACCTCACATCGTCTGTCCGCAGCTATACACCAAAGCAAGAAGCTTCATCAACCGTACTGGCTTGGAGAGGCTCCACTGCTACTCAAGCAGGCGACCTCAAGCTGATATTGTCGGATTGTATACCATTGAATTTCCTTCCCAGACCCAATAGAGTAGCCCATGCTCACAGATACGGACTCAAAAGCACATTAAGCTCGGCACCGATCACAAGTGCTCCAGACGCCGAAACGATTCCCAGTGCGAGTAACCCATAGTTTCCAAGTACGCTGTCAGCATTCCATAGGTCATACGAGTAGTGTTGATCGTCGCCAAACGGGGTGACCCCCATCGGGGTGAGTGCATCCGCAGCGATATGCGAGCCAATTGTGAGACCGCCAACGATAGCGAGGTAGAACCCGGATCCAACGGCCAGCAGCCACTGAGAGGTGGCTGCCTGACCAATTACGCCGCCGAGCACCCCTGTTACGATACCGACGCCGGACGCGAAGTGAATCGTGTGTGTCGGGCCGCGGTGAGCCACGTTTGGCAGATTCATATCTACGTCTGGAAGCATCGCCAATCCGACGGCAATGAGCCCCCCACCAACAGCGGCCACGTCAAATCCGAGCGTCAGTGCTCCCATTCCGACTGGGGCGTACGCCGTCAACGCGGCTCCGTAGTGGCCTTTCTTATGCATCTGTCAACCGACTATTAGAGAGACAACGACTTATGATATAGGGGTCACTTAGAATTTCCACGGTAGAAGTGATCTCGTGAGGATCGCCACATTCAATCATACAACTATTTACGCCGATAGATGTACATTCATCTAATAACGTACGAAAATCTGGACGGAAAGCTTGTCAATGCGTTATTACACAATGGTCACACAAGCTTGCGGAGTCTGGCTGAGGAACTTGATATCTCTGTAACGACGGTGTCGAATCACCTTGCTGATCTCGAGGACGCGGGCGTTGTTGAGGGGTTCACCCCCATCGTCGATTACGACAAACTGGGTTACGACGTCACGGCTATTCTCCAACGGAAGGTGCGCGGCTAACCGATAGTCCACGACGTAAGGAGGTGCGCGGAAGCAACGGTTGAACCTGACTGCGACAGAGAGTTCTAACTATCGAGAGTTGAAACGGAATTAGGTGGCTGGGGAGGAGACAGCCCCTAACACGCCACGGCCAAAGACCGTGGACGCTGTAGGTGGGCCAACACGGATTTGAACCGTGGACCTCCCGGTTATCAGCCGAGCGCTCAACCTGACTGAGCTATTGGCCCAGATGAGCGCATTCAATCATTCCTGCGGTGGAAGTTTAAGCGTTTCCTTTCGACACTTCGCCGCCGTCTTCCGGTTTCGCGCTCTAGTGACGAGCCACCCAACTATCTGTTCGTGTCGTCTTCGACAGTGTACTCCACGTCGACGACGTCGTCGTCTGGACCTCCATCGTCCCCACCGCTTTCGTCTGGGGTCGACGGACCGGACCCTTGGCTGCCGACGCCGCCACCGAATCCCCCTCCTCTATCACCTCCGGGGAAGCCACCAATATACACGGAGCCGCTGGCGAAGCCGTCCGTCTGGCTGTCGACGTACGGCACCACGATGTACCGCTTGATACCGAGCCGAATCGGGATCCGGGTGATTGGCAGTGCGAGCAGGAAGCCGAGTGCGTCCGTCACGAGTCCGGGCGTGAGGAGGAACGCGCCGGCAGCGATAAGCAGGCCACCGTCGAGCAGCTCGTCCGTCGGCGGCTCCCCACGAGCGAGCTTCTGCTGGACCCGCGCGATGGTCGCGCGTCCCTCAGCGCGTAACAGCAGCATCCCGAGGATCGCCGTCAACACGACCAGCGCGACCGTGAGGGTCCAGCCGAGCCGGGTCGCGACGAAGACGAGAAACAGCGCGTCGGCCAGGGGCACGACGAGCAGCAGCGCGAGCAGCGTTCGCGGGCGCATACATTCTTGTTTCGACCGGGTCCCCATAGCCCTTTTCGTCGCCCGTCCAACGCACTCGTCAGACTGCATGCGACCGCCACGGCTTTGTCCGGTGCCGTCGACCCGGAGGCATGGACGACACCACCGCGCTGGGCTGTGATCCACCCGAGCGCGACGCACGCAGAGCGGACCTCCCTTGGTGGGTCGCGCCGCTGCCGACGGCGGTAGAGGACGTCGCATACCGCTTCGTGTGGCCGATCGTCGCGATCAACCTGCTCGGGACCGTCTTCGGCTTCTGGTACTATCGGTTCCAGTTCCAGCGCGTTCCCGAGGAGATGTGGCTCTTCGTCCCCGACAGTCCCGGTGCGACGTTGCTCATCGCGCTGGCGCTGGCGGCGTGGGCGGTCGGTCGGCGTAGTGACGTCCTCGCGACGCTCGCCTTCTTCGGGAACATCAAGCTCGGACTGTGGACGCCGTACGTGCTCGTGGTATTCTTCCCGGCGTTCTACGCGAACGCGGGACCGGCCCTGTACGCGTTCCTGTTCGTGAGTCACCTCGGGATGGCCGTCCAGGCGTTCGTGCTCTATCGGATCACGACGTTTCCGCTGCGAGCGGTCGGGATTGCAACCGTGTGGTACACTGTCGACCTGTTGATGGACTACTTCGTCCCGATTCGCGGCGGGGTGACACACACTACGCTTCCGTACCCCGACGCGGCCGCCTGGTTCACGACGAGTGTGCTTCAGGTGGCAGCCGCCGGCGCAGTCGTGCTCACGGTCGTGCCGCTGTATCTCGCGCTCGCGACCCGCGTCGAGACGCTTCGGGCACGAGATTAAGACTACGGGGCGTCTGCTGGTATCTATGTCCGTCTACGACCGGATCGCGTCGCTGCCAGTCACGATCGAGTCGGTCGACCGGCGTCGGTACGTCGCCGACACCACGAGCGACTTCGAGCGAACGACGACCGAGTTTCGGCTCACCGGTGACGGGGTCGTCGGCCGCGGCGAGGACGTCAGCTACGAGCCCGCAGATCACGATGCGCTCGCTGGGACCGACCCGATCGACATCGAGGGCGAGTGGACGATAGGCGAGCTGTCGGCGACACTCGACGACATCGACCTCTTCGCGGCCGCGCCACCCACACGCGAGGCGTTCAGAAACTATCGACGGTGGGCCGTCGAGAGCGCCGCGTTGGACCTCGGCCTTCGGCAGGCAACGACGAGCCTCGGTGCGTACCTCGGGATCGAGCCCGAGCCGCTGCGGTTCGTCGTCTCGACGCGACTCGGTGACCCGCCGACCGCGGATCGAGTGGTAGCGTTGCGCGACGTAGATCCGACCCTCGAGTTCAAACTCGACCCGACGCCCGACTGGCCGAACAACATCTTCGTGACGCTGCGTGAAACTGGTGCGGTCCGCGTCCTCGACCTGAAAGGCTACTACGAGGGGACTGACGTCGACGTCCCCGCCGACCCCGACCTCTACTGTGACGTGCTCGCCGCGTTCGCCGACGCCGTCGTCGAAGACGGGGCGTTCACGCCCGCGACTCGCCCCTTCCTCGAGCCTCAGGCTGACCGGCTCTCGTTCGACTACCCGGTGGACAGTGTCGAAGCGCTCGAGTCGTTACCGGTCGATCCTGGGTACTGTAACATCAAACCATCTCGATTCGGCACGCTCGAGTCGTTGTTCGAAGCGATCGAATACTGTCGTGTGAACGATATCACGATGTACGGTGGTGGGCAGTTCGAGCTTGCGAGCGGTCGAGACGCGATCCAGACGCTGGCTGCGCTGTGGTACCCAGAGGGACCGAACGACGTCGCGCCTCGTGTGTTCAACGACCCGGCGGCAACCCCTCCGTATCCGCGGAGTCCGCTCGAGCCGAGCGACGACCCGCGTGGGCTCGAGTTCTAGCGCACGACGGCGCCAGACACCACCACGCCGCGCGTACATCCGCGCGGTTGGCGCGCGCCTCGTGAGCACGCCGGAGGCGGGCTCGCGAGCGCGTGCGAGGGATGAGCGAGGTGCCGGAGGCACCGGGCGAATCGGTTGGGGAGGGTGTGGCTAAAACTAGTGTCCGGGTGTCACGGAGCCTTGTTGCTCACACAGTCGCATACGTACAGAATCGGTTGGGGAGGGTGTGGCCAATCGGTGCCCAGATGTCTCGCGGTCATATCGATGGCACAGCCACCGTCACACACATCTCGAGTAGGAAGTCAACCCTGTGTCCGAGTCTCACGAGACGAACTTCAACAGGTCGTCGCGGCCGTGTTCGTGGAACCGATCACGAAGACACGCCTCTAAGGCGTCGATGTCGCCGCGTTTCGCACAGATTGGCGCGACCGTGTCCGACCACTGCTGCCACGGCGGGTACAGTCCGAGTCGGTCACAGATCGCGTCCAGCCGTTCGTCGAGGTCGTCGATCTTGTCGGTCTTGTTCACCGCGACGATCGGGTCGACACCGACGTCGTCTAAAAAGTGTACCATCTCGACGTCGTGCGGGACGTTGCCACGCTCTGTGTGCCGATCGATGATGTCGACCGCGCTCTTCCCGTCGAGGACGACGACGCCCGCGAGGAGGTGGTCGGCGTTCGTCTCGACGTACTGTACCACGTCCGTCTTGATCGCTTCGCGTCGCTCGGCTTCGACACCAGACATGAACCCGAATCCGGGGAGGTCGGTGAACATGAACGACTCACTCGCCCAGTCGTAGTGGTTCGGCTGGCGCGTAACGCCTGGCGTGCCGCCGGTGCTGAAGTCGTGGCCCGTGAGCTCACGCATCACGGTCGACTTCCCGACGTTCGACCGGCCGACGAGGACGACCTCCGCGTCGCGGTCCGGACGGGCTTCGAACATACCGGTCGTGCGCGGCCGAGCGGGTTAAACTGCGCGTCGCGTGCCGGGTGACCCGCGCGCTGCCGCGAACGCGGCCCCAAACATCCGAAACACGGCGACTTGGCCGTAGAACTGGACGAACGGGACTAACAACAGCCCGACGATGGTCACCGCGAGCACCGCAGTCACGATCCAGAGCAGCACCGCGACCACGAGCGGGGCGAGCACTGCGATCAAGTACTCGGAGCGCAACAGCACCGGCCTCAGCACGGAGACGTCGAACGCGGCACCGATCGACCCCCGGGTCGCGTACGCTGTCAGCGCTGCCGGGACCGCGTAGTACACCACGAGGACGACCGGAATCAACCCGAGCGCGGCGAGGGCGCCCGCGACACCGACGAGCGCTCCCACGTCTCCGCCGATGATCCCACCGGCACCGAAGAACACGATCAGGACGACGAGGTACACGAGAACCGGCACGAGCGTGTACGCGATGACGATCACACTCGCGACCACGCCGCGGACGAGGAGGGTGCCCCAGTCTTCGAACGCCGGGGGCTCTTCAGCCCCCTCGACGGTCGTTTCGAGCACGCGAACGAGGTACCCGAGCACGACGACCGTCGGTATCACGAACACCGAGAGGAGTCCGAGCACGCCGCCGATGAGCGTTCGCCCGAGCCAGTCGCCACGCACGGGATACGAAAGGCCGTCTTCGAGCATATCCCGACGTATCGCGCAGCACACATATACTGTCGGGTCCGATCGCGAGAGATGGATTCATTCACACACGTCGTCTTCGAGCCACATGGACAAACAGGCGGTTCGTGAGGCGGTCTGGGACGACCTCAAGGAGCGCGGCGTCGCACGGTTCCCGTACCCGCCACACGGCCGTATTCCGAACGTCGCAGGCGCCGACGAAGCGTGTCGACGCCTCACCGAGACGGCGGCGTGGCGCGTGGCTGATACGCTGAAAGCCAACCCCGACGCCCCACAGCTACCGGTTCGGCGGGCCGCACTCCGGGCCGGTAAGACCGTGTACGTCGCCCAACCGCGGCTCCGCGACCCAAAGCCGTTTCTCCGGCTCGACCCGGATACGATCGCGGACGTCGACGCCGCCACAACGGTGTCCGGTATTAGTGAACACGGGGTCCCCGTCGGTCCCGATGCTGTCCCGCACGTCGACCTCGTCGTCTCCGGCTCGGTCGCGGTCACCACTGACGGAACGCGTGTCGGGAAAGGAGAAGGATACAGCGACCTCGAGTGGGGCGTGCTCTCCGAACTGGGCGCGGTCGACGACGACACCACGGTGGCGACGACCGTCCACGAGCGACAAGTCGCCGACGAGCCGCCCTCACCGGTCGACCCGTCGGCCGACCTCCCAGCTCCCGACGACCACGACGTGCCGCTCGACCTCGTCGTCACCCCTGACCGGACCATCGAGGTAGACCGAACGCGGGACCGGCCGACGGGTGTCGACTGGGACCTACTCACCGACGATCGGCTGGCCGAGATTCCCGTGCTGGATGCACGTGCACCAGCGGACAGCGGCAAATAATCGTTCTGTCGACAGCGACGTGCCGGGTGTTGGCCTGAAATCATCGCGGCCATCCCACGTCCCGACGACGGTCGACAGGGCTAACATCCCGACGTGAGAGTGATCTCGTAGATGACATTCGTTGGAGAGCTCGGGTTCGTCTTCGTCGCCGGGCTGATCACGGCGCTCGCGACGGGACTCGGCGCGATTCCGTTCTTCTTTTTCGACGACATCAGTGCCCGCGGAAACGTGGTTCTCTGGGGCGTCGCCTCGGGCATCATGGTGACTGCGTCGCTTCTCGGACTCGTCGACGAGGGGCTCGCCGAGGGTGCACTCTGGGAGGTCGGCGTGGGGGCCGCTCTCGGTGTCGCGCTCGTCGTCCTCGCACACGAGGTGCTCGTTGACGCCGACGTGGACGCCCGCGACTACGAGGAGGCAGACTTCAAGAAGCTCTTGTTGATCTTGGGTGTGCTGACCGTGCACAGCTTCCCCGAGGGTGTCGCCGTCGGCGTCTCGTTTGCCGATCTTGGACTCGAAGGTGGCATTCAGCTGTTTGGCGCCACCGTCCCCGCGCTTGCGGTGTTCATGACGGTCGCCATTTCGATTCACAACGTCCCTGAGGGGACCGCCGTTTCGATCCCGCTGCGCGCGCTCGGTGTGCCTGAGTGGAAGATGGTGTGGTGGGCGGTGTTCTCCAGTTTACCGCAGCCGATCGGTGCCGTGATCGCGTTTGCATTCGTCCGACTCGCCCGCGACTTCCTCCCGATCGGCTTCGGCTTCGCCGCCGGCGCGATGGTGTACCTCGTCGTCTCCGAGTTCCTCCCGGAGGCGCTCGCGGTGGGGACCGCGCTGCCGTACGGCGGCAAGCGCGAACTCGTCGCGGGCGTCGCGCTCGGCGTCGCCGTGATGCTCCCGCTCGCCTACGTCTAGTCCGCGAGCACCCGACGCTGCGGTTGCCGTCTCCGACCCCACCCAAGCGGAGTACTCGACTACATAGGGGTACATGTTCCTCTTAGTAACGCATTATATTGGTCCGATAAAATACCGCTGTACGACCGACCCAAGTCGCACCCCGACACCATGGCCACGACCCCTCATTTCAGCGACACCGTCGAACCGCACCACCACCGGCTCGCGATAGACGACGCAGACGACGTCTACGTCGTCGGTGACGTCCACGGCAGCCGGTCTGCGCTCGAGTCGTTGCTCGCGACGCTCGACCTCGGCGACGACGGGATCGTCGTCTTCGTCGGTGACCTCGTCCGGAAGGGCCCAGACAGCCCGGGCGTCGTCGACCTCGTTCGCGACGACGACCGCCTCTTGAGCGTCCGCGGCAACAACGAACAGAAGATCCTCCGCGGCGACAAGACGCCCGACTGGCTCCGTGCAGGTGACCGGGCGTACTTCGAGTCGCTCCCCGTGGCGATCTCCTTCGCCGAGTGTCTCGTCGTTCACGGCGGCGTCAACCCCGACCGGCCACTCGACGAACACACCGCCGAGGACCTCCTCACGATGCGCGCGCCGCGCGGTGACGGCTACGACGGCCCCTTCTGGTACGAGACGTACGACGGTCCACATCGCGTGTTCTTCGGCCACACCGTCCACGAGGCGCCGGTGGTCGATGACCACGCCGTTGGACTCGACACCGGGTGCGTCTACGGCGGGTCGCTCACCGCCTACGACTATTACGCGGACGACGTCGTGACCGTCGACCAGTCGACGACCCACGAAGAGCGGACCGACGCGAAGATCGTCACCGTCGGGTGAGACACGACGACCGATCGACCGTCTCAGCTGTTCTTAGCTGTTTGTCTCGTACTCCGACAGTAGTCGCTCTCGGGCCCCCTCGCGGGTCGTGAAGTACCGTCGCTCGCCGTCCGTGGTTCGTACCGCCCACGCGTACGTCTCGCTGTCGGGCCGGTACCACCGGTCCGCGTACGCGTCGAACACCGATTCGTCACCGGTCGCTGCCGGCGACGTGTCGGACTCGGTAACTGGAGCGGTATCGTCCCCTCCCTCGTCGGCCGTGTCTCGACCGCCAGCGGTATGATCTGAGCCACCGTCACCGACACTCGTAGGCTTGTCCGCCCTGTCGCCGGCATCGTCGTCACCGCTATCGTTGTCGTCGTCCGCGCTATCGTTGTCGTCGTCACCGCTATCGTTGTCGTCGCCACCGTTGTCGTTGTCGTCGCTACCCTTGCCGTCGTTTCCGTCACTGTCGCCGTCGCCCTCAAGCGGCTCGACCAGTAGTTCGCGCTCGGTCGGTGCGGCGTCGACCGCCATTCCCGGGCCGTAGCCGCGGTCGACAGCCGCGTCCGTAGCCTGCATGAACACCGACTGGCTGTCACACACCGGGTCGTCGCCGGGAGTCACCTGCGTGTACTCACCGGCGCTGTCCATCACCCACCGTCGCCGATTATCCGCGAGCGACGTCTCGAGGATGAATCGTAGCTGTCGTCGAAGACTGACGTCGGTGACCGGCGTTACGGCCTCGACACGGTAATCGAGATTACGCGTCATCCAGTCCGCAGAGCCGATGTACCACTCCGGGTCGCCTGCGTTCTCGAAGTAGAAGATCCGCGAGTGCTCGAGGAAGCGACCGACGACCGAGTGGACCGTGATCGTCTCGCTCAGCCCCTCGATGCCCGGGCGCAGCCGACAGATGTCCCGGACGATGAGGTCGATATCGACGCCCGCCATCGAGGCTCGATAGAGTGCCTCGACCATCTCGGGATCTTCGAGACCGTTCACCTTCACGACGATGTGTGCCCGTTCGCCGGCGCGGGCGTGGGCGGCCTCCCGGCGGACCATCTCGGTGAAACGCTCGCGCATCGTGACCGGGGCGATGAGCAACCGGCGGAACCGGTCGTCGAGCGTCGGCCCGGTGAAGAAGTTGAACACCTTTGTCAGGTCCTGTCCGACGTCCCGGTCGGCGGTCAACAGCCCCAGATCGACGTATCCCTTTGCGGTCTCCGAGTGGTAGTTCCCGGTGCCGATGTGCGAGTACAGCCGGACACCGTCGTCCTCCTGGCGAACCACGAGTGCCGTCTTTGTGTGGGTTTTGAGCCCAACCGTGCCGTACGCGACGTGGATTCCCTCTTCTTCGAGCTGGCGCACCCACTCGAGGTTGTTCTCCTCGTCGAAGCGCGCCTTGAGTTCGACCATCACCGCCACCTGCTTGCCGTTGTCTGCGGCGTCGATGAGACTCTGGATCACCTTCGAGTCGCTGGCCGTCCGGTAGATAGCCGCCTTCACCGCGAGCACGTCCGGGTCGGTTGCGGCCGCGTCGAGGAACTGCTGGACTGTCCCTTCGAAAGAATGGTACGGATGATGCGTAAGTACGTCACCGTCCCGTATCTCATCAAAGATGTCTCGGCTCCCTTCGGCAGCCTCGCCGGTCACCGGCCGAAAGCGCGGATGTGGCCGCGGCGACCAGGACGGAAACGTCAGCTCGGGCCGGTCAAGCTCCGTCAGCTCGAAGAAGTCCTCGAAGTCGAGCGGGCCCTCGCGGCGGAACACCTCACGATCGGTCACGTCGAGTTGCGCCTTCAGGGTCTCTACCGATGCCTCCGGCATGTCCGCGTCGACCTCGAGACGAACCACCGTCGCGAACCGACGCTGTTCTATCACCTCTTCGACCACCTCGATGAGGTCTTCGGCCACTTCCTCGTTGCGTCGCACCTCGGCGTTGCGGGTGACTTTGAACTTGGAGACGTCGAGGATCTCGATGTCGGGCAACAATAGGTCGAGATTCGTCTCTATGAGGTCCTCGATCAGGACGTACTGGCCGTCGGCATCCGGAACCGGAACCAGCCGCGGACGGTTCGGCGGCACCTTGATCCGGGTGAACGTCTCGTCGCCGTGTTCGTCTGCAGACCGCACCGCGAGTGAGAGCGAGAGGTTCGAGATGAACGGAAACGGGTGTGCTGGGTCGAACGCCAGTGGCGTCAGCGTCGGGAGGATCGACTCCTCGAAGTACGTCTGTAACGCCGCCTGCTCACTCGACGTGAGCGACGCCGGATCACAGATCGCAATGCCCGCGTCGGCGAGCGTCGGCGCGAGCGTCTCCTCCCAGTATCGCGATTGGTCACGAAACAGCGGCCGGGCCGCATCGAGTACCTCCCGCCACTGAGCCTCCGGCGTCCGCCCGTCGGGTGTCGTCTCGGTCACGCCGGCGTCGATCTGCTGTTTGAGCCCGCCGACCCGTTTCATGAAGAACTCGTCCGTGTTCTTCGTGAAGAACGCGAGAAACCGGAGTCGATCGAGCGGTGGGTTGCGCTCGTCCATCCCCTCGGCGAGCACCCGTGCTTGGAACGCGAGCTCTGAGAGCTCCCGGTTGAGGTAGTACGCGCTGTCGGTCGGATCGACGTCTGTCATCGGAGCTGTAGCGTCGGTTTCACACTCGGCGTTGCTCGTCGCCCGGCGGCAAATGCCATCCGGGTCGCGTCGTCGTCACTCGGTGTCATAGCCCATCATTAGCGGCCGGTTCCGTCATGGCCACTTGTACGGTACGCCCCGCGTCGATATCAATCTGATCCGGAAGCCACGTCTCTGCGGGGTCACTCCACGCCGTCGTCGGAAGGCGGTCGTGGTCCGTCGCCGAGACGAGAAGCTCGAGTGCATCGGCGGCGACGTGGTGGGTTCCGATGGCGCGCCGCGGCTCGGACAGCGCGTGTGTTTCGAGGTGGCACCTCGCAACTCGATGGATGGCATCCACTGCCGTCTCGTCCTCGAGTACCCGTACCGCAGCACAGATCGGACACTGTAGCAGTACTGCTCGTGGCATTGTCGAACGCTCCTGCGCCCGGGTACAAGAACCCCGATTAATACCCCTATTGTGACGTATATATCCCGTCACAAGGCGGTGAGCCGATGTGCGGGTGGGAGGCTGTGTGACCACCGTCTCTCATGGCACGTGCGCGTCGAACGCACGCCGAACTCGGGTGCGACGGTCATCGAGTACGTCGAACTGCTGGTCTCGTCGCTGCTCGAGCCAGCCGAGTAGCATCGCGGCCCACTCGAGTTTGCGTGCCTTCATCGGGCCGACAGCCGGATCGTCGAACGCCCAGCCCGGGAAGGTCAATCGGCCGGCGCCGACGTGGTCGGCGAGGAACGCCGCTCGATCGCCATCGGTGAATCCGCCAACGTTGTCGACGGCGCCGACAGGTGCCGCCTGTGTCGTCACCATCGTGTGGTCGCTGTCGAAGCGGGAGAGCCACTCACGGACCGCGGGTACGTTATCGCCGTGTGCGTGTGCGACCACCGGAAGGCCAGCGTCCGTGCGTGCGGCCGCTGTCTCAGGATTTTTATCCAGGTCAGTAACCATACAGTCGACAGCGATGTCGTTCGTTGAGAGCACGTCGACCGCTGTCGACGCGGCCACAACAACGTCTGCGGACCGCACCCGGTCAAGTTCGGCGGTGAGACACGGTGCAGCACCGACGACAGCTACCGTGGCACCCGCCCAGTCGTCGAACCGCGACAGTGAAAATGGAGTTGCAAACTCCGCGGCGACATCCCGTGACCGCTCGTCTGCCCGACGGTCGAACCCGAAATCTTCGACGATTGCCTCGTAGATGGGTTCGAACGTCTCGAAGTTCATCGAGAGTCCCACCTGTTGGTTGGTTCGGCGGTGCCTGTCGGTTCGGCGGCACCTGTCATCCAGCGCAACCGCTCGCGGGGTTCGATACGGTATGGGTCGAAGTGGCACAGAGTACCCCTACCCGCGTGCCCCTTCGACGTCCGGCTAATCGTACGCCCGCACACTGTGATAAACGTTCTCTTACTCACGGTCGGTATCAATCGCCTGAATGGCCTCATCAAGCGCGTCTGACGCGCCCGCGGCCGCTTCGACGACAGCGCCGAGTTCGGCTGCAGTCCCGATGAGCAGTCCTCGAGAGCCGCTCCGACTCGCCTGTCTGTCGGGCCGGTCGCTTGCCCCGGCTTCCGGCCCGCCGCGTGCAAACGTGGCACTGGTCGTTTGGGTCGCCGACTTGAGCGCCGCAACTGCAGCCGAGGAAAGTCCTGTCAGCTCGTAGGTGGTGACCGCGGCTGCTGCTGCGATGTCGGTAGTCGCTTCGAGTCGATTGAGGTGGCGACGGGCCTCACGAGGCGTCCGAACGTCGAGCTCACGAACGGTTACCGTGCCGTCTCGATGGGTGGTGGAGGCCGCAAATGTGTCGCCGATACGCGCCGCGTCGAGCGTTTCTGCCACGTCGTGGGTGCGAATCACGTTCGCACCTCGCTCGACAGCCATCGCGGTTGCCGCAAGCGAGACGGGAAGCGCCTCCTCGGTGCTGCGGTCGGCGATCGTTTTGAGGAAGCTCTTGCGGTTGATCGAGACGAGTATCGGCCGGCCGTATCCCGCGAACTCCCGAAGCCGATGGAACGTCTCGCGGTCGTCGGCGTGCGTCTTCGCGGCCGACCAGCCGCCAAACGCCGGGTCTACGATCGTTTTATCAGTGAAGCCGTTCATCGCGAGCGCCTCGTATATCTCGTCGACGTCTTCGATGGCCCCCGGCCGCTCGAGGTCCGGCGGTGAGGCCATCTTCGAGACGGCGGCGTCGTGTTCCTGACAGACGCGGGGCATCTCTGGGTCCGCAAACCCACAGATGTCGTTCACCATGTCGAAGCCGCGCGAGAGCGCCTCGTCTGCGACCTCGTGGTAGCGGGTTTCGATCGACCACACCGCGTCGCCGGCGGTCGACTCGAGTGTCTCGACCGCGGTGTCGAGCCGCGCCAACTCGCCGTCAGCAGAGAGCACATCGAGGTCTTTGTTTGCCGACTCGAGTCCGACGTCGACGATGTCGGCGCCCTCTCCGATGAGCTCCTCGTCGACGTACGCCGCCGCCTCTCCCGGGTCGTCGTACACGGAGGGGTCGTACGGCGACTCCGAGGAGACGTTCAATACGCCCATAATTCGCGGCGGGTGATCGGGGCCGATCCCGAGGCCCGCGGCCTCCACGTTACGCATACCTCACCCACGGGCGCGATGGTTAAAGCCGGTCCGGAACCGACCGTCTCTGCGGCCGGAGGGACGCGCTTTTATCTGGTCCACTCGAACGCGCGTTCATGGCGAAAGTGAGCATCGGCCTCCGCGGTTGGCGATTCGACGAGGCGGATATCGTCTCCGAGGACGGCGTGTTGAAACCCTTAGATGAGATCCCCGAGGAGCCACGAGAGCGCCTGGTTCGGCTCGTTGGACTCGTCGACAAGCCGTGTGACGTCTGTTATCTCGAGCACGGCGAGGAGGCGGTACACCGCTGTGCTGAAGCCGAGATCGTCTACGGCGAGCCGGGTGGGGAGGTGCTGTTATGTGACGCTCACGAGCCAGACTTCGTCTACTGGTATCGCGAGGCCGGTGGAGCCGACTACGCCGGCGAACAGGCGTTCGGCGACCGCTTCCACGAGTGGATCGCCGCGGGCAACGAGGCCCCGGACGGGTACGAATCCGTCGAGCACGTCGAAGCGGACCCCGAGGGGCTCCCAGAGCTTCCCGATCAGCTCGAAGTGCACCGGCGAATGGAAGAGAACTTCGAGGGACGACGGATCGACATCCGCGCGCTCGCCGGCGACGAACCGACCGAGACCGAACTCGCCGACTCACTCGACGAGGAAACGCTCGCCGAGTCGGACGTCGACCTCTCGACGGAATATCCAACGGACCGATGATAGAGGAGGAGCCGGCCCCGTCGGCCGACGACCGGTCCGTCCGAACGACTCCCACGGTCGTTGTCGTCGACGCGAAGACCCCAGGGAACATCGGCACCATCGCCCGGGCGATGAAGAACTTCGGCCTCGACGACCTGAAGCTCGTTGACCCGCCGGATCTGGACGAAGACGGCGAGGCGTACGGGTTCGCGGGTCACGCACGCGAGGACGTCCTCCCGAACGCCGAGGAGGTCTCGTTCGACTGGGTCGTCGAGCACTACCACACGGTCGGTACCACCGCCATCACCGGGGAGGACGACCGCAGCCACGAGCGATTCCCGTTCAAGACGCCGGCCGAACTCCGCGAGTCGCTCCGCAGGGTCGATGCGCCCACCGCGCTGGTGTTCGGCCGTGAGGGGCGCGGACTCAACAACGACGAGCTGTCGCGGCTCGATGAGGTGTGTTCGATCCCTGCGTCCGCCGACTACCCGGTGCTCAATCTCGGTCAGGCGGCGACGGTGCTGTTGTACGAGCTCCGTGAGCTCACCGTCGGAGAGACACAGCTTCCAGACACTGAGGTCACCCGCGCGCCTGAGGCAGACGTCGAGCGGTTCCACGACCACTTCGGTAACTTCCTCGTCGCGACCGGCCAACGCGAGCATCGTCGCGAGAAGAACGCGCTGTTGATGCGTCGTCTCCTCGGTCGCGCTCATCCGACGGCTCGTGAGATCCACTCGCTTTTGGGGACCCTCAGGAAGGCGACGACCAAGCTCGAGCACACGGAGTACCTCGCTGCGAAGTACGACGAACCGCCGTACCCACGGGAATGAACCGGGACGATACCGGCCCCATCGACGCGGACCTCCTCGCCGGCGTACGTGACGTCTCTCCACTTATGCTCGGGATCGTTCCGTTCGCGCTCGTCGCCGGCATCGCCGCCGTCGACGCCGGATTCTCGCTCGCCGAGGCGCTTGGTCTCTCGGTGATCGTATTTGCCGGTGCCTCACAGCTCGCCGCGCTCGACTTGCTCGGTGCGGACGCGCCACTCGCGGTCGTCATCGGGACCGCCGTCGTGATCAACCTCCGGATGGTGATGTACTCGGCATCGATCGCTCCGTACTTCTCGCGGTACGGCACCCGACTGCGGGCTGGGCTCGCGTACCTCCTCACCGACCAGGCGTACGCGTTGTCCGTCGCCGAGTTCGAGCGGTCACCCGACCGGGTTCGCTGGCGCTACTACCTCGGTGCCGCGGCGTCGCTGTGGATCGTCTGGCAGGTCGGCACGGTCGTCGGCGTCGCCGTCGGTGCCGGTGTCCCAGACGCGTTAGGGCTCACGTTCGCGGTGCCGCTCGTCTTTCTCGCGCTGCTCGTGCCGGCGATGAAAAATCGGCCGACGACCGCCGCGGGCCTCGTCGGCGGCACGGTTGCAGTCGCGGCCGCCGGACTCCCGCTCAATCTCGGCCTGCTGGCCGGAGCCGTCTGTGGGATCGGTGCCGGACTGCTCGTCGAGGAGGGGTCTTCGTGAGCGACCCCACTGGAGGGCTCCTCGGAAGCCTCGGTGGCGGCTCGGCCCGCGTCTGGATTGCGATCGTTGCTATCGGGCTCGCAACGTTCGGATTCCGGCTCTCGTTTATTTACCTCTTCGGGCGGATAGACGACGTCCCGCCGCGGATTCGTCGCCCACTCACATACGTCCCACCTGCTGTCCTCGCAGCGCTGGTCGTTCCGGACCTAGTCACCGTCGACTCGACGGTGACCGCGACGCTCATCGACGAGCGACTGATCGCCGGCGTCACCGCCGGGGTCGTCGCATGGAAGACTGAGAACGTGTTCGCGACGATTGCCGTCGGGATGGGCGTCCTCTGGGTCCTCCGGTTCGTCGTACTCTGACTGAGCGGATATCAGCCTCGTTTTGCGGTGTCAGTACGTCGCGTCGCACGTGCAGCGATGAAGACGGTGACCCCGACGATGCCAGCGACGGCAACTGCGTGCTGGATAGTGAGGTATCCACGAGCCTGTGGAACTGTATACGTCACCGCGGCACCGCCGATGAGGGTGTAGCCGACCGCGCTCGCACCGAACAGTAGCGGTCGAAGTGATGCGTAACTCCAGAGTCGGCTCCAGCTCAGGAGACCGACGACCGCGCCGACGGCGACGCCGGCAGGTAGTGCGACGAGAACCGAGAACGCAATGTGTGGCGTCAGCGCTGCTGCGAGCCCAGCTGTCACGACGAGGAACGCGGCCACGCCGGTGCCGACCGAGACGAGTGCCCGGGTGCCCGCGTGAGACACCACAGTCGATCAGTACGCCGGTCGCTGTGCCTGGACGACGGACGCGAACTGCTGGTGCTCGTCGGCGAGCAGCTCGGTGAGGTCGTCGGCCGTCACGATCCCTACGAGTGTATCACCCTCACAGACCGGCAGCCGACGCACGCCGTGATCAGCCATCAGTTCTGCCGCCTCGTAAAAGCCGACGCCAGCCTCAACTGTCGCGAGGTCATCCGTCATCACGTCCTCGGCGGTTCGCTCGCCCGGGTGCTCCCCGTCGGCGAGGACGCGGATAGCCAGGTCGCGGTCGGTCACGATCCCGACGGGGGTCTCCCCATCGACGATTACGACGCTCCCCACGGCTTCCTCCTCCATGAGAGACGCGAGCGCGGGAACGAGCGTGTCTGGTGTGGCGGTTACGACGTCGTCACGGGCGAGGTCTTCGATTGGCATCATGTATCACCACATATATGTTTGATGTACATCACAAAGAACGTACTACTCGTTTTCGCTGTGCGGGAAGTCTACCGGGTGCAGACCGGATGCTGGTTGGGAACCATCGGGAAAATCGGTATCGTGAGTCAGCGCTGACTCTTGCTCAGTCGTCGGCGGGTGCCGCCGAGTCGCCGGCGGAGACGCCCGTTCCGGGCCCGATGTCGATGCCGAGTTCGGCGAGCTTCTCGTCGGGAACGACGCCGTCAACCCAGCCGCGGCACTCGTAGTACTCCGTTTTCATCAGATCGAGTTCGGCAAGTTCGCCTTCGCTCGCCCCGGAGCCTGGAATCGCGTCCGGGTGCCCTTTCACGAAGCGTCCCGGAAGCGTGTCGTCTTCGCCGTCGAAGCCGGCGAGGTTGTTGAAGTACCGCTCGAGCGTGTAGATGCGTTCGCCAGCCTCGAAGAGGTCTTCTTCGGTCACCTCGTGGCCGGTCATCCCGCTGTACTGGAGCACGTACTCTTCTATTCCCTCGGCGAAGGCGCTGAACTTACAGATATCAAAGGAGTCGGAGATCGCGTGCAGGTCCTGGAACGTGGCGGTGAGCTCACCTTTGCCCTCCCACTCGTACGGATCGACCTTCTCGGGAATCCCAAGGATCTCCGCGGCCGGAGTGTACCCTCGGAGGTGACACGCCCCGCGGTTTGACGTCGCGAAGGCGATTGCCATCCCCTTCATACAGCGCGGGTCGTACGCCGCGATGCTCTGGCCTTTGACCGAGAGCTTGTTGTCGTGTGCGTCTTTCCGCTCGGCGACACGCTCTGGGCCTTCCGCTAAGAGGTCTGCCAGCTCCGTCGACCGCTCGCCAATCTCGTCGATGAGGTCGACCATCCGCGAGGCGTCGCCCCAGTCGACCCCGACGTCGAGTTTGCCCTGCTCTGTCATCTCCATCGCCATCGCGATGGTGTTCCCCACCTCGATGGTGTCGACCCCGACGTCGTTACATCGCTCTAACATCAGCGCGATCTCGTCGCGCTCCGTGTGGCCGGCGTTCGGGCCGAGCGCCCACGCGGACTCGTACTCGTACGACTCCGTCCGGACGTTCATGTCCTGGCCTTTGTGATGCAGCTGGACCTCTACCTCCTTCTTACACGCGACCGGACAGGAGTGACACGTTGGCTCGTCGACGAGGATGTTCTCGCGAACGTTCTCACCCGAGACGCGCTCGGCGTCGATGTCGGCCGCTTCCGTGCCGCTGTACGCCTCTGTCGAGGTGTACTGGGCGTTCTTCGTCGGGAGGCCGTCCATTTCTTCGGTGGCGTTCATCAGGACGTTGGTGCCGTACATCGAGAGGCCGCCCTCGTTGGGGGCCGTCACGTCGGACTCACGGATAACCTCCATCGCCTGCTGATACCCCGTCTGGAACGTCTCCGGGTCGGCGGGCCGCGGCATGTCGGTGCCGCTTTTCACGACGACCGCCTTCACGTTCTTTGCACCCATCACCGCGCCGGTACCACCACGGCCCGAGGCGCGGTCGTCCTCGTTGAGCACGCAGGCGTACCGAACGCCGTTCTCGCCGGCCTGGCCGATCGTCATCACGGAGACGTTCCGACCAACCGTTCCGTCGACCTCTTCGCCGAGGGTGTCGATCGTGTCGTGGACGCCCATGCCCCACACGTGCTCGGCGTCGCGAACCTCGACGTCGCCGTCTTCGACGACGAGGTACACCGGCGACTCGCTCGCGCCGTCCAAGAGGATGCCGTCGAGACCGGCCCACTTGAGCCGTGCGCCCGACCAGCCGCCGTGGTGTGAGTCGGTGACGGTGCCCGTGAGCGGTGACTTCGTCACGAGCGCAATCCGGCCGCTCATCACCGTCTGTGTCCCGGTGAGTGGACCGGTCATGAACGCCAGCCGATTATCCGGCCCCATCGGGTCGACGTCCGGTCCGGCATCGAAGACGTACTTTACGCCGAGTCCGCGTCCGCCGATGTACTGTTTCGCGTCGTCGTCGTCGATGCCGCGATACGCGACGTCGCCCTCGGTGAGGTCGACCTGTGCTACTCGGTCCCTAAAGCCGCCCATTTCAGTCATGTAATGCTCTATCATTATATACGGCCCAAATCGTGTTAGTTCTTGACGTCGCAACGTAACTATATTCAATTACACCACGGACCGGTCTGACGGAGACACGAACACTCACCACTGCCCGGTACCTAGCGCGGACGATGCCCAACGAGCAGGGGTCGTCAGAACCCCGCGACCGTGCCGACACGGCTACTCACGGTGCGTCTCGCGAGGACGCCGGGGCCAGCGGTGACGTGGCGCTAAGCGATGTCGACCCAGGTGAGCGCGCTCGGTCCGACGACACCCGTCCGGGCGCTGTAACGTGGGTTCGACGGTGGAGACTCGTGTATGCGATTACTGTCCTCATCCTCGGAGCATCGATCGTCCCCGTCCCGGCCATTGGTGTCGCCCAGTCGGAACCCGCGAGCGCGAGCACACTCAGCCCGACGCTCGTCTTCCACCTGAGTGGGTACGCAGCACTCGCCGTGAGCCTCGCACGGGTTCAACTGGTCGAACAACGGCACGTTCTCGCCGCCGCGATCACAATCGGCGCCACCGTCGGCTTTGGGTTCGGTATCGAACTCCTCCAGACGCTCGTTCCCTGGCGCCGCTTCGCCTGGATCGACTCGGCAGCAAACGCGACCGGGGCTTGTGTGGGCGTCATCGTCCACGCCGTGATCCGTGCCAGACTCCACGCTTCGCGGTGAGCAGGCGGGCTGTATGACCGTCGCGTCGACACGGATTTACGCGCAGGCTCGTAGACGTGTGGTATGAGTAATCCGAGCCCGAAGCCAGCAGAACGCGGGCAAGGCATGGACGCACACAACGCAGTGATGCGCGACATCCGTGCCGAGCGGTCAGAGACGTACGATCCGACACAGCCCACGAGGGTGTGGATCGACGAGGACAACACCCCAGGCGGTGTCGTCGACTCGCTCACAATCATCTTGAACACCGGTGGCTGTCGCTGGGCTCGCGCCGGCGGCTGTACGATGTGTGGGTACGTCGCCGAATCCGTCGAGGGAGGAAGCGTGAGCCACGATGCGCTCATGACGCAGATCGACGCCTGTCTGGACCATGAGCGCGAACACGCCGACGAGCCGGCTCCGCTGGTGAAGATCTACACGTCTGGGTCCTTTCTCGACGAGCGGGAGGTACCCGGCGAGACGCGCCGGGCCATCGCTGAGACGTTCGCCGATCGCGACCGAATCGTCGTCGAGTCGCTCCCGGACTTCGTCAACCGCGAGAAGATCGCTGACTTCGCCGAACACGGGATCGCGACCGACGTCGCCGTCGGCTTGGAGACTGCGACCGATCGCGTGCGCCGCGACTGCGTGAACAAGTACTTCGCGTTCACGGACTTCGAAGACGCCTGTGCCGAGGCGGCAGCAGCAGACGATGCCTTCGACGCCGACGTGGGCGTGAAAGCCTACCTGCTTTTGAAACCGCCGTTCCTCGCGGAGCCGGAGGCCGCCGCGGACATGGTCGATTCTATCCAGCGGTGTGCCGCCGTTGACGGCTGTCACACCGTTTCGATGAACCCGTGTAACGTCCAGCGGTACACGATGGTCGACGAGCTCTTTTTCGAGGGTGGGTACCGTCCGCCATGGCTCTGGTCGGTCGCACACGTGCTCAAAGAGACGGCCGACGTTGACGCCATCGTCGTCTCTGATCCCGTCGGCCACGGCTCCGACCGCGGCGCACACAACTGCGGTGAGTGTGACGACCGCGTCCAGACGGCGATCAAAGACTTCGACCGCCGGCAGGACCCGACCGTCTTCGAGCAGGTCTCGTGTGCGTGTGAGTCGACGTGGGAGCTCGTCATGGCAGAAGAGACGAGCTACAACATGCCGCTCGCGCGCTGACGCGAGGATTCAAATCCCGGCACGGCGTACCCCCCGTGTGCATCGAACCGCCGAGGCGCAGACCGACGGAACCGAGGTGGCCCGCGCCCGCCCCTGAGGTCGTCGGTATCGACATTAGCGGCCGGCACGAAGAAGACGGTGCGTACCGGATGGTCGCGGCTGCCGTCCACACAACTATCGACTCGGCGCGGATCCGGTCGGTCCACGGGATAGGCTTTACGACGGCGAGCGGGGAGCCGACGCTCGAAGCGACTGTTCAGCTCGCAGCGGCGGCGGTAGCAGACCTCCCGACGCCCCCGGAGTGCCCGGTCGTCGCCGAGCGCGGCGAGTTCTACGAGGAGCCAGCGACGCGAGTCGCGGTGAACTTCCCGACTGAGTTTAAATACGTCGAGAGCATAAGTGAACGCGAAACAGTGCAGGCTGCACACCACGCCGCGTACGCCGCCAGGGGGCTGTTGCTGTGAGCGACCGGTCGACCGGGACCGACCGGCACGCGACGAATATCGACCACTCTGAACACACCCGCGACGACCGGTCTACCGATCAGGGTCGACGGCAGGCCGACCCAAACGGTCGGCGTGCGATCGTCGCCAAACGGGTCGATGCGGGCGACGCCGACCTCACCGAGATACGCCGCCTCGCGGCCGCCGCGGGGTACGATGTCGTCGGCGAGCTGACGCAGACGCGGACTGAAGACGCCGCATTCATGTTCGGTGAGGGAAAGGTCGAGACGCTTCGGGACCGCGTCCTCGCCGCCGACGCTGACTGCGTCGTGGTCGACAACGACCTCGGGCCGTACCAGACGTTCAACATCGGAAGCGTGTTGCCCGAGGGTGTCGCGGTGATCGACCGCTTCACGCTCATCCTCGAGATCTTCGGCCAGCGTGCGAACACCCGAAAGGCACAACTCCAGGTCGAACTCGCCGGGCTTCGGTACGAACTTCCGCGCGCAGAGGCGAAAGCAAGCCTCGCGAAGCGTGACGAGCGCCCCGGATTCATGGGGCTCGGTGAGTACGACGAGAGCGTCGAGCGGGATATCAAACGACAGATATCCGATATCCGCGACGAGCTGTCGTCGATCGCGAAGAAAGAACAGGCTCGCCGCGAACAACGCCGTGACTCCGGTTTCGACCTCGTCGCGCTCGCTGGCTACACAAACGCTGGAAAGTCGACGTTGATGCGGCGGCTGGCCGCTGAACTTGACGTCGACGAGAACGAAGACCGGCACCCGGATCTCGACCGAACGGCCGAGTCACAGGACATGCTCTTCACCACGCTCGGCACGACGACCCGCCGAGCGGCGATGGACAAACGAGACGTGCTGCTGACCGACACCGTCGGGTTCATCGCCGACCTTCCACACTGGCTCGTCGAGTCGTTCGAGTCGACGCTCGACTCCGTCTACCGGGCCGACCTCGTCCTCCTCGTCGTCGATGCCAGCGAATCGGTCGAGACCATGCGCCAGAAGCTTGTCACGAGCCACGACACGCTCTACGAGCGCGCCGAGGCGCCGGTCGTAACCGTGTTCAACAAGATCGACCGTCTCGCGCCGGGCGAGCTCGCAGACAAGCAGGCGGCGCTTTCCGGACTTGCTCCGAACCCGGTCGCCGTCTCAGCACAGACTGGTGCTGGCGTCGCCGAGCTCCGTGACCGAGTGGACGCTGAACTCCCTGACTGGGAGCGCGAACGGCTGTTGCTCCCGGTGTCCGACGAGGCGATGAGTCTCGTCTCGTGGGTGTACGACCACGCGCACGTCGACGAGGAATCGTACGCAGACGACCACGTGGCCGTCAGCTTCGAGGCCCGTCCGTCGGTTATCGCGAAGGCGCGGGCGAAGGCAGCCGATGTAACCCCGGCTCAGTGACGACCGTGCGATACCGGCGGCTCGGCGGTTTTACCCTCACCGCCCGCCGCAGCGTGGTACACGCCGGCACCGGTTTCTGCATCGAAGAGATGGAGCCGTTCCGGGTCGGGACGAACACGCACCGACGCACCGGATTCGAGGGTCGTTCGCGGTGGTGCTTCTAGTTTGAACGACGCATCACCCGCCGAGCAGTGAACGAGGAGGCTATCGCCGAGTGGTTCGGTGACGTCGACGGTCGCGTCGATCGAACCTGCCCCGAGGTCCGGGCGCGTAGATTCGAGATAGAGATCTTCGGGCCGGACACCGAGGAAGATGGTCGACGTATCCTCGGGCGGGACCGTGTGATCGGGTACGTCGGCACGGTCGTTGGCCGCACTAGGCCCGTTCGAGTCGGCTGTGATCGTCGGAAGCGGTACCTCGACTGCCTCACGGACTGCGACCCCGTCTACAAGTTCGACGTCTATCATGTTCATCGCTGGGTCACCGATGAACTCTGCGACGAACCGGTTTGCCGGGAAATCGTACAGTGTCTGTGGGGCGTCGACTTGCATCACTCGCCCGTCGTTCATCACAACGACGCGCTCACCGAGCGTCATCGCCTCCGTCTGGTCGTGTGTGACGTACACCGTCGTCGTACCGAGTTCAGCGTGGAGACGAGTGAGCTCCGCGCGCATCTGAATGCGGAGTTTTGCGTCGAGATTCGAGAGTGGCTCGTCCATGAGGAAGGCGTCTGGATCGCGAACGATCGCCCGTCCGAGTGCGATTCGCTGGCGCTCACCGCCCGACATCGCCTGCGGCCTTCGGTCGAGCAGATCGGCGATATCGAGCGTATCTGCGGCTGCTCTTACCCGCCGATCGATCTCCGCATCAGAGAACTCGCCTGAGGTGTTCATCCCGAACGTGATGTTCCGTTGGCCAGTCATGTGCGGGTACAACGCGTAGTTCTGAAACACCATCGCGACGTTCCGATCCTGTGGCTCGGTCGCGGTGATGTCGTGACCACCCATGCGTATCTCGCCGCCGGTCGCGCGTTCGAGACCGGCGAGCAGCCGCAGCGTGGTGCTCTTTCCGCAGCCGCTTGGGCCGACGACGACGAGGAACTCGCCGTCGCCGATCCGGAGATCGATACCATCGACGGCGACCACGTCGCCGAACGACTTCGAGAGGTTCTGGAGCGTTAGTGTCGTCATTTTTGTTGGATGCTGAAGGTCTTCAAGAGCGGGTCACGGAAGTAGATCATGAGCGCGAGTGGCGGAAGCAGCGTCAGTACCGACCCCGCCATCACCAGTGACCACGAGAGCTGTCCGCCTTGCACGTCGCCTTGTAACAGCTGGAGTCCGACCTGTGCGACTTGGTTGGCCTCCGAGTCGATGATCACGAGCGGCCAGAGGTACTGGTTCCACGCGTACACGAACATGATAATCGAGACGCCGACGAGGACTCCCCGTGACATCGGGATCAACACCGACCACATGAACCGGACCGGTCCGACGCCGTCGAGCTTGGCCGTCTCGACGATCGACGTCGGAATCGAGAGGAAGTGCTGACGGAGGATGAACACCGTTGTCGCGCTTGCGAGATACGGGACGGTAATCGCGAGCAGGCTATTGCCCCAGCCGAGGTCGTTTATCAGTTGAAACAACGGGATGAACCGGACTGGCACCGGCAACAACAGCGTAAAGAGAACGAATACAAAGACGAGATCTTTGTACGGCACCCGATAGTAGACGATCGCCATCGCAGCGAGAACCGAAATGACGAGCTTCCCCACGACGACGACAACGGACATCACGAACGAGTTCCACATGAACCGGGCGAAGCCGTAGTTGACGAGTGCCTCGCGATAGGTATCGATCGCGTGGGTTCCGGGGATCAGGTCGGGCAGACTGGTGACGATCCCCTGTTGTTTGGTGCTCACCGTGAGCGCAACGAGAATCGGGAACACGATGAGCAGCGTGAGAACCCAGAGCTGGGCGTGAACAGCCACCCCATCGGTGCCGATTCGGTCCGCCATGTCACGCGGCCGCGTGGCCGAACCGTCGCCGCGTCTATCGTCGATCCATCGTCTCGCGTACTGGCGTATTTCACGCATCTTAGCCACCGTAGTAGGAGTATTTGTCCGTCAGCCGAAACTGAACGAGCATCAAGAGCCCGACGACGACGAACAGCACGACCGATTTGCTCGAGGCGACACCAAAATTAAAGAACGAGAAGCCCTCGCGGTACAGATCGAAGATGAGGATGTTCGTCGCGTTTGCCGGGCCGCCGCTCGTCAGCAGATCCACGTACGCGAACGTGCTGAAGAACGCGTAGATCGTATTGATGATCACGAGGAAAAACAGCGTCGGCGTCATCATCGGGACGTACACCGAGACGAGTCGTCGTAGCCGGCTCACCCCGTCGAGCCGTGCTGTCTCGGTGAGCGTGTCGGGAATCGTGTTCATCGCGGCGATCATGAAGATCACGTTGTAGCCGATCTGCTTCCATATTGCAGTGAGCGTCACGACGGCAAACGCCTGTAGACCGTCATTGAACCAGTTGAGGTCGATACCGAGTGCCTCTATCGGCCCCGTGAGCACACCGAGTGTCGGATGAAAGATGAACAAGAAGACGAGCGCGGCGACCGCCGGCGGGAGTGCGTAGGGCCAGATGACGGCTATCAGGTACGCGCCCTGTCGGACGTCGACCTCGTGGATGAGGAACGTCAGGTACAGCGACACGACGATGACGCCGACGACGACGAGCGCCGCAAAGAGGACCGATATGCCGACGCTCCGGTGATACGCTGGGTCGGTCAACAGCGTCTGGTAGTGCTCGAGTCCGACGAACTCCGGGGCCTGCCCAAAGCCGGCATCGAAGAGGCTCGTTCGGAACGCCATAACCGTCGGGTAGTAGAGGAAGACGACCGAGACGAGCACCGTCGGTGCGAGTAACACCGCGGCTTCGAGTCGACCGTGGAATAGCTCACGCGAAGCCATGCGTACGTTCGAGACTCACTCGTAGTACTCGGTGAGCACCGACTCGATCTCGGCTTTCATCGCGTCGATCTCACTCGCCGGATCGGCGGCATTGACGATGTCGACCGACTTGTCTTGGATCACCGTCTGGACGTTTCGGGCGGGTCCGAGCAATGCCCGCTTCGTCGCCGGGTTGCTCGCGTCGCCCTGCTGGAGCTGTTCGAGTGCCACGTTGTACATTGGGTTCTCCTCGAACCACCCTTCTTGACGCAGTGAGTCGACCGACGGTTGTGTGATCGGATAGTATCCCGATCCCTTGTGCCACGTTTTTTGCACCGATGGGTCCGACATATACTGGAGCAGCTGGCCGATCTCCTCGTACCGTGCGTCTGGAAGCCCGTCTGGAACGTAAAACGACGCCCCGCCGATAACCGGCCCGACACGCGTGTCCGAGATCGTGGGATACGGTGCTGCGTCGACGGTGAACTCCTCCGAGTCGGCGATCAGGCCGGCGACAGACGCCGTACTCGTCAACAACATCGCGGTCTCCTGTTCGATGAACAGCGACGTCGCCTCACCCCAGGCCTCGATTCCTGGGTTCGTGTAGAGCCCGTCGTCTGCCATCCCCTTCCACCAGTCGTAGAGATCGTAGATCGGGTCGGGCGCGTAGAACGTCGATGGGTCGCCCGTGTGCCCGTTTTTCGCGTCGGTCATGAGCTCGCCTTCGAAGCCGTACCACGTCTCCACGAACCAGACGTGGTTCGGCCACGAGATGCCGTACTGGGTGGCGCCCTCGTCGACGAGCGTCTGGGAGGCCGCGCGCACCTCGGCGAGCGTGCTCGGCGGATCGTCCGGGTCGAGTCCGGCCGTCTCGAACGCATCACGGTTGATGTACATGATCGCGTTCGAGTTGTTGAACGGCAGCGATGCGAGTTCGCCGTCGGTCGTGAAGAACTCGGCGACGTTGTCGAGTAAGATGCTCGTGTCGAAGTCGTCTGGGAGAATCTCCGCGACAGGCCGCACTCGCCCGGTGTCGAACACTTGTTGGGCGAAGAGGCTGTCGACCTGGAACATATCTGCGACGTTCCCCGAGTCGAACGCTGCGAGGGTGTTCGTGAGGACGTTCTCGTAGGAGTCTTGAAACTCCATGTTCGCCGCCATGCCGGTCTCCTCCTCAAAGCCGGCCGCGATCTGGTCGAGCGTCTCGCCGTTGGTTCCGCCCATTGCGTGCCAGGCAGTGAGCTCGTCGGCGATCGGCGTGAACGCGGCGCTTCCACCGCTGCCACCGGTACAGCCCGCAAGTCCGGTCATCCCAGCGAGTGCAGCACCCGTCGTCGCGAGTGTCTGCCGGCGCGTGAGTCCCCCGTCTGCGTCCGCGTGTTGAGGCATGTACCCTGCCGTTTCAATAGCCGGGTAAAAACCGCTGCTAAGAGGAGTACGGCCGACACACAGTGGTACGAGCGGCTCCGTATCCACACGGAGGGCTCCGGAGGGCGCTGTCTGGACGGACGCAAGATGTCACCACCCAGCGCGAGGAGTCACCGATCGACGACGCCCGCGTAGTCGCTGATGAGGCCGTCGACGCCGACCGCCGCGAGCTGCGTCGCCTCGTACCACGTGGTTACCGTCCAGACGTTGACCGCACGACCCGCAGCGTGGGCCCGCTCGATGAGCCCCAGCTCGGCCCCCGCGACCGACCCGTCAGTGAACGGCGTCCCGCCGACCAGTTCGATCGGCGGGTGGATCGCCGCCGCGTCGTGTCGCTCGGCGATCGCGAGGGCATCTTCGACGGAGCGCCAACAGATCGGCGCGACCGGATACGACGACACCTCGCGGGTGGCCGCCAGCGCCCCTTCACAAAACGACGAGCAGAGTACCTCGTGGTCGTACTCCTCCAGCGTCTCGACCACGCGTGTGACAAATGGTCGCCACGCGTCGATCCGGTCGGAAAGTGTATCTAGGTCGAGCTTCTCGGCGACGTGCAGGTCGGATCGTCCGGGATTCTTTAGCTCGATGTTCACCCCGACAGCTGGTGGAATCGCTTCGAGCGCCGTCGACAGCTGGGGTACAGTCTCGCCACTCTCGAGTACCTCCGCACGCGCGACGGTTGCCGTGTCGGTCTCCCATACCAGACCGTCGATGTCGGTGAGCCCACGGGCTCCCGCGTCGCGACCCGCGAGTTCGTCATCGTGAAACACTACTACATCGCCGTCGGCGGTCGCGACGACGTCGAGTTCGATCAGGTCCGCCTGTCGGCTCGCCGCCTCGAACGCGGCGACCGTGTTCTCGGGGTGCTCGCCGGCGAACCCGCGGTGTGCGATACGTGTGCACTCCTCCGGTGTGCGCCCTGCCGACACATCCTGCCCCGTCACGGCGCGTCCTCGATCGGGCGCTTCGTCTTCGAGACCACCTCAATGTTCGTGACCGCGGTCTCTGGGTACGAGCCGTCCGCGTCCTTCTCTGCGGCTTTAACCATGTCCCAGACGACGTTGAGACCGGTTGTGACCCCTTCGAGCGCCTCCATCTCACAGCCGGTCGTTCCCGTCGTCTCGACAGCGACGGTCAGTTCGACGCGATCGGGTTCGACGACGAACTCGGTCTCTACGTTGGTGATCGGAATCTGGTGGCACAGTGGGATCGTCTCCCAGGTGTGTTTGACCGCCTGTATCGCGCCGATTCGCGCGGTGGCCAGTACGTCCCCTTTGGCCACCTCGTCGGCGCGGATCGCCTCCACCGTCGACGCCGTCAGTCGAATCTCCCCACGAGCCACCGCCCGTCGTGCCGTCGTCGGCTTCGACCCGACGTCAACCATCTGCACGTCACCGTCGCTCGTCGTGTGTGTCAGATCGTCTCCCGATCCGTGGTCACTCATCGTACAGCGCCTGCGGGAGCCGATCGATTAAGTCCGTCGCCACGAGGCCGTGACCGTGCGCCTCGGCCGCTGCGTCGCCGGCGAGGCCATTCACGTAGGCGCCAGCGGCGGCAGCAACAAAGGGTGTCGTGCGTGCTGTGAGAGCACCGACGACCCCCGCGAGGACGTCGCCGGTTCCACCGACCGTCATCCCAGGGTTTCCGGTTCGGTTGCGTCTGGTGACCACCGACCCGTCGTGTCCGGGTTCTGTTGGTACGCCCGCGATCACGTCCTGTCGTCCCTTGACGAGCAGCGTATACCCGAGTTCAGCGGCAAACGCCTGAACGAGTCGTGCGCGCTCGACCGGGTCAGCGGCCGTTTCACCGCCCATCTCACGGAGTTCACCCTGGTGAGGCGTACAGATCACCTCGGCGTCGGTGTCGACGTCGGGAACGACGCGGAGAGCGTCGGCGTCGACGACTACTCGTCGCTCGTACTCGGCGAGGAACGTCGCGACTGCGTCGGCGGTCGCCGGTGCGTCGCCGAGTCCTGGGCCGATCACGACCGTGTCGACGTCGGTCGCCAGCGACATGAGCTGTGAGGTGTGAGACGAATCGAGCGTCGAACCCAACAGGGGGTGGACGATGAGGTTCTGACTGAACGCTTGAACGGTGTCTGCCACCTCACTCGGGCACGCGACGTGTGCGAGGTCGGCACCGGCCCGGAGCGCAGCACGCGCGGTCAACGTCGGTGCTCCGGCGTACGGCCCGCCTCCAACGACCAACACGGCTCCGTTGTCGCCCTTGTGGGAGTCTGGATCACGGCCGAGCCCGAGCAGCGTACCGGGTCCGGTGCACTGTGTCGCCGCTGCCGGGATGCCGATAGATGCGACGGTCACCGTCGCGTCGAGCGATGCCAGGCCAGGTTTCTCGTCGTGAAACGTCACGATCCGGTCGGCATCGACAGCCATATGATCGGCGTCACCGGCTGGGTTGCCGGTATCGGCGTCGATCCCTGTCGGGACATCGACGGCGACTACTGGAGAGTCCACCCCAGACGACGCACGCCAGTCGTTGATCCGTTCGATAGCCGTCCGAACAGGCTCCCTCGGAGCGCCTTGTACGCCAGTACCGAGCAGTGCGTCGACGACGACGTCGGGGGAGCCGAACTCAAGGTCGGTCGAGTCGGTGACGACGCTCGTCGGAACCTCACTCGCTTCGAGACTGTCCCAGTTTTCGCGCGCTGCTGCCGTGTGGATTGTCGTCGGACGACCGAGGAGAAAGACGACGACCTCGCGGTCAGTGAGGTGACGTGCGGCGACGAACGCGTCACCGCCGTTGTTTCCCCGGCCACAGAGGAGGGTGACGGTGTCGCCTGGGTCGGAGACGGTGAGCACCTCGCGTGCGAGTGCGCCACCCGCAGACTCCATCAGTCGGACAGGCGAGACGCCGAGCGCCGCGGCGTTGGCGTCGGCCGCAGCCATACGCTGACTCGAGATCACGTGTGTTGCTGCGGCGCTATCGGATAAAAACGTACGGACAGATCGATTTCGCTTAGACGGCCGGATCGTCCGCGGTCGTGTCTGAATCAGCGGTCTCACATCCGGGCATAAACCACTCTGCGGGACAGATACCGGTGAAGCTACTCTGTAACAAATTCAACCCAGCAAAGGCTGCGACCGCGAGGAACCATGGACTGACGAGCTGTGAGAGTCCGACCCCAAGCAGTACAACGACACCGGCGAGTCGTCTAACCCGCTGTTCGCATTGCCGTGTCATTACAGTACAATACTACGGCAGTGACCCACTTAACCTCTCGGATCGACACGGTCACTGCCACGTGTCGACGATTTTCTCCGGAACCGGTGGGGTGTGATGGGGGCCCGAACGCTTGATACACGGGCCAACAAAAGCGCCGACCGAGCAACTAACAGCAGTCGTCGTCAGTACCGCAGACGCTGCCGTAGTCGACTCCGGTTTGGTCGCTAATCGCCTCGAGACACTGCGTCACCATGGTGGTGAACGCGAACTCCGAGCGTTCCGCTTTCGCCGCCGCAAGCTCCTCGCCCAGACGCGTGGCCGCTGTTACGACCTCGTCGTCACTGAGTCCGCCTTCGACGGTACCCTCATCGGAAGCGCTCAACAGCACCCACCTCCAGAAGTGCGCGCGAACTCCTCGCCGATCTCGTCGGAGATGGTTTCGTTCGTTCGCTGGAGCAACTCGACGAGCGCCGTCTGTGCTGCCTCCTGGCGCTGGATCGTCTCCGTGTTCGACATCTCGGTCTGAAGTCGTTTTAGCTCCGTCATCACCGACGTGTCGAACTCGCCGCGCTGCATCTCTTGTTGTTTACCCCGATACTCGCGGCGCAGCGCCATCGCGTCGTCATCGTCCTGTAACGCCTCGTCGGCCGCGACAAACTGGCGGTACGTCTCCGACTCATCGAGGGCGTCGAGGAACCCGCGAAGTGCCACTTCTACGTTGGCTTCTAGATCTCTTTCGCCCGATACGTCCATGCTGCCGTCAGCCGCCTCGTCCGCATCTCGCGTATCGCTCACGAGGGGGTCACCTCCGGTGTGTCGGCATCAGCGACCGCCGTGAGCCCGGAGATCTCCTCACCGAAGTCGCTCAGCTCGTTGAGTCCGACCGGTTCATTCCGCCGGAGCGGTGCTATCATCAATGGCGCATCGAACCGGTCGCGAATCTCGTCGAGGTACTCCGCCTGCTGAGCGCGCCGGTTCGCGAAGAAGGCGTTGTCGCCGTACTCCTCAGGGAGAAGATAGTTGGCGACGACGAGCGAGGTCTCGATGCCGACCTGATCTTCGAGGTCTGCGGCGGCCCGATACGCCTCCATCATCGGTGTGTACTCGGGGTACATCACAAACGCGAAGGTGCTCCGTTCGGGATCTTTCATCGTCTCGATGACCTCGTCGTACTGGTCGCCTTTGGCGGGTGCAGCACCTTTCGTCAGCGAGCCGAGATCCATGAACCCCTTCCAGTCGGAAGGAAGCTCGAGCAAGCGCAATGTGTGACCCGTCGGTGCCGTATCGAAGACGACGACGTCGTAGCCGTCCTCATCGAAGTAGCTCACGAACTTTTCGAGCGCAGCCATCTCTTCGGCACAGGGCGACTCTAACTCCTCTTCGACGTTTGCGATTGCGGCATCGACGTCGATCTGGGTGTCCGCTTTGTCCTCGTACATCTCGGTGACGTGATCGAGGACCTGCGCACGATACTCTGCGAGCGCCTCCTCTTGATCGATACGCGCCGCGTCGAGATTCGCCTGGCCGACTGCGGTGGGCGCGTGGCCCACCGGCTCGCCGAAGATATCCTCGAGGTGTGCGGCCGGGTCGGTCGTGACGACGAGCGTCTCGTGACCGGCCTCGGCGAGCTTCGTTGCCGCCGTTGCAGCGACGGTACTCTTGCCGACGCCTCCTTTCCCGGTGAAAAAGAGATACTGTGTCTCCGCGCCCGGCGTGAGCTGGTCGACGACTGCGTCGGCGTCTCCCATCGAATTGAAATCGACTGCGCCGTCGGTCTCGGCAGTAGTCGCAGCCCCGACATCGATGGTGGCCTCGTCACCGTCGTAGAGAACGCCGCCCACGTCTGTGAGGAGTTCGAGGCCAGCTATCTCGCCGGGCTGAAGCGGGTACGTAGCGGTCACATCCGCGTCGAATTCCTCGCGGGCGCGCTCGATGACGGCCTGTTCGTCCGTGCGTTTCCCCTCGAAGAATGGGTCATCACACACCGACTCGGGCAGGTAGCCGTTGAGAACCAACAGCTGGGATTCGATCCCGAGTTCGCCGAGGTCGCTCGCGCTGCGTTCGATCTCGTCGATCGAAGAGTCCTCGGGCTTGCCGACGAAGGCGAAGGAAGTGCGCTCGTCGTCTTGAAGTATGTCGATCGCGCGCTCGTAGTCCTGTTTTTTGTCCTCCATCGAGGCCGCCGGCCCGATACAGGTCGAGCCGCCCTTCTCGAGTTCTGCGTTCCAATCAGACGGGAGCTCCATGAGTCGAATCGTGTGGCCCGTTGGCGCCGTGTCGAAGACGACGACGTCGTACTCCGGGCTGTCCATGAAGTCGACGAAGTTGTCGAAGGCCGCGATCTCTTCGACGCAGGGGCTGTTGAGCTGCTCTTCGACCGTCTGGATCTCCTCTTCACCGAGCAGTTCGCGCATCGGCTCGATCGTCTCCTGGCGGTACTCCTCGGCGGCGGTGTCCGGGTCGATCTCGATCGCTGAGAGGTTCTCGATCCCGTCGATCGCGGTGACCTCGTGGCCGATCGACTGCCCGAAGATGTCCGAGAGGTTCGGGGCAGGGTCGGTGGTCACCAGCAGTGTCTCGTAGTCGTTGTCGGCGAGCCACGTCGCAGTCGCACAGCTCACCGTGCTCTTGCCGACGCCGCCTTTCCCACTAAAGAAGACGAACTCGGTCTCGTCGTCGGACGGTTCCACGACGTCACTCGCGTTCGTCGTTGTCGGCTGTGTTGATGCCATTCGTTACGCCTCCTGTGGCGCGGCGCTCTCGCTGACAGCTGCGGTCAGATCGTCGTACGAGAGGTACTCGCCTTCCGCGACGATCTCGTCGTCGACGACCGTGATCGGGAGGATCGACGTGCCGTCTTCCTGTACGCGGTCGTAGATTCGCTGGGTTTCGAGGAACTGATCGACGTTGTGTTGCATGTTCGCTCGGCTGACCTCAAGGTCATCGAACGCGTCTTCGAGTTGGTCGAGTGCCGCGCTGACCTCGACGAGTTCGTCGTCGGGATCGGGGCCACAGACCCCGGTGGAACAACACATCGCTTCCTCATAGAGGGTGAGTTCAGTCATGATGGATCTCGATAGTCGTCGATCGCCGGCGCTACCGCACACCGTAAGACACCGTGTCGATTTGTCCATTTCGATCGACTCATTTGAATATCTGTTCATACAATTATAAGGCCTTTGATCGAGAGCCACACGTCGGTTGTGTGGCCGATCGCCGGGTCTGTCCGACACCGATGAGTATCGCATGGCTCCGTCGACAGTGCCCTTCTTCAGGCAGATAGCACGCTGTTTCGTGTTGTGAGGAGCAAAAACGCACGGGAAGACGACACCATGCTACGGTCACGCTTGTGATCAGTCCATCGGGTTTAGAAGGTGTGCACGCAGCTTATTGGCGAGAGAATAGCTGAACAATCTCTCTATTGACGGTACTGGCGACTATATCGGTGGAGAGGACACTCCACAATCCTTATTCTCATATCTGCGCAACTGTATCGTATGTCTTCGACCGATCGCCTCCGACGGTACGTCGTCGACGAATGCGGGTCCTGTACCGATGACGACCTATCAGAGCGAATCGCAGAACTCGAAGCGTTGAACGAGGCTATCGGCGGGTCTGAGATGAACGACGACGTCGAACTGCTGTCTGCACTCGCAAACGAAACGCGGTACAAGATCGTCCGAATGCTCCACGCGACCGACGACGACGAGTTGTGTGTCTGTGAACTGTCTCCGTTGTTGGACGTCAGCGACAGCGCAATCAGTCACGCTCTCTCAAAACTCACTGATGCCGGTCTCGTCACCCGCCGAAAGGAAGGCAAGTGGCGGATGTACCGGGCAACACCGCGTGCGAACGCGGTTCTCGTCGCACTCGACGGCTCACGGTTACTGTGAACGCTACCCGGCTCAGAGCACCCCGGCGAGGACCGTGTTGAACAGCACGCCAATCATGATCCCAACCGTCACCACCGTCGCCGCGTAGATTGCAAGCAATCGGCGTTCGAACAGCTTGTTCAACAGGATTAGATTCGGGATGCTGATACCTGCTCCACCGATGACGAATGCTATCACCGTCCCGATCGGGATTCCGGCCTCGGTAAGCGAGTGAGCGATCGGTAACATGCCACTGATGCTCACGTAGATCGGCGCGCCGGCGAGTGCGGCGATCGGCGTCGCGAGCGGATTCTCTGGCCCGGCGACCCGCTGGAGGAACGCCGCGGGTACGGCCCCGTGGATCAGCGCACCGATCGCGATCCCGACGGCAATGTACGGGAGGGTGTCACGGAAGAACGAAACTGCGCCTTCGCCGGCTGCAGTCACGCGTGCTTTGTGCGTTCGATTCGTCGCCGCCGTACTGCACTCGCTACATCCGCTGGCGTCGGCCGGAGCCGAGGGAGACGTGCCGCCATCGGTCGCAATCTCGCGGCCACCAGTCGTGATACGAACGTCTTTGATGTACTCACTGAGGTCGAACGTCCCGATAACCAGGCCTGCGATAACCGCTGCGAGCAGCGCAGTAGTCACGTACGCGATGGTTACGCCGGCTCCAAATAACCCGAACAAGAGAAACACGGCAATCCAGTTGACGATCGGCGAGGCAATGAGAAACGAGAACGCCATTCCTGTGGGTGCGCCGGCGCCGAGCAGCCCAGCCAGTACGGGCACGGTCGAGCACGAACAGAACGGCGTCACCGCCCCGAGTCCCGCCGCAAGAACGTTCCCACTCCCGTGATCTCGTGCTTGGAGCATCTCCTCGACGCGCGCTGGTGGGAGGTACTCCTGTGCAAGTCCGACGAGGAATGACGCCCCAATGAACAGTGGCGTGAGGATCGTCACCAGGTGAAGGAAGTAATCCCACGAGTCGAGCAACGCCGCCTCAGTGCCTGGTGGGATCATCGGTCGTCACCCAGTGCTGCGGCCAGATCGATCAGTTGGAGGCTTGCGGTGTCCGCAATCCGGTAATACGTCCACCTTCCATCCTTTCGCGTGTCGACGATACCAGCATCGCGAAGCTTCCGTAGGTGCGACGCGACCGTGGACTGTGGTGCGTCAAGCACCGTCTCTAGCTCGCAGGCGCAGAGTTCACCGTCTCGGAGCGCGTGGACGATTGCGAGCCGGTTTTCGCTTGCCAACGATTTAAGCGACGATAGCTCCGCTTCGATCGTTGTATCGTTGGCTCGCCGGGTAGCGGGAAACGGCTCGTCACGACGGGCCTCACTCTCGATTCGTCGGAGCGTCCCACTTGCAGATTCAGCGCTGGTCTGACTCGGCGTGTTCTGTGTGTTTGGCATCGGCGATCAATCGTCTGTGCCGGTGCTGTTCTCGGTAGGCATACCTCGCTCGTCGTGGTCGCTGTCAACGTCCTCTATCTTCACGTCACAACAACTGTTCTCGTCGTCTGACCCGCCACCGAACAGTCGGTCGAGTATCGACATACATATCGGTGAATCCCGATACGGCTTAACTTATTTGGTCAGACGTTCAGATGACAGCACTTACCTGGTAGCTGTATTGTTGGTAGGCTGATATACTTGAGAAAGCGCTTCAATGTAGTGTTTCTACGACATGCTCGTTGATCGAGAGGCTTCCTACCCGGTCTCACTGTTGTTCTCATCCAGCTACCGGGTCATTTCTACTAGGTCCACCGAGCTGGGGCGACTTACGCTCGGTACTCAACGCGGAGGAGCGAACGTGACCGAATCCAATACCAGCAGATCAACTACCCACATGAATCTATACCACCATGTCGAACAGAGAACCCACGACACTCGAACCGTTGTACAACTTGGGTGACGCGGATGTACTATCCACTTCGAGACCACTGAGTACAAACACCACTTGCCCACCACCCCCAGCGGTCGGCAGTATTGATTAAGGACGTTTTATTCACATAATCAAAAAATTGGCAGGTGTGAAAATCACCTAGTGTGATGTGTGAGAATTCCTTACACTCTGTTATGAGTTCCTTAACGCCCTTCGACGAGGAAGAATTCAGTCTCCTTGTCCGCAAGTCGATCGGCAGTGAGGAGGGGACTGGTGAGGCAGTCGTAGATGCGTTCCTCGCTGCGGGAGTGGACGTCTACGAGCTTCCCACCACGCTGGCTGAGTGGATTGATCCCGATATCTTTGAGACTCTCCAGTGGTCTTCTGGTCGTCCGCTATACCTTTGTACGCAGATTTGGGACCACCGAGTGGTCATGGCCCCGGAAGAGGTCCGGATCTACACCGATCAGGTGGATATGTGATGCCCCACCCTCTTGGGAGCACCCATTTGCTATCGACTATGAGGGGCCACGATGTCTAGCCCTCCCGATGGCACCCGTGGAAGGCGTACTCAGGACGAGGAGTCCCTGTATCAGCACCTGATTGAAGGGGTTTCCTCCCACGCTATCTTCATGCTTGATTCAGATGGTATGATTATTGCTTGGCCTACTCCAGCCCGGACGCTGTACGGGTATGACTCAGAATCGGTGCTGGGCAACAGTCTGCGGGAGCTGTTTGCCGACGATGGGACAGCCGAGTTCGATATCGATATTGAAGAGGACGAATCACACCCTGATGTCGCTGCTATGCTTGCCGAGGCTGAGGACGACACGATCAGTGACAAGCAGTGGCACGAGCAGGCAGACGGCTCTGTCTTCTGGGCCACGATGACCATCTCGCCACTCGAACACAACGAGGGATATACAGTCATCAGCCAGGACACGACGGCGAAAAAACAGTACGAGCGAATGCTCGAGCACCAGAACGACCGCCTCAAGGAGTTCACCGACATCCTGGCCCATGATCTGCGGAACCCGCTGAACGTGATCGACGGCCGGCTCGACCTCTATCAGGAGACCGGCGATCCCGAGCACATCGAATCGATCGAAGCGACGACCGACCGAATGGAACAGTTGGTGGACGACCTGATACGGGTGGCCCAGCAGGGTAACATCGTCACGGGTCCGGAACCGACCGACATCAGCGACGTGATCACCACCGCGTGGGAAGGGACGGGCGGTACTGCGGATGGGGCAACGCTGGACTACGAGACGGTGCGTCCAGTGAGTGCGGACGCCGACAGACTCTGTGAATTATTCGAAAACCTCTTGCGGAACGCCGTCGACCACGCCGAGTCAGATGTGACCGTCCGGGTGGGGGCGCTGCCGGGTGGGATCTACATCGAAGACGATGGGCCTGGGATCCCCGAGGACATCCGAGAAGAGGTATTCGACCACGGGTTCACGACCCGTGAAGAGGGCTCGGGATACGGGCTCTCTGTCGTGCGTACCATCGCCAACGCGCATGGTTGGGACGTGAGGGTGGCCATAGCCGACGCTGGTGGAGCCCGGTTCGAGATCACGGGTATCGAGTTTTTGTGAGCCATAAGACTCTCGGAACCAAACCACCAATTCCACATCGCATGCATTGAGACGACCAGCCTCAACTACGTACCATTTCTGTATAGCAATATGTGGTATATACATCCCAAGACGAACGGGAAACATATCTTAATTCAGTCATTTTCTCGCGGGCTCCGGAAAAATTACCATCCTCGCAGTATGAGCAGGGACATGACACGCTCCGATTGGGGAGACTGGCTACCGCAGGCAGTCGCCGACGCCGACCCAGACACCGTCTCACTCTGGTATTTGGGCTGTAACGGCTTCGCGATCAAAGGCCGAGATGGGACGGTCTTGTGGATCGACCCGTACGTCGGCACCGGTGACCCGCCGCGGACAGTCCGGATGATTCCGGTTCCATTCGACCCAGAAGACGTCGATATCGCAGACGCGGTGTTGGCGACACATGAACACACAGACCACGTTCACGGTCCCTCACAGGCGCCGATACTCGCTGCTACGGGGGCCCCACTCATCGCGCCCGACGATTCCATTGCTGTTGCGCGTGAAGACGAGCAGTGGACCGACCGGTGGGACATCGATTCGGACCAGTTCGTGACAATCTCTGTGGGCGACACACGAGAAATCGGCGAGTTCAGCGTTCATGTGGTCGAAACGTACGATCCCGACGCAACACACCCGGTTGGCTACGTGATCGAACACGACACAGGAACGATCTTTCACGCTGGGGACAGTAAGCCCGCACCGACGTTTCACGAGCTCGCAGACGCGTTCGACATTGACGTCGGTATTCTCGCCTTCGGCTCGACCGGCATGATACCGGATAAGGCCATCGGCGAGCCAACGAGAACCACGTGGTACAGCGACGAGACACAGATTGTCGAGGCGGCGGCCGACCTCGCGCTCGACCGGCTCGTGCCAACTCACTGGGACATGTGGAAAGGGCTTACCGCAGACCCAACCGCCTTACACGACCACGTTCGGAGCTTCGATCGGCCGAGACGGCTCGATATCGTCGAAATCGGCGATCGGATCGAGTTGTGAGGTCGGTCGTACGGGCACCGCAACGACCACCTCCTCCGCACAATTTATCACCCCGCTCGCGGTGCACGTTGACATGAACGACCGGGCGTCAACTGTCGTCGAGTCGGATGGAATCCGCGTCGAGAAGTCGTTCACCCGTGATGACTTTCCCGTACCGGCGGTGACGTTCGAACTTACTTCCGCACGTGATACCGCTGTTACGGTTCGGCTGGTAGATGCGATCCCCGAAGCGATTGGGATGGAAGCGATCGGGTTCCACCCGGCGTACGGGAGTGAACACTGGACCGCGTACAGCGACCACCGCGTCGAGTTTGAGCGGACACTCGCACCCGATGAAGCCGTCGAGACCGTCTATGGCGTCCGAGTGGATGACCCCGATCCAACGGTGTTTCTTACCGAACCGACCGTTGACACCGCGTCGCGTGATGCGGAGATCGAAGACGTGCTCGGGCCAGACGGCGCAGCACGGGTCCGTGAGGCGCTTTCGACCGGACAGAAGGGTCTCGAACCGCTCGAGGCGGATACGGCCGACACACAGCCAGCTCCCGCTCTCGAGAGCGATGATTCGGCTGAGACGACGTCATCAGAGGCGGCACCATCCGAGACGGCGGCTGAAGCGGACTCGACAGCCGAATCTACGACCAGTCCCCGTCCGTGGCGGTCACAAACGACCTCCGTGATCACCAGACGGGAGCCGCAGACAACGGCAGACGCAGCCGAGAGTGACGACGACGAGACAGACCCGGCTGTATCGGTCTCTACAACGGCCAAGACGGGTGCTCCCAAGCGGGATGCCACTGTTAGGGGGTCGACGGCCTCCGAAGAGGCGGTGACAGTAGATGTCGCCGCCGAGTTGGCCGCGGCGATACGACGCGACGAGGTCGAACAATCGGACCTCGAGACACTTCGCTCTGCGCTCGATACTGGGCCGCCACCGAGCGTCGACGTTCGCCTCGACCGACTCCAAGCACGGGTTGGCGAGTTCGACGCCTACACAGACGCCCTCTCGACGCTGATCGACGAGGAGGGGCCGGCTGAAGCGGTGTTCGCCAGGCTCGAAGCTCTCGAGGGTGCCGTGGAGTCGGTCGAAACGAGACTTGACGCCGTCGAACGCGCACATGCCGCGCTTGCGAGCGACGTGCCTATGGGTGCCGAACAGCTCACAGACGTCGCTGACCGCTTGGATACTGAGGTAGGTGCACTCGAAGACCACACAGATGAGGAGCTAGCAGCACTCAAAACAGACATCAAAGCGCTCGAAGACCAGCTTTCCGAGTTCGAGACGTTCCGTCGTCGACTCAACGAGGCGCTCGACCCGTGATCGGATCCACCGCCGAAGCACAATCCGTTTTAGCACCCGCCTCACAGAGACAGTAATGACCGGCCCGCTCCCTGTCGCTGTTCCTCGAAAGGGGCGGCCGCTTGAGGCGGTTCTCGACCGCCTTGCGGCCGCCGGTGGGACCGACACGCTCGAGTCGCTCGCCGACCGGGTCAGCAGCACGCTTCGATACGAGAAGGCGGTGACGAAAGGCGGCGTTGAGGCCGACGCGGGCCCGTACCAACGGCTCGCAGACTACTCTGAACCGGATGATCCACGAGAGCCAGAGTTCACGTTGTTGCGCGACGACCGTGACGGCAAACCTCGCCGCATCGTCTTTGACGCGGTGACCGTCTCCGTCGGCGACGTCGAATTAACGCTCGTCGGCCGTGAAGAGCCCTTTCGCGCGCTACGGACCCACGAGTTCACACTCGGGTTTGACTCGGCCGATCTCGTCTTAGAGGAGGTTGTCGGCATCCGCGCATCGGGTCTTCGAAATCTCGTAGACGTGAACGACCGAATCGACCCGGTCGACACCGATGTGCGCGTCGTCACCGGACTCGGCGATACAGTGTATCATACGCTCATGGGCCGACCGTCCGTGCTTACCCCCGGAGAGCGCTTAGACCGGGCCTTCTTAGAGGCGTACGATGGGACGCTGTGTATCTCGCCGCGGTACGAGCGACTCGTCACTGCGGTTGTCGGGACGGCGGCGCTTGATGGCGTCGAATTCGTGTATCCGCCCGCAACTCGTACAGAGGAGGCGGCTATCGCTGATGCCGGTCTCGGCGTCTACCTCACGGTCACCGGGTCGACAGCACGCGATCACGGACTCGTGATCGGCGAACAGCTGTTCCCGAGTGAGACAGTACTCATGCGTAACACCGCAGAGTCACACCCGACGGCTCGCGAGGCGGTCGCACTCTTCGATGGGGTGGTTACGGAGTCGAAGCTCACAGTGTAAACTACCCGCCTACTCGCTCCCGACCGCCTTGCGGCGGTCGGTCACTTCTTGAGGGCGGGGCTTTACCGAAACGACATTGTGCCCCGCGACCCCGTGTATGGGCACGGCCCGGCTTCCTCTTCCCGTCCACGGCGTGGCCGGCGGGTCGGAGCGGTGCTGCGACCCGCCTACCGGAGCCGTGCCGCGGATTGTCGCGCCGATTTAATCCCGGTGTTCTCGCGCTCTACCCCAACATAGGGACAGGAATCGAACCCGTTCGCGGTCGTCGTCCCCGAGTACAGGGCCCGAGGCCGGACGGCCTCGGACCACAGATGCCAGTTTACTCGTGGCATCTACCGACCCCGGCATGTGCGAGGTCGGCAGTACCAGAAGACATGGCAGACAGGTTATTAACTGTGTGCAAACGCGCTTCCCCCCTCCCTGCCGCTCGCTTCGCTCGCGGCTGAGGAAGGGGGCTCCACGCTACCGCTTGCTGAGTCGGCGGTGATACAATCGTCTGTATCGCCGCATCGTGTGTATCGACAAACCACTAGTCTGTGCATCATAAATAGATATCCAGAATTGTAGGGAGTAGTGTCGGATATGTGGTCCTGTATTTTGAGATAGTAGATATATGGCAGTCGAAAAGCAGTTCTGGAACTCAAGATAAGGTCACTTATCTTGAACAGTAGGTACATTCAAGTGACCGGCGCGTAAATCAGTCTCTCAATGAGTGAAGGCCGTCAATCGGTCAAGACGTATGTCCCTGCCGCACAAAAAAAAGTGTGGCAAGAACACGCCGACCAATTAAATATGTCTCAGAGTGAGTTTCTTCGCACGATGGTGCAGGCGGGACGACGGGGATTCACCACGCCCGAGATGAGCGTCACCGAGGAGACCCCTTCTTCAAGCGTAGACCCCGGGGGTTCCGACCTCGAAACCCGGATCGAGCGTGCGCTTGAGCGGGGTCCGTGTACCTGGGAAGAGCTCGTTGAGGTCGTTGTCGGCGACGTCGAAGATCGACTCGAGCGGACGCTCGACACACTACAGGATCAAAACCGTGTGCGGTACAGCGGCAGAGACGGGGGGTACGTGCTCACCGATGAGTAGTGCGCGCGCTCCACAGGATCTCGAGGACCCGATCGCGTACTTTCTCGAAGATCTCACCTATCACGGGAAGACTGAGCGAACGCGTACGGCGTACGAACGCGTTCTCCGACGGTTCGAGTCGTCACTTGACGCCGGAACAACACCGGGGGATGCGACTCACCGCGACTGTATGGCCTTCGTTCACTCCCTGCGCGAGGGCCTCGCTGAGAGCACGGTTGCGACGTACGCCGCGTACCTCCATCGATTCTACGGGTACATGGCCGAGGTCGGAGCGTTCACCGGAAACCCAATGACCCTGGTGATAGCGGAGATGGATGAGACCGTAGAGAAAGACCCTGTGCGAAGAGATATCTCGCTGTCAGCAATGCGGGCGTTCATCTCGTCGATCACCCATCCGCTGCACCGCGCCGTTGTCGGCACATTATTGAAGACCGGGATGCGAGTCGGTGAGCTGTGTAACCTCGACCTTTGTGACGTACGACTCAGCGACGATGCGGTGAATGCCGCGTACACGCTTGGAACGCGGCCCGCACTAGAGGGGCGTCGTGACTCGCTATACGTGACCCCCGCGGCGACCGTCGGCGAGTCGTTAAACGGCGAGGTTAGGACGGCCTCGAACAAGCGAAAACGCGAGACAGTGATCCCTGTCGACGACGAACTTCGTTCGATGGTGTGCGCGTGGCTCGCTATCCGCCCAGATACGACGTCTCCGGCCGAACCACTCTTCGTAGCGACTGCAGAGGGATGGGGAGAACGACTCGACCCCGCGGCCGTGCGGCACATTGTCGAGCAACACGCCCGCGAACACGGGTGGTACCGGACGGGTGGTGGAGCCAGAGAGAACGTCACGCCTCACTACTTCAGACACTTTTTCACCACACACTTGCGCGATACGACCGGTGACCGCGGTGTCGTCAAGTACCTCCGCGGCGACGTCGCCGACGACGTCATCGACACGTACACACACAATTGGGGAGACCAAGTTCGGTCGACGTACGAAGCGAACGTCTTCAGACTCCTCGAGTAAGCGGTACACAACCCGTCTCTGGCGCGGATTTGTCTACGCAGTAGACATACATGTCAAACTCCAGGCTGAATTTCCGTTGGACGCCGATCACATAAACCGTATACTACGATATAGAAACTGCGGCTGCTGATGTTCACAGATTCGGCGTTTGAATTTCTACAAACCACCAACCAGACGACAGATGGTGCGTCTCGTACTTGGTCTGATTGCCAACAGGCTCTTCGGAGGATGCCGTTACAGCGTGGTTGATTCTCAGCGCCTCACCTCCCCAAACAGTTATCACCTACAATCGCCTACAATCAAATACAAAGAGGCTTCCACCATGCCTGTCGACCTTCGAACTCACGACCCATCCGACGACGTCCAGATCAACCCGCGTACGAACAAGGCTGCCATTATCTGCCTCCTCTATACGAACCCCAACTACGGGTTCACACCCTCCGAGATCCACAACCGACTTGATGACATCCCAAAGGGAAGTATCACGGGCACGCTCACCCGTCTTCTCAACGACGGCGACATCGGCAAGACCGCTGACGGCTACTACCACGCCCTCGAGAGCCGTGATGACCTCCGGAGATTCTCTCGCGGCCTCGTTCAAGTTCAGACCCTCACCGACCGCTACCACGATGGCTTCACCCCTGACGATATCGAGCAAACGGATGACCACCCCACGAGCAACACACACTCCGAGACCAGACAGCACAGCAGTGCCAACGAAGAACCTGCACCCGAAGACTGGATTGAGAGCGTCGACGACTCCGAGCAGGCGTAGCGACTCGATATGACATGGTATTTTCAGGGTAGCCTCGTCTTTGCGGTCGACCCGACGGGAGCTCATACGAACCCACGGCCTGTCGTTGTCATCTCAGATGCTGACCGGCCCTACTTGGAAGAGGAAGCAACTGTCGTTTGTCTCGGCACGAAGGCCGACGAGCGGTACAAGCACTCAACGCCTGTTCTCCCGAACGATGTCATCAACAATACCCACCTCAAGAAGACTACGTACGTCCTCCCGTGGGCGATCTACACGATCTCTCTCTCCAGTATAGACGATACTCTTCCACGGGGACGACTCACCGACGAAGGTATGGACCTCATCGCAGACGCTGTCGACGATATGATTCGACCGTAGAACACGAAATTGGCTTTGAGACTAGCTGAGAGAGTTTTTTGGCGTGTTCACACTGCGCTCTGTAGGCACTCGCGGCTTTGTTGAAATCCTTAGTCGGTGATAGTTTTCAGCAACCGTGCTGAATACAGTGCTCATATTCGGCACTTCACTTGATTTATGTAGAAATAAACACAATGAGGAAATATGGATACTGAATTGCTTAGCGAGGAGAAATATGAAGAACTTCTGCGGTCTAGAACCAAAGAACTGACAAGAAGTCAGGAAAACCAACTACGGCAAATCGATAGGGCTGAATTCCTATTAAATGAGTATAGAGAAGAGCTATCCGAAGAGGACCGAGAACAAACTCTCATTATATTAAAACGCAGGCAGATGGAGATCTTGACAAACGAAGTGGATAAACCGTGGAAAGAATTTTTGAATTCAGTACCGGACAAAGCAAAAGGTGTAATTGACATTTTTTAATCTGAAAACCGCAACTTGGTGCTACATACTCTGTATTCAGCAAGCACTTTCTATCAGTTCTAGAGGAATTCAACAGAGCCAAAATATTAGATGTGACTCAGAGTCCTCTTCCTTAATAAATGAGGACAGCCGTTGGTTCAATTTTCAGCTGTGATCGAAGGGTCGCGAGATTCCACAGAAAGAGATTGATCTGCACCGATTGTTACCGTAAACCCGAATGTCGCATTACTCACGACGAGCGCCTCACGGTCGGCGAGCAGGAGACGACTGATCTGCGTGCCGTCATCAGAGAGTGGAGATTTGTTGACCCAATCGAGCGGAGAAACGGAGACGCGGCCACACGTGATGTCGCGTCGAATCTGGGCTTCGAGCGTCTCATCAACGGCGTTTATAACCCCTTCCACGCCGCGGTCGTGTGCTGACTGCAGCTGCCGGGCGAGCCGATCGGTGATCACCGTCTCGTGGCCCACGATCAAAAACACCTCGTCGGTCGACCCTTCGATGAGTCGCTGGGTACGGCTCGTTATTGCCCGCCTGCCAGAGAGCGCCCACACCTCGTGTATCGAGTTAGTGCTCTCGGTGTCATCCGTCGAGTCGAGCCTGCTCAAGACACTGTGTAACGACGCGGTCCTGTCGACGTACTCGCGTTTGAGCGTCTCGACTGCTTCTTCGATCGGGACGGCCCGAAACACCTGTGGATTAGAGTGTTGCGTCTCGACGAGACCTTTTGACTCGAGGACACCGATGGCGTCGTACACGCGTGTCCGTGGTACGTCCGACGTATCACTGATCTCTCGTGCTGTTCCGTTCTCTCGCCGTGTAAGTGCGACGAGCGACTTTGCTTCGTACTCTTTGAGTCCGAGCTCTTGAAGCAGTCCGACCGCACGTGTCTTGTTCGAATTACCACTCATTGGTCCCAACCTGGCTGCAAATACGCTATACACGTCCAGGGTGTTTAGTCGATCGCTGTGGATCGACGGTGAGAGCGTACACAGTCAGTCCGCCGGCAAGCCTATCGCGGCACCACATCAGAACTGCGTCGACGCCAAGGTGCGGTGACAACTGAGAAAAACGTAGTAACTCAGATGATCACATTTTGTGTGAGAGGCGAGAACAGGCTGTTGGCGTTTCATCACGACCTGGTCCCAACTGCATCGTGGTGATGCGCCCTCCGGTCACCCAGCGGGTGACCGGCTGTCTTAATATAGAATGTAACTCAAGAAATCACAATATTTAAATTCCTCACGCAAATACGTAAATGGTAATAACTTGAACGACTGCGTACTGGCAGTCGTAACAGGGGGACGATGAGCCGAGAACCCGAGAAAAACGACGAGCGAGAGTGGGCCGACAAGGCTGACCAGCCCGCCGAGCGCGACTCGGTCGGCGCCCCGACGGTCGAGCACCGATGGACCGACACGGCGTCGCCGTGCACGAGTATTATCGAGGCGGTGGCGGCGGCGACCGGCCGCCAGCCGACTGAGTTACCCACACTAGATGGACACGTCGATGGCGACGCCCTCGATACCCTATTACGCCGCGGATCGCCGCCCGTGACCATCGCTTTCGAGTACGCTGACACCGAGGTTCTCGCATGCGGAGACGGGACAGTGCAGGTCACCGTCACCGACTGTGCTTCGGCGTCGACGAACGAGTGACACCTTACTATCACGATCGGAGAACTGCTGCCGCCGGATAAGTGATCGGGGGCGGTACCGGACTGTCACACTGCATGCGAGACGCACTGGATGCCCGCCGAGTGTCACCGAGGAGAACGTGCAAGTGCCGGACTGACCGGGATAGTCGGCGATGACCGAGACGTCTGGGGCGGGTGGAGACGATACCTCAGTGGACTGGCACGCTCGACCCAGTACGGACGTCTGTGAGGAGCTCGGGGTCGGTCCCGAGGGACTCACGCACTCAGAGGCGGAACGCCGTCTCGCACGGACGGCCCCCAACGAGATTCGCGAGCCTGCAGAGGTCGATCTGTTTGCGCTGTTCGTCTCACAGTTTCAGGACGCGCTCATCTATCTTTTACTCGGTGCTGCAGTATTGTCGCTCGCTGTGGGGCTTGTCCCCGGTCAACAAGCGAACTACGTCGACGCCGGGCTCATCGCGGTGATACTTCTTGGAAACGGCCTCTTCGGTTTCATCCAAGATTACCGAGCCGAGAAGGCAATGGAGACGCTTCGGGAGCTTGCCGCCCCGGAAGCGATGGTAATTCGAGACGGGCACCGCCGTGTCGTCGATGCGACGACTCTCGTTCCCGGAGACGTGATTGTCATCGAACAAGGCGATGCGATCCCTGCTGACGCACGCCTGGTTGAAGCGACGAACCTCGAGACCGTAGAGGCGTCATTGACGGGTGAGAGCGCTCCTGTGTTGAAAACCTCGACACCCCTTGATAACGAGACCCCCCTCGCTGAGCGGGAAAACATGGTCTATACGGGTACGAATGCGGTTGCGGGTCGCGGACGGGCCGTCGTCGTGGAAACGGGAATGGACACCGAAGTGGGGGGGATAGCGACACAGATTCGAGAAGCCGAGGAGACGCCCACCCCGTTTCGAGCCGAAGTCGACAGGCTGGGACGCCGAATTGGCTATGGCGTCTTCGGACTCGTTGTGCTTCTCGCTGTCGCACTGCTCAGGTTCACACAGACGGACCCAGTGACGGTCTTGTTGTTGAGTGTGACGCTGGCCGTCGCAGCCGTTCCAGAGGGCCTCCCGGCGGTCGTGACGGTGACACTCGCATTGGGTTCTCAGACGCTGGCGAAACAGAATGCCGTCGTTCGACGTCTCCCTGTCGTCGAGGGTCTCGGCTCGGTCGACGTGATCCTGACGGATAAGACGGGGACGCTCACCGAAAATCAGATGACGGTCAGGCGACTCGTGGTCGGAGACGACGTCTACGAGGTGACCGGTACCGGACTCGATCCGAGCGGAGAGTTTCGCTGTGGCGGGAACGCTGTCGATCTGGGGCCCCTCACGCCGCTGTTGCGGTGCGGATTGTACTGTAATGACGCTACAGCAGCCCCGCCATCAGCCGACGAGGTGTACTACGGGGATCCAACCGAGATTGCGCTCCGTGTCACCGCATCGAAGGCCGGCATCGACGACGACGACGCCGAACGACGGCGAGAGATCCCGTTCTCCTCTGAGCGGAAGCGGATGACCGTACTCGTCGAGTCGGACGGCGAGCACGTAGCGTACACGAAGGGTGCACCAGACACGGTTCTCAGACGGTGTGACCGCGTCCTCCTCAACGGATCGGTCGAGCCGCTGACCGACGACCGACGCCGCCGTATTCATCAGACGACCGCCTCGTTCGCATCGGATGCGCTGCGGGTGCTGGGATTCGCCCGAAAGTCGGTCCCAGACCCCACGGTCGACGACGACGAACTGGAGGATGGACTCGTTTTTCTCGGTACCCAAGGAATGATCGACCCGCCCCGCGACGAGGTTGACCGCGCGGTCGCCGACTGTCGCAGCGCGGGGATCCGTGTGGTGATGGTGACAGGCGATAACGTCGAAACGGCGAAGGCGATTGGCTCGGCGATCGGCTTTGATCCCGATGGTGCGATGGACGGCCGAGCGGTCGATGCCCTCGACGATGCCGAACTGCAAGCTGCCGTCGAATCTGTCGAGGTGTTTGCCCGGGTCGCCCCGAGACACAAGGTCGCTGTCCTCGAGGCGCTCCAGGCGAACGGTCACACGGTGGCGATGACGGGTGATGGAGTAAACGATGCGTCGTCAGTCCGCACCGCAGACGTCGGTATTTCGATGGGAATCCGTGGCACCGACGTGGCGAAAGAGGCCTCAGACGTGGTGTTGCGAGACGACAACTTCGCGACGATCAGAGACGCTATCGCCGAGGGGCGTGGCATCTTCGACAACATTCGAAAATTCGTCAACTACCTGTTGTCGGCCAACGCCGGCGAGGTATTGGTCGTGTTCGTCGGCGTCGTAATCGCGAGTACGGTTGCCCCGTTCCTCGGTATCGACCGGTCGGAAGCACTCGTGTTGACGCCAGTAATGCTCTTGTGGATCAATCTCGTGACTGACGGGCTGCCAGCGCTCGCGCTTGGCACCGATCCGAAGGCAGATAGTATCATGGACCGCCCACCTCGTCGTACAGACGAGCCGGTGATCACCCGTCGGACGATGGCCTCTATCGGGACTATCGCCGTCTTGATGACGGTGACAGGCCTCTCGCTGTTCTTTTATGGACTACAAGCGACGCAGTCTCTCGTCCGTGCTCAGACGCTTCTTTTCACCTTCCTCGTCGTGGTAGAGGTGATCCGCATCCAGCTTGTCCGGTCTCGGTATCACCTCGGCCCACTCTCGAACCGGTGGCTCGTGGGCGCAGTCGCCTCGTCCGTCGGCCTCCAGCTGGCGGTCTTGTACACGCCAGTGTCCCAGTTTTTCGACATCGTTCCAATCGGGGCTGCGGGCTGGACGTGGATCGGGGTCGCGTTCGTTGGCTTCGTACTGGCGGGAGTCATTACAGAGCGGGTCATCACTCGGGTGATGCCCGGTCACTAGCAACGTGACCCGGCTACGACGGGTATCCGATTAGCGGTCACAACAGCACGAAAGAAGGGAGATACAAAAGCACACAGCCGAGACCGGTCCATCGGTTGATGCCGCGTCGCCAGTACATGAGTCCAAGGACGGCGAGTGAGACGACCAACATGTAGCCAGTTGAGACGAAGATCACCTGGGGGTCGCTGACGCCGACCGTCGCCACGAGCGCCCCGATACCCAGCGAGAACACCGGATCGGTGATGTTGCTCCCGAGCAGCGAGCCGACAGAGATGCCGGCTCTCCCGCGTCTGGCAGCGAGGCTCGCAACGGCAATCTCCGGCGTCGTCGTGCCGAGCCCGGTGAAAAGCCCCACGAGATACGCGGGGACGTCGAATAACCGAGCAATTGCAACCCCGTTGGTCACGAGGAGATGCCCGCCGATGGCCACCAGTGTGATACCGATCACAATCCACGGCGCGGCGTCTCGGAGCGGCGTTTGTCCCCCGACGACCTCTGATGTCACCTCTTCTCCACCCTCGTGTGAGTACAGATCGTGGATGAACGCCACGTATGCGATCATCATCAGAAACCCCTCTGAGCGGACGATACGACCGTCTTCGAGGACGAGTATCATGATGATCATCGCGAGCACCATCGCTCCCCCGTACACGAGGACGTTTCGCCGTTCGGCCTCGATATCAGATACGATTGCGACAATACCGATTGCGAGGGTGATCTGTGCCGTTTCCGACCCGACGATGTTTCCGACGAGGAGGTCGCCCGCGCCGTATCGGGCGGCGTACACAGACGTCGTCATCTCTGGGATCGACGTGCCGATCGAGACGATCGTAACGCCGATAAAGAACGCCGACACGCCGTAGTATAGCGCCAACTCGGCCGCAGCGTCCACCGTGCGGTCGGCCCCGACCAACAGGAGCGTCAGCCCGAGCAGAAACCCACCCACCTCGAGGATCATTGGTCGTATGCGTCTCTCCACGCGGCCGCCACAAGTACGGGCCGACAGATATCACCGACTGGGACACTATCGCGGTCACACGGACCCGACTGCCGTCCCGACCGATTAAGCCGTCGCGCCGCCAACGACCCATATCAATGTGTGGCCGCTATACGCTTTTCACGCCGGTCGACGAACTCGAGTCGCGATTCGGTGCCGCGTTCGACGCGGAACACGAACCGAGCTACAACTGTGCACCGGGAGAGCAACTGCCGGTGATTCCGGCTTGCGATCCGGATCGAGCCGTCGAGATGACATGGGGGCTCACACCGTCGTGGGCCGAGGAGCGATTCGACCTGATCAACGCCCGGGCAGAAACGGTCCGTAAAAAGCGGAGCTTCGCCGAGGCGTACCAGTCGCGCCGGTGCCTCGTACCCGCCGACGGCTTCTACGAGTGGGTCGATGGTGGTAGCGGCAGTAAACAACCGTACCGCGTCGCATTCGAGGACGACCGACCGTTCGCACTCGCCGGGCTGTACGAGCGGTGGCAGCCACCCGAGCCCGAGACGACACAAACCGGACTCGACGCATTCGACGGGGGTACCAGTGGTGACACAGATTCCACTGACGAGCCACTGGAGACGTTCACGATTGTGACGACGGAGCCGAACGACCTTGTCGCGACGCTCCACCACCGGATGGCGGTGATCCTCGACCCCGACGACGAGCAAACGTGGCTCACCGGCACCCCCGAGGAGGCGGCCTCGCTCTTAGGGCCGTATCCGCCGGCGGCAATGGAGACGTATCCCGTTTCTTCGCGTGTGAACGCTGCGGGAACCAACGGCCCAGAACTCGTCGAGCCGGTCGAAGACCCTGGGGTGGACGGGGGTCACCACGCGAGGCTGAATCGGTGAGCGACTCTGACGTTCGGTATTGACGAGACGCTGATTCAGGGGGCGACGAGGTCGACCACGGTCTCGTCGTCGACGACGATGTTGTAGGCACCCTCATCGTCGTTCCAGAGGACGAGGCCGTTTTCGACGAAGACGACTGCCCCGTACGCGGCCACCCGCAGGTCGCGATTGAGTGTGGTCTCACGGGTGCAGACGAGGTAGTGGTCGACGCTTTGTGAGCCGTCTCCGACCCGGTACACCGCGTTATCTCCGTCGCTGAGGTTGTGACTGAGCTTCACGGCAAGAAGGTTCACCCGGTCGGTGACGTGTGACTCGGCGTCCGCCATGCGGGCACACCGGTCGGCACTCGCCCGGACATCGACTCGTCGCTCGCCGTCGGGCCGGAGAATCGAGTAGGCGAACTGGACGTCGACGTTCACGAACTCGCCGGGCTCGTCATCTGCCGCGCGGGTCGCCACCACGTCTAGTTGCCGCTGGAACGCGGGCACGTCGAGGTCTTCGCGGACGTCGAACGACCAGCCCCGGTCATCTGGCGTCCTGTTCGGCCAGAGCCGAAGTGTCGGGGCGTACACGCTCGGGGCGGTCTCGTGGCGCGTCGTGACCGCTCGTTCGACCTCGCGGAGCGACATTGCTGTCTCCTTGTCTGCCGGTGCGAGCGCGACCACGCTACCGTCCGAAGCGAGCACGTCGAGTGCTGCTGAACAGACCGCAACCGGGTCGGCGAGCTCTGAGAGCACGTTGCCGAAGAGAACGAGATCGAACGGCTTCCCGATCGACGGGTCCGGATCGTTCTCGCCGAGTCCGAACGCCGCCTCGGCTGTCGTCCGGTGGATCGTCGACCGGAAGTTTTGGCCGGTCGTCTCGAGCAGTCGTTTGAGGACGGTCGCCGCCGGACTCGGCTCGATTGCGTGGTACGAGACGACCGCGTCATTCGGGAGGTAGTCGTGGAGGCCGAGTGCCGGGCCGCCGACGCCTGCACCGACGTCGAGAACGCGAAGCGTCCGGTCAAGCAGTCCGTTCTCCGCGAGCGCGTCGAGAACGTACCCGATTGCCGCGTAGTACCCTGGAAGGTGGTAGATTGCGTAGCCGAGTGCAGCCACCTCGTCGTACTCGACATCGTTTCCGTACAGGTAGTCCGTCTTCAGCCGCCTGATGGCCGTCCGAAGCGCGGTCCCGGAGTCGCCGACGGGCCAATCCGCGCCGAATTTCGATACAAGCACGTCCTCAAGAGCAAAGGAGACCTCGTCTGGGATCGCACTCGGTGCCCAGCCAGGCTGGGGGACCGGGTCCTTGTCGACCGGCTCAAATCGACCGTCTTCGCGCTCGCGGAGCCGCAGGTCGAACGCCTCCTCTCTGAGCGCCGCCTTGATTACTCCCGGATGGTTCGTTCCCTCGACGTACTGCGTGAGCTCATCGGGGTCGATAGGGCGGACTTCTCGGAGGTAGTTGGCGGTGTTTCGGAGCGTCGTTCGGTCTATCATTGTGACATGGTACCAGTAGATTGCAGGGTCGGCTGAGAGCGGGGACAGGGTCAGTCGTGTCGTTCGCGGGTCGTCCCATCGCCGCGGGCGTGTTCGTACAACGCCGAAAACTGCGACGTATCGGCGTCGGCGAGCTCGGTCGCGGCCGCGGCCACCGCGTCCGCGCCGTCGAAGGCCCGCTGTATCTCGGCGTACACCGCTGGGGAGCCCTCGGTGACGGTGTCGGCAACCGACGCAAGTGCGGCCGACACCGGCGTGTGGAACTCCTCGCGCACCGGGTCGGCGGCGAGCCGCCAAGCCAACACCGCAGCGTGAGCACCGGCTTGAACCGTCTCCATCGCCCGGTCGTGTTCGGTGGCGGAGGTCTCAAATACCTCGTTGCCACCTGCCTCGATGGCCGCTGTGATCGCCGCTACGGACTCGCCGGGCTCGTCGACGACGACGGCCACGTTGCCGGGGACTCTCGGCGGCGCAAACAGCGGGTGGTAGCTCGCACGCGCGAGGTCGGAGGCGTGTTCGCGCATCGCCGCCACCGAAGCGGTCATCTCACCGGAGACGTCGATGATCGCCTGTGTGGCCCGTGGGGCGTACGTCTCGACAGCCGCCGGGACCGCAGACATTGGTACCGAGAGACAGACCACGTCGTGAGTTGTGTCTGCCTCCGTTGGTACCGCCTCGGCGGCTCGGCGTGACGCAGCGTCGCTCGCGACCGCCTGGTCGCGGTCGGTAAATGCGACCCGGGCCTCTGTGGGTGCGTCGGCACCGGTGAGGGTGTCTGCGACCCATCGTCCAATCTCACCCGCGCCGACCACGAGTACGTCCATTCGAGCGGTGGGAGGGTTCGAGCGCGGTAAAATGACTCGATCGGATCGTTCTGCGCTGTGTCTGGTTCAGCGGGAGTCCACATCAAAGCCCTACCCTCAACGAGCGAACCCCGTATGGGGTGAGCGAAGTAGGGTAGGGTAGTTTACCGTCGTGCCTCGATCGTCGTGGTGATGGCGTCTGCCGTCGGCACCACCGATTCGTCGTTGACGATCACCGTCGGTGTCCCGCTTACCCCTCGTTCGACGCCCGTCGCCCGATCGGCTGCGACAACGTCGGCGTATGTCTCCGCCTGCAGGTCGGCGAGCACGACACAGGGGTCAGCACCCACGGCCTCTGCGGCGGCACCGACGGCCTCGCCGCTGTACGCGCCGATCGACTCGTAGACGGCCTCGGTGAAGTCGAAAAATGCCTCGTCGCCCTGGCGGGCGCCGACGCCTCGCGCTGCGCTTGCGACCGGAACCGCCCACTCCTCGTCGACCGGGATGGGAAAGTCCCAATGTTCGTAGCGGACGTCCGCTGCGTCGAGGGGCCCAGCGCGAAGCGTCGGGAGCTCCTCGGTCGCGAACGTCGCACAGTGCGAGCAGGTGAAGTCCTCGAAGACCTGGATGCGTATCGGGGCGTCGGGGTCGCCGAGAGCCGGTCGGTACGCAGTGTCTGGCTCCGGTGCTGAGACAGCCTCACAGTCGAACGCTGCACTCGCCGTCGAGTCCCCACCGAGACATCCTGTCGCGCTGACGACCGCACCCGTCGCAATACCAGCCAGGAACGACCGTCGCGTCCGTGTCATATCGCGGTATGGGTGAGCAACGAACTTAATGACACCGAGCCACCGGTCGGCGGACGGCTGGCCGGTGAGGCTCGTGGATGCCGAACGATTTTATTTGCCGGGAGCGTTCACCACGGCGTGACTCGTCCGTCGGCGTACACGCAGACGCGGTACCTCGAGGCCAAGCGAACCGTCGACGACCGGGCGCTACACCGCCCAACGCTCGATTCGCTCAAGCGAGCACTCACAGGCCGTTCCGCGCCGATCCGTATTGTCGAGGCTGGCTGCGGCACGGGATCTATGCTCCGCCGCCTGCTCGCCTGGGACGTACTCCCCGATACCGTCGTGTATCACGGCTTCGACCTTGACCCAGCAGCGGTCGACAAAGCGATCACGGAGCTGGCCAGGTGGGCTGAAGATGCCGGCTTTGCCGTCGATACGCGGACAGCGACCGAAGAACTCGAGACGACAGATATCAGCCTCACTGCTGACGACGGGACAACGGTCCGTGCCACCTTCACCGTCGGCGACGCGGTTGAACGGGCTCGTCGTCTCGACGCCACCTACGACCTGCTCGTCGGCTGTGCCGTGTTCGACCTCCTCAACCTTGCGGACGCGCTTGAGCCGTTGTTAACGCTCGTCCCTGGCGGCCTCGTGTACGCGCCGATCACGTTCGACGGCGAAACCTTCTTTCGTTTGTCGGCAGCCGACGCCGATGCTCCCAGGGTGACGCCCGAGACGGAGCGGGCCGTGATGGCCGTGTACCACGAAATCATGGACGAGCCGACCCGACCGGGTGGCAGCCGGGCCGGTCGAGAGCTGCTCAGGGCGTTTCCGGCCGCCGGCTGTGAGATCCGTGCCGCTGGGGCCGCCGGCTGGCTAGTGACGCCACCGTACCCCGGCGACGAAGCGTACTTCCTCCACCACCTGATCGACGGTATCGAATCCGCGATCGTCGACGCACAGATCACTGCGGACGGGACGGACCGGCTCACTCGCGAGGCGGTGGCGACATGGGCCGACCGCCGTCATCGGGCGGTGTCGGCGGCGACGCTCATATACGGAGCGCATAATCTCGACGTGCTTGCGGCCGTCCCTGATTCGTGAACGGTGGTCGATTCTTCGCGTGATTCTTACTCGTGAGAGCCGAACGCTTTTCTCGGCGTGTGTCGTCGCTCCGGTATGACCGACTGGGACCTCGACCTCCGTGACGCCGAATCCGAGCTGGACACCCCGGTTCCTGCCGGCGGCGACGTGGTCCTCGACGTCCTGGACGGCTCGACCGACCCGGCCGTCTTGGTGCAACACGTTGAGGAGGGAGACGTCCTCGTGTTGGCGGTTGAGGGCGACCTCAACGAACTCGCCGCCGGCTTCGCTCGCGAGGTGAAAGACGCGGGCGGGTCGCTGATGCACTTTCGAGGTTTTTTGATCCTTACCCCGCCTGAGACGTCAATCGATACCGACCGGCTATCAGAGTGAGAAAGCGGCGGCGTCGGCTACGACGATTCGTTCGCGAGCCGCGAGAGCGTTTCGCGGGCGTTCTCGACAGCTGTGTCGTGTTTCGCGGGGTACGCTTCGACTTTCGCTCTGAGCGTGATGCCGTGACCGAGCCTGACGTCGCCGCGGAACGCCGCTTGTTTGTCGAGCCGCACGAATAGCGCGCAGTTGTCGTCGACCCGCTCGTCGAGCTCCTCGAGCACGCGGTCGAGATCAGGGAGGGTCGCAAACTGGTCGAGGACGTGTCGCATCTCGTCGGCCACCTCGATTCGGGCGGAGAGCACGACGATTCGGTCGCCATGGTGGCCGACGGTCTCCTCACGGTCGATCGGAGCGTCCGCGGGCATGAGCGTTCGGAGTGCCGCCTCGACGCGCTTTTGATCTTCGGTGGCATACGAAAACGCTCTGAGGTCGACGTAGTGGAACGGGACAGCGGGCACGGGAGCGGTGTCGCTACGCCTCGGGTTCGTCTTCGGCGGCCGCCTCGGGCTCGGCGGTCTCCAGTGCGTCTTCTGGGACACCGGTTTCTTGTCCCTCGTCGAAGGTCACGGTGTACGTGGCGTCACCAAACATCGTCTCCATCACCTGCGTCACCGTTCCGGTCTCGCCGTCGTACTCGCTGTGTTTGTCGTGGAAGACCACGTGGTCGTCCTTTTCGAAACTCATACGCTGGATACCGCTGGGACGGTTAAAAGCGCGTGGATTTCTCGAGCGCGAGCGCGCCACGGCGGTCGTGCGTTGTCGGTGACCGTCTCATGTGGGATGTATGTCACCACAGAAGCGAGAGCGCCGCCGCGAGCACGACCACGATGGCACCGCCGACAGCGAGCAGTAACACCACGCTTTCGATAGCGAGCGCAGCGGCAACGCCGAGGGCGACGGCGACGACCGAGAGGATGAGCGCCGGCACGCCACCGCCCTTGACAGCCGTCGAAACGGCGCTTGCGAGCCGTTGGTCCCACGACGGCGGTGGTTGCTGTGTAGGCGGTTTCGTGAACTCTTCGTCGATGAGGACCCCCTCACCGGCGGTCGGCGGCGGGTCGACGCGGACCTCGATAGACGCCCGATTCGAGCCGTAGCCTGTGACGACCTCAAGCGTCCCCTGAACCGGCTCCTCGGGTGAGGCCGTCGTGACCCGAGCGTGTACCACCGATTCTGCTTCGACGTAGTGGTTCACCGCATCGAGTGAGGCCACCCGGTCGAGCGCATCGTCGAGGTGGAGGTGAACGTGCGTGGGCTGCCCGTGGTTCGCGAGCGTGACGGTGAACGTGTCGTCGGTCTCGAACCGGTCCGGTGCCTGGATCGCGTGCACCTCCCGTCCGTTCAGTTCCACGTCCAGAGTCGACACAGATGGTGTATTACCCTGGGGTGAGAAAAAGATGCAGCATCTTTGTTTCAACCCGTCGTCATGTGTTGTGTCGGCCTCCCAGACCTGTTAGCGGTCGAATCACCGTCACCACACCCTCTGGCGCGCGTTTACGCCGCCGCCTCTTCCTCGTCGCGCATGTCCGGCGGGAGGAGGTTCGGAATGCCGTCTTCGATCGGGTACTGCTCGCCGCACTCGGTACACGTCAGCGTTCCGGCCAGAATTTCGTCGTCTTCGCGGTCTTCGACGGACAGCTCCAGATCGGCTTTATCAAGCGGACAGCAGACGACGTCCATCAGGGACTCTTTCATACCGGCCTTATTGACGCGGCCGCCTGAAAAAGGGCCCGGGTTACTGGTTCGTCGACACCAGTTCGACCACGTCGCGATGAGCCAGTTCGTGAGCGGTCCCGATCTGTCGACTCGTGCGGCAGTCGATCCCGTGGAGGAGGCCCTCGCCGATCTCCGAGTGGATGTGGTGTGCGAAGTCGGCGGTCGTCGCACCCGCTGGGAGCAGGAAGCAGTCGCGGAAGACGCCCTTCTCATCGCCCGCACCGCTCGCTGTTCCGGGAAAGACCGCAATTCGGTCGAGAACGTCGAAGACAGCCGCCTCCAACGCGGCTTGGACACCCGTGCTGTCGTAGGCGTCGACGTGCTCGCGGACGCGCTCTAACCCGGCCGACTGCTCGGTCGAGACGTCGTTGACGATATCGAAGTCGTCGTCGCCGGGGGTATAGGTAACGACGCCCGCGTCGGCCGCGTTCTTCAGCGCCTTCTCGGCGTGTGCGCTCACCGGGACAAACGAGAGGTGCTCGTAGGCGGGGTCATCGGTGATCGTCTCCCAGTTCGCCCGGGCCGTCTCGGTGTCCATCTTGTTGGCGGCGACGACCATCGGCTTGGTTCGGGTTCGGATCGTGTGTGCGAGCCCCGACCGGTCAGCCGCGGTCCACGCGTCGGGGTCGAGTCCGATTTCCTCCGCGAGGATTACTTGCTTTAGTTCGTCCGAACCGATCCCAAACGCGGAGAGTTGCTCGCCGAGTGACTCCTCTATTGCCGGGTCGGCGCCGTGATACCGGGTGTCGAACCGCTCGATTCCCTTTTTTAAGACTGTCAGGTACCAGGCGTCGAGCTCGTCTTCGAGAAAGTCGATGTCTATCCGCGGGTCGTGGCCGGTCGTCCGCTCGCCTTCGCTGTCCGTCTCTCCGGAGAAGTCGACGACGTGGATCAACACGTCCGTCTCGTTGAGGTCAGAGAGGAACTGGTTGCCGAGCCCGCGCCCCTCGTGAGCGCCGGGGACCAACCCGGCGACGTCGACGAGCTCGACCGGGACGAACCGCGTACCCTCTCTGCAGACGCCAACACTCGGCGTGCACGTCTCGTCGAACTCCGGTGCCGCACAGGGGACACGGACGTACGCCTCGCCGACGCTTGGGTCGATCGTGGTGAACGGATACGCGCCTTCGGGAACGTCGTTCATCGTCGCGGCGTTAAAGAACGTCGACTTTCCCACCGAGGGCTTGCCGACGAGACCGATCCGGTGACTCATACGCTCCGTCTGCACTTGGAGAGCAAAAGCGATGCGAGACGCAGCGGCACGTGAGACAGCACACCACGGATCAATACACCCCGGGGTCGCTATCGATCGGGTCAACCGTCGTGATTTGCCGCTCGGAGGTGCGTACAGTCACCAGCATGCACGCGGACGGCCCCCGTATCGGTCTCGACCACGAGCACCCCGGGCGGCTCGACATCGACCGCCTCCCCGACGACCGTTTCCGTCGACGTCTCCACGCGAACCCGCTGCCCAAGCGTGATCGCGTGGTCGCGCCACGCTGAGAGTACCGTCTCAAGATCGGCTGTCAGCTCGGCGTACCGTGTGAGCACATGCCTGAGGAATGTGCGACGGTCGACCGGACCGCCGCAGACCGCCCGAAGCGACGTCGCTCCGGCCGGGAGTCCAGACGGGTCCACGTTTGCGTTGACGCCGATACCGACGACAAGCCAAGCGACCCGATCGGCTTCGCCCTCCATTTCAGTGAGGATCCCGGCGAGCTTCTTTCCACCGCGACCCGCATCGCTCGGCGTCCCTACTCCGCCCTTGATGAGTACGTCGTTCGGCCACTTGATCCCGGCGTCGACACCGACAGCCCGACAGGCGTCGGTGACCGCGACCGCGGCAGCGAGGGTGAGCTGTGGCGCCCGCGCCGGCGCCACAGACGGTGTTGTGAGCACCGAGAGCCAGACTCCGCCGCTCGGTGCAACCCACGAGCGGTCGAGCCGCCCGCGACCGCCGGTCTGCTCGTCGGCGACGACGACGACGTCGGACGCGCCCGATTCGGCGAGCGCCCGTGCACGGATATTAGTTGAAGACAACGTGTCGTGATACTCGACCGTATAGGGAGCCTCGAGGTCGAACTCGATCCCCGCCGCCCCGTAGGTGGGGTCGGTCGGCGCAACGTAGCCCTCGTCGGTTGACTCGACGACAAATCCCTCCTCGCGGAGCCCCTCGACCGCCTTCCAGACGGCCGCCCGGGAGATGCCGAGCTCGGCCGCGAGCGCCGGACCGGAGACGGGGCCGTTGGCCAACGCGTCGAGCACCGCACGGCGGGTGTCCATGGGCGTGGGGAGCCGACCGAGCCGCAAAGCCGTTCCGGCTCTACCCTCGGCCGTCCCCGACGAACGGCTTTTCTCGTCCCCATCGCAATCGGTGGCATGAACGGACTCGTCCTCGGCGGCACCGCCTCCGGCGTTGGCAAGACGATCGCGACGCTGGCCGTCTCGCGGGCGCTCGCGGACGCGGGCTACGACCCCATCCCAGCGAAGGCCGGCCCAGATTACATTGACCCGAGCCACCACGCGGCCACACTCGGACGGCCCTCCAGAACGCTCGATACGTGGATGCAGGGTGTCGACGGGGTGCGACGGAACCTCTCGCGGGCGGCCGAAGACGCCGGAGACGACGCGGTCGCCGTCGTCGAGGGGATGATGGGGCTCTACGACGGTTCCGTGACGTCGACGGCCGCGACTGCGGCGGCACTCGACGTTCCGGTCGTCCTCGTCGTCGACGCGGGTGCGGGTATGCAAAGCGTCGGGGCGACCGCACTCGGCTTCCGTGAGTACGCCGCACACGTCGACCTGCCTCCGGCAGTTATCCACGCGGTCGATGACCCTCGCGTCGACGTCACCGGCGTGCTCGCCCAGCGGGCACACGCGGGCCGACACGCCGAGGGTATACGTGAGGCACTCCCCGCAGGTATCGACTGGGTTGGACACGTCCCGCCCGCAGACGAGCTGACGGTCCCTAACCGGCACCTCGGCCTCCACATGGGCGACGAGCATCCGATCGACGAGTCGGCCATCGAAAACGCAGCCGAGCCGATCGACGGCGAGGCCCTCGCACGCCTCTCGCGACCCGTCGCCACTCCGATCGAGGCGGCACGGAGTCAACAGCAGCAGTCAGCAGGCTCCTCGACGGGCGACATGCCAACGATTGCGGTTGCCACCGACGATGCGTTTCGATTCGTCTACCCGGCAACGTGGGAGCGACTCCGCGCGCTGGCGACGGTCGAACCGTTCGCCCCCGTCGCGGGCGACGACCTGCCAGCATGCGATGGAGTCTATCTCCCCGGCGGGTACCCTGAGACGCACGCCGCGACACTCGCCTCGTCGCCGGCGCTGGAGACACTCGCCGAGCGCGCTGCCGACGGCCTCCCGATCCTCGGCGAGTGCGGAGGACTGATGACACTTGCTGAGTCGCTGACCACCGTCGACGGCGAGACCCACGCGATGGCGGGGGTACTCCCCGGTGACGTCATAATGTGCGACCGGTACCAAGCGCTCGACCACGTCGAACTCCGCGCAGTCGATGACGGCGTCACCGCGCGAGCGGGCGACCGTCACCGAGGTCACGAGTTCCACTACTCTACACACGCATTCGGCGGCGAGGCGACCGTGTCGACGGCGATCGACGCCCGGTTCGCGTTCGAACTCGAACGCGGCGACGGGATCGACGGCGACCACGACGGGCTCGTCACACACCAGACGGTCGGAACATACGCGCACCGACATCCGGCGTGTGGGGCGTTCGACCGGCTCGTCGAGACCGCGCGGGAGTACGCGCGGGGGTGACAGTCGTGGCCGAACGCACTCCCGACGACGACTCACACCCCGTCAAGGAGACCGTCACTGTCGTCGTGGTCGACCGAGACGGCGAGCGCCACGAGCTGACCGTCGAGTCGGGGACGCGACTCCGCGACGCCCTCATCGACGCCGACTGCTCGCCGTACACGGCCGCGACTAGGCGGCTGAACTGCGGCGGTCATGGGCTCTGTGCGACCTGTGGCGTCCGGATACGCGCCGGACCGTCACCGACCCACTGGCACGACCGCCTCGCAGCCCGGTTCGGGTACCCGCGGCTTTCGTGTCAGGTCGTCGTCGACCGACCGATGACCGTCGAACTCGTCGATAAGCTGGTGTGGGGTGGACGCGAGTGAATCAAACCGGTCTCACGTGTCGACCGACACAAGACACAAGTTCTCCCGCCTGAGAGTGCCACTCATGCAACCCTCCAAGGAACGGGAGTCCGAGGAGACGGACCCGCTCGAAGATCTCGACGGGCTCCTCGACGACGACCTCGCGGGGGAGGCCGGCGACGAGGTAGGACAGTGTGGGTCCGGCGCGACGACGACACCGCGGGTCGGCGTGGACGGGCGCTGGCTATCGCTCAAGCTGCTCGGCGTGACAATCGTCGCCGTCGGCGTCGGCGTCGTCGCCGGTGGGCTCGTTCCGCTCGTCGGTGGGACCCTCGGTGCGGCCGCCGGGATTCTCCTCGGAACGTTTCTCGTCGGCCTCGCCACCGGAGGCCGGCGCTACGTCGAGACCGGACTCACCGGCGCACTCGCCGGCGCCGGGACGGCGGTGAGCAACGTGCTCGGCATCGGCTTTCTCCCCATCGGACTCGATTATCTGAGCCAGTGGGGCCTCCCGCTGCTCGTGGTCGGCGGCGCCCTCGGGCTCGTACTCGGGCTCGTCGGACACTACTTCGGAAGGGACCTCCGGGCCGGCGTCACTGGCGACTTCTCCGAGTGAGCTTGGCTGCCGCCGCTATACTCGGGTCATACGTCGATTGGTGGGCCTATGGTGCGTTCGACGTACAACAACGCGACGAGCCCGAAGAGGACGACCGTGTACGACACCGCGGCAAACAACGCGGCCTCCGCGGTCTCGTATTCGCCCGTTCGGTAGATGATGACTTTCCGCACCATCGCGATTACCCCCGTGTAGATCACAAGTCTGACGATCCGGCGGGTTTCGCTCTGTTCGATGTACGCGACGACTGTCTCGTACACCTCGACGATGATCAACAACAATAGGCCAGTCTCGATGAAACCGATGACGACGAGTGGTTCTGTGATCTCGCCGGTCGGAATGGTCTCGGCGATCTTTAACGCCAGGTCGACGACGCCGATCCCGAACAACAATGCGAACAACGCGGCGGCAGCTAGCTCGACGGCACTCACGAACCGACCGGTCACTCCGAAGATGCGGTTGTGGTGGCCGCGCGTGGCTGGCTGACCGGTCGACTCCTCGGCCGAGGTGGACTCGTCCATTCGTGGTGCTCGTACTCCGTACTGCAGCCGGTGGCACCTAAAAGCCGCGGCCTGACAGGCGTCTGGGCGCCAGTATGTGAGACGGGCGGGTCGAGCGAACGAGACGGACAGGCCAAGCGGGTTAGATCCGCGACTGGATCTCTTCGCGAAGCGCCTCGGAGACGACCTCACCGTCGGCCTTTCCACGAAGCTCACCCATGGCCTCGCCCATCAGCCCAGAGAACGCTCCCATCCCCTCCGTCGTCACTTGGTCGACGTTGCGCTCGACGACCTCGGCGACAGCCGTCTGGACGGCCTCTTCGTCCACACCGGAGAGTCCCGCGGCCTCGACCGCCTCAGCTGCCGAGAGCGACGGCTCCTCGGCGAGCGTCGTGAGCACCGCCGGGACGCCCTCTTTCGCGAGCGTCCCGTCCTCGACGAGATCGAACACTGCCAGGAAGTGGTCGTCGGTGAGCCGCTCGACGGGAGCGCCGTCCCGGCGAATCTCGGTCGTCGTCGACTCGAGTGTCGAGGCCGCGAACGTCGAGTCGACCCCACGTTCGACGGCCGTCTCGAACAGCGGGAAACGGCGACCGAACGCGACCTGCGCTGCGAGACCAGGGTCGAGTCCGAACTGCTCTGCGTAGCGGTCACGTTTCTCGTCGAGCAGCTCGGGCCGCTCGACGGCAGACGGATCGGGATCGACCGGCGGGACGTCCGTCTCGGGGTACATCCGGGCCGCTCCTGGAAGCGGGCGCAGGTACCGCGTGGTGCCGTCGTCGTTCGCCCCGCGTGTCTCCTCCGGGACGCCCTCGATTGCCGCCGCGGCGCGGTCGGCAACCGCCTCGATCGCGAGCCGTGCGGTCTCGTCGTCGTCGGCGACCATGGCAACCGCGTCGGCTTCGCCAGCACCGACCGCCGCACGGAGCGCGGCCACCTCGGCGTCGGTGACACCGTACGCCGGCAGCTCGTCGGTGTGGAACACGCCGCCGGCGCCGTGGCGTTTCGCGTGGTCCGACAGCTCCGTGCCGAGGCGCCGATCCGACTGTATCTCGCGGCCGACGAGCCCGTCGAAACCACGAAGCGGCACCGCGAACACTGACCCTCCCGCGTCGATCGCCCGGCGTACCACACCGGAGTCGGTGTCGGCAAAGACGTCGGTCACCGCTTGGGGGTCACCGACGGTGGCGTCTCGCCCGCGGAGGGCGTCACGTATCTCGAGTAACTCCGCCTGTCGGCCGACCTCGCCGCGAACAATGTCCTCGATCCCTCGGAGGTCTTGCACGCCTTTGACCTCGACTCTGGCTCCCTCTGCGATCGAGACGTTGACGTCCTGGCGAATCGTCCCCAGCCCGCGTTTTACCGACCCCGTCGACCGGAGCAGCATTCCGATGCGTTCTGCGGCTGCGCGCGCCCCCGCTGGGCTGCGAATGTCGGGTCCAGTACCGATTTCCACCAGCGGGACGCCGAGTCTATCCAGCGAGTAGACGACTCCCTCGTCCGTCGCTTCGACCCGCTTCGCAGACTCCTCTTCTAACATGAGGTCGACGATAGAGACCTCGCCGTACTCGGTCTCTATCGACCCGTGCTGTCCGAGGAGGATCGACCGCTGGAACCCCGAGGTGTTCGAGCCGTCGATCACGAGCTTGCGCATCACGTGTGCTTGGTCGACAACCTGTACGTCGAGTAGGTCGGCTATCTGTAACGCCACCGATAGCGCCTCCTCGTCTACCCGCCGCGGCGGTTCGTCGTCCTCCTCGACGAGACAGGTAGTGTCGTACGCTAGGTAGGTGAACTCCCGGTCGACGCGGCTCTCTTCGAGTGCAGCCTGGTCGAGTTCGCCGAGCTCGCTCGTCGTCGGGTGCAGTCGACGGGTGATCGTCCGGTCGGCCGCAGCCGGGTCGCGCTCGACGGTCGGGGAGTCACAGAACAGCTTCGTCGCCGTGTCAAGCTGCTGGTGGATCTCCAGCCCGGCGACGAGGCCCAACTCCTCGTAGTCGTACTCGCTCATTGTCGCTCTCTCCGGTGCCGCGTAACTAAAAGGGTGGCAGTTCGCGCCTGAGCAGCCGGTGCGTGAACGACGGCTCGAAGACTTACACGAAATCGAGGAGAAAGCCCACGACTTCAGTCATGGGAGAAGTCACACGGGCGTTTCGACTCCTCGGGCGGGTTCAACAGAAGTTGTGCGTGGGTGCTGTCGTGTAGACAACACCGTGCATCTGTGGCGGGTGTGCCGCCGTCGATGCGTGGGACCGGATTTGAACCGGCGGACCTCTACAGGACAGCGCCCTCAACGCTGCGCCGTTGGCCTGGCTTGGCTACCCACGCTCGGTGCGTTTTTCGCATACGGTCGTATCCAGTCCCCGATTAAAAGCCCTTCCATTCGGCCGTCGGCTCGGCGACTGGATGCAGTCATGGGGCCACCCGAACCGGTAGGCGTTTTGGTCACCGGACCGTCACGCGTCATATGCGAGAGTGGGCCAAAGCGAACGTTTCGATACTGACTGCGGTTGCGTCCGTCGTCTCCCTCGCGCTCGTGTTCGGGGCCGTCGGCGGTATCATTCCGAGCCGTGTCCTGCCGCGCGCAAGCGACGCAGTGCTCGCGGCGATCCCACACCTCAACGCGGCCATCTCGGCGACGGCCATCGGTACGATCCTCCTCGGCTGGCGGGCGATCGCCCGCGGAAACGTCCGCCGCCACCGCGCGTTCATGCTGACGTCGTTCGGCCTGTTCGTGGCGTTCCTCGCCGGGTACCTCTACCGGCTCGTGCTCGTCGGTACTGCGACGTTCCCTGGCCCAGAGACCGTCTACACGTACGTCTACCTCCCGTTCCTCGCGATTCACATCCTGTTCGCCATCATCTGTGTTCCCTTCGTCTTTCACGCGCTGTTTCTCGCCGCCACCAGACCGTACGAGGAGCTGTATACGACTCGACACGCGCAGGTCGGGCTCGTCGGTGCGAGTCTCTGGCTCGTCTCGTTCGCGATGGGAATTGGCGTCTACCTCATGCTGTACCAGCTCTACAGATGAGCAAGGCGAGTGCCTCGGGGTCGTACGGAAATCGGAGATTTCCGTGATGACGAGACGCTTCGCGTCTCGAACCACATGACCCCGAGGCGGTTCACTGACCGCGAGGATTGCTCAGTTGACGACCCGCTCGACCGTCTGTAGCGCCTCGTCGATCGGCGGGGCGTCGAACCACGTCCGCTCGGTATAGGCGTTCGCACCCGCCGCGTACATCGTCGAGACGGCATCGAGCACCGCATCTGGAAGTGAGTCCGGCGTCTCCGCACACAGCGCCCGCCAGTCGTCGATGTCGCGGTCGGTGACGGTGGCCTTCGCCCGTGACACTGCCTCGACCCACGTCGGGTCACTGCGTTTGTACCACTGCCGGACGACCTCCTTCGAGACGCCGTGGCCGTTTCGCGCGAATCGGTTCTCGTCGAAGGTGCCGACGACATCGGCGACGCGGAGTTCGCCCTCGTAGTACAGGCACTCTATTTTCCCGTCGTGATGGGTGAAGCCGGTTGCCTCGGCGCGGTCGGTGACGACCCGATTGACCCGCCGGGCGAGCGCCTCGAGCGACGCCACGTCCGCACGGCCGGCGATGGCGTCCGCCTCTGCCCGCGAGAGGTAGCGATCCTGTTCTTCGTACTTCGTCGAGAACTCGACGACCGGCTCCTGAAGCGTGACCGGCTCGTCCGGCCACGCTGTGGCCTCTAGTCCCACGTCAGCGGGCGTCGTTCGTCGCCGAAGACTCGATCCGATAGGGACGGTGTTGCGGAACACCACTTCGAGTGGAATCAAGTAGTTCTCCTCGCCCGCGGCGTGGTACGCCTCGTAGTCGTATCCCGCCTCGGGACCCCGGTACGGAAGGTCTGGCACCTGTGTCAATTCGATCGCCATCTCGGTCGGTGGCGCACTCGCCTCCGCAAGCGGGACGACGGCCGATTCGGGACCGGTACCGGCGTCGGCGGCCGCCGGATCGACGACGCCGCGGTAGTGTGTTGGAACGTCTGCCGCCGCTAGCTCTTCGAAGTTGAACGCGCCCATCACACAGAGACTCGCCCCCTTCTGTGAGATCGTGTCCGGCATCTGGCCCCAGTCGAAAACGGAGTAGGCGTCGGTGAAGACGAACCGCCCGCGACCGAGATTCGACGCGGTCGCCGGCTCGGCGACGCGAAACTCCTTGACGCTCGTCATACCGATTCCCGCGCCCGCCACCCAAATGAAGCTTTCACTTCTGTGGACACAGCCGGCCGTCGCCACCGTATTCGATCCGCAGACGTGGATCAACACCGGGGCGGTCACCGACAACAGCCGCACACCGAAAGGCCCTCGCCGCTGCCGCTCACAGGAGCAGTATGAACGATTCGACGACGGTGACCGTCCTCCGGTACGGCCACCGGCCCGGCCGCGATGACCGGGTGACGACACACGTGGGACTGACCGCGCGCGCACTCGGCGCTGACCGCGTGGTGTTTCCGGACAACGCGAGCGGGTCAGCGGAGACCGTTCGGAGCGTGACGGACCGCTTTGGCGGCCCCTTCACCGTCGAGTGCCGCAGCGACCAGCGGGCGTTCGTGCGTGAGTGGGACGGTGCCATCGCACACCTCACGATGTACGGCGAGCCGGTCCAGGACGTCGTTGGAGCGGTGCGCGACCAGGTCGGTGGCGGCGACCCACTCCTCGTGGTCGTCGGCGGCGAGAAGGTCCCGTGGGCACTGTACGAGCAGGCGACGGTCAATGTGGCCGTGACAAACCAGCCGCACTCGGAGATCGCAGGGCTTGCCGTGTTCTTAGACCAGCTCTTCGAGGGACGAGAGCTTGACCGTGAGTGGGTCGACGCCGACCGGCGTGTCGTTCCCGAGGCTACCGGCAAGACGGTTGTTGACGCCGACGACACCCCGTAGCCATAGCACGCTCACTGCAGTGTCGTCTCGGCTGCGGGGTGTGGCACCTCGATTGTGGCGTTCGGTGATGGGTCTTCGAGCGTCAGCTCTCGTCCATCGGGCCAGCGGACCGACACTCGCCGTGGCGTATTGTCACCCAGCCCGAAGTGTGCTACCGGCTCCGTCTGACAGAGCGAGCCACCGCCAGCGTCGATCACTCGCCGTGAAATCGTCCCATCATCTGTGGTGAGTGCGACCGTCGCGCCGCGAGCCGGAGCCCCGTGAGTCGTCGTCGGTCGGACTCGGAGCCAGCCGTTGTCAGCCGCCCCCGGAACCGCGTACACACTGATCGGCTGGGCGGCCACCTCTCCATGGACGACGAGCAGCTCTACCACGCCGTCGTCATCGAGGTCGGCCGCAACCGCGCCTGTACCGAACCCCCCCGCTTCGGCCGCTGCACCGGCTGACGTGGCGGCCCATTGGGGTTCATCACTCCTGTCGTCGACGGGGTCGACCCGCTCGAAAAGTCGATTCGTCACCCCGAAGGCGTTACAGAACAACTCTTGATGCCCGTCGTTATCGAAGTCTGCCGCGACCACCGAGCGGACGCGCTTGGTCGCTCGAAACGCGGGTGGTGCGCCGTCCCGGTACAGCCCGCTGTCGGTCCGCCTAAGGAGTCGGCTCTCTCCCTCCCAGTTTCCCACGGTGAGCGCGAAGCGTCCTCCCTCGTCGACCAGTGAGACGCCTCGAGCGTCGCCGTCGGGGTCTGCGAGTGCCGATCCGCCAGCGACCGGCTCGAAGTGACCGCCCTCGTTCCGGAACAGCCGGTTCGGCCCGCCCTCCACTCCGACGAAGAGATCCGTACGTGGGGACCAGAGTGGCCCTGGCAACAGCGACCGACAGCCGTCGTCGACCGAGAGGCCGACCGCGGCAGCCATGTCAGACGCCTCACCGTCGTCGCCGAGTTCGTAGAACGCCAGTGGTGCGCCAAAGCTCGCGACGGCTACGCCGTACCGCCCGGTCCCAAGGCGGTCGAGTGCGGCGACCGAGCGACCCGCCCGGAAGTTGAGTCGGTCGGCGTTCACCGGGCGGGCGAAGGTGTCGGTCCACCGGTAGCCACCCGCCTCTAGTCGGCTCAAGAGGAGGTCTGAGTCGCCCGCGACGCCGACGCTGTTCGCGCAGTTGTGAACGTAGATCTCCTCACACCCGTCCGCGTCGAGGTCCGCCGCACAGACGCCCATCGCGTGTCTCCCATCGTCGGCGACGATTCCACAGGCCGTGTCGATGAAGGGGGCATCCGCATCACCGGTCCGGGCGTAAAGGCGATTTGCCTCGCCGTAGCCGGCGACGAATACGAGCGGACCGTCTCGTCCCGGCGTCACCGCCACCCCATACCCGCGCACCGGGTCGGCGTCGGCAAGGAGATCGGACCGATCCGCAAACATAGCCGACCATCACCGCCCGGAGAATAAGAACGCACGGGTTGGGTCGGCGTGTGTGCCGACACGACACGGATTCGACGGTCCGAGAAACGCCGACGGGGAGGCCGGTGTGACCGGCTCAGGCGTCGAGCGCCTCTTCGAGGAGCTGGAGCGGGTGACGGATCTCGTATCCTGTACCGTGCTCCATCTGCATCGCACAGGTAGGGCACTCCGTCATCCCGACGTCGCCTTCGGCGTCTTCCATGTGGTCGAACATGTCGTCGCCGATCTGCATCGACTTCTCGTACTTCTCTGATTTCCAGCCGTAGGTGCCTGAGATACCCGAACAAGAGTCGCCGACGTCCTCCATCGTGACGCCGTCGACGTCACGGAACGTCTCGACGGCTTGGCGTTCAAGGCCTTGGTTCCGGGCGTGACACGGCGCGTGGTACGCGAACGACTGGTTGGCGTCGAGACTGGCGTCTTCGAGCGCGCCGTGGAGGTCCTCGTGGATGCGGAGGTACTCCAGCGCCTCGAAGGTGTGTTCGGCCAGGTCGTCGATGCCGTGGATGTCGAACAGCTCGGGGTACTCCTGGCGCAGTGAGAGCGAACACGACGTACAGGAGGCGATGACGTCGGCGCCGTCGTCGATCGCCTCGACGAGATGCTCAACGTTGGTCTCGGCGTGTCGGCGCGCATCACCGAGCATCCCGTTTGCGAACATCGGGGTGCCAGAACACCCCTGTTTCGGCACGAGCACCTCGTAGCCGAAGTGCTCATACACGCGCACCATCGCCTTCCCGACCTCCGGCGTATTGTAGTTCGAGTAACAACCGTGGAAGTACGCCACGCGTTTCTCGGGGTTCGTCACCTTCGCGCCGCCGCGGTCGCGCCACCACTCGCGGAAGGTCGTCGTGGCAAACTCGGGAAAATCGCGCTCGCTTGGGATCCCCAACAGCTTGTCCATTGCCACCCGAATGGGGCCGAAGTTCATCGCGACTGTGGCGAGCCGCGGGGTTAGGCTGGCCAGCCGCGCGGACGTGCGGTAGTTCGCGAGGATCCGGTTGCGGATGTACTCGACCGAGAGTTTCTCCATTTGTTCTTCGACGAACTGTCCACGTGCCTCGTTGTGCATCTGTGACAGCGGCACCGAGGAAGGACACGCCTCATCACAGCGCATACAGTTCGAACAGGACGTGATCGATTCGTCGATGTCGTGGTCTTCTTTCCGCTTGAGCCGCCACTGCTCCGGCCCCTGGAACTTCGGTCCTGGGAACTCATCGTCGACTTCGGCGACCGGACACGACGTGTCACAGGAGGTGCACTTGTAACACGAGTCGGCCCCCTCTCGGAGGTCGAGGTCACCGCCGGGGAAGACGTCGACCGGATCGTAGGCGTCCGGGTCAAGCTCCGCTGCGGGTGCACCGCCACTCGCGCTCTCGACACCGCCGTCCGTCGCCGCCGACCGCTCGTCGTCACTCGACGCCGCCGTACGCTCGACATCGCGCTTTACCGCGTCGTCCGTCTCGTCGGTAGTGTGTCCTGTCATATCAGACCTCCATCGCTGCCTCTCGTCCGGCCACGAGGCCGGTGGCGAGCGAGACGCCGCTCGCCGACTTCTCTCTGGCGACATCCGCGCCACCGAGCACCGCGCCGGCTACCCGGACGTTGTCATGTGATACCCCGCCGTCTTCGTCGAGGGGTCGTAACCGCTCGTCTGCGGCGACCCCGAACCGGGCGTACGGCTGCTCGCCGTACGCGTCGTCGACGAACCACTCGTACCGCTCCGACGGCTGCGGGACGTGAAGGTCCAACACAGGCTCCGTGACGCCTTCTCGGTCTGAATCCAGTCCCTTGCCGACGAGGCCGCCCGTGGCGAGCACGATCGACTCGGCGCCGTAGGGAACCTCCGTTCCCTTTCGGTCGATGAGAAGATGATCTATCGAGCCGTCCTCATCGGTCTCGCACCCGACGACAGGCATCCCAGTCTCGAACGAGACGCCCGCGTCGGCGAGCGCGTCGTACAAGAGGTCCTCGAGCCGGAGCCCCGGCAGACTCGGCGGCCCCATCGGAATCTCGAACACCGCCGCGCCGAGGCGGTCTGCGAGCTCTGCGCGAACCGCCGTAGACTCGTCATCACCGAGGAATGCGGGGAACCCGACGCGGTCGACCCGGCCAACATCACCCTGATCGATTGCGTCGGTAAGGTGGGGTTTGACCGCCGCCGCAAGCGCTTCGCGCGCCGGTGTCCCCTCAATCTGCTCGTCCCGGTCGAGCGCTTTCGCGATCCGGGTGATCTTCGTGTCTGCCCGAAAGGCCTCTGCGAACTCGACTTCCGCGCCAGCAACCTCGAACGGGACACCGCCAGCGTCCAGCCGCCCGGCGAGCGCCCGCGCGTCGTACTCGGTGAGCGATCGGAAGCCGACGATGAGCGTCGAGCGGTCGTCGCTCGCGAGCCCAGCCTTCGCCGACGTCGGGTAGCGAGCGGTTGGCTTTAGACTGCCACCGAACGTGGGAACGAGCGCATTCTGATCGGTGTGGCCACCGTGGTACGCGGCGCCGGTCAGCTCGTCGAACAACGCCAGTCCCTCGCGGAGCGCGTCGCCGCCGACGAGTCGATACGGGTGGTCTGCGGGGAGTCTCGCGATCGCGTCGTACGGGTCAGCGAGCGGTCCGTCCGGGTCCGGCCACTCGTCACGGTCGAGGTTTCGTCCAGCCGTCGGTGGTCCCTCTCGCAGCGGCTTCGAGGGCTCGGTCGGTGGGACGTACCCGAGCGCGTCTATCAGCCCCGACGCCTGCGCGAGCGTACTCGCCTTGTGTGAGACGAGCCTGACGTGGGCACCCTCGCGGGCGGCCGAGATGGCTGCTGTAATGCCGGCGAGGCCGCCGCCAACGACGAGCACGTCGCTATCTATCGCCATCGCGCCCTCCGTCCGTCGCCGTGACGCCGGTCGGTGAGCCGCCGACGTCTGAGCCGCCGGCTGGAGTCTCACCCGCGTCAAACGCGCCGAAATCGACGTCGGCGTCGATGCTCGCGAGGTCGCCGTCGCGGTTCATCGTCGTGGCGTGTAACATTCGGTTCAACATCGCCTGCGAGAGCTGTCGACCCCACAGCGCGTGTCGCTGGCCCTTCCAGCGCTCCTGGAACAGCTCGTCTTCAGCATCACGAACGACGGGCTCCGGGTACTCTTGTGCCAGTTCGGACGCAATGCGGTGAGTACAGAAGCCGCCCTGACAGTTGCCCATCGAGGCGCGGGTCCGCAGCCGGACCGCGTTCAGGTCAGAACCGGCCTGCTCGATACCATCACGGACCTCCGCACGCGTGACGCCCTCACACTCACACACCACGGGGTTCGGGTCCACACTGGAGAGCACCTCGTCGGCTCGCGACCCGAGCCGCTGGGCCGATCGGCGACCGATGGGTGAGCGGATGCCAAACTCCTCCATGTAGTCGCGAAGAATCGAGAAATCTTCGGAGCCGGGCAGTGGTGCCTCTGCGGTGTCACACTCGGCCTCGTGGTTGAGCTTCTCACAGACGTGATCAGTGATCGACTCCGCCATCATCCGGTAGGTGGTGAGCTTCCCCCCGACGATGCTCGTCATGCCCGGGAGGTCGTCGCGGACGTCGTGATCGAGGAGGAAATAGTCGCGGGTGATGTCGGTCGGGTCGTCGGTTCCGGTTCCCGGCGGCTCGTACAGCGGCCGCACGCCCCAGAACGATCGGAGCGTGCGGGCGTCTTTCAGAGCAGGGATCAGCTCAGAGAGCGTCTCTATCATCAGGTCGACTTCCCATTCCTCTTCGGGGTAGTCTTCCGGGTCGCCAACCTCCTTGTCGGTGGTACCGAGAATACACGCCGTCTCGTGGGGGACGACGATGTCGGCGTCGCCCTTCGGCCGACACCGGTTGACCACGGTGTCGACCTGTCTGGTGTTCATCACCGTCATCACGCCCTTCGACGGGCGCACTTCGACGTCGACGCCGGCCATCTCGCCGATCTGTCCGGCCCACGCGCCGGTCGCGTTCACCACGTACTTCGCGTAGATCGCTTCGGTTTCGCCCGGTTCGTGGTGGACGCGCTTGCCGGGGCCACTGTCGTGTTCGATCTCGATACCGACCACCTCGCCGTCCTCGATGAGGATGTCGGTCACTTCGGCGTGCGTTTCGACGCGCGCACCGTGCTCGCGGGCGTCCGCGGCGTTGGCAACACAGAGTCGAAACGGATCGACCGCGCCGTCGGGAACGGCGATCGCTTTCTCGACGTCGCGTGCGAGGTACGGCTCGCGCCGGCGGGCCTCCTCGCCGTCGATTACCTCGGCAGGAATATCACACTCGCGACACCCTTCGAGTTTCTCTTGGAAGTACTCCTCTGCGTCCTCCGGTCGTTTTACGAAGAGGCCGCCGGTTTCTTCGACACAGTGGCCTGCGATGTCTCGCAGGATGCGATTTTCTTCCATGCACTCGCGCGCGGACTTCTTATCCGAGACTGCATACCGGCCGCCGCTGTGAAGCAACCCGTGCATCCGGCCGGTCGTCCCGTGCGTTAGATTCCCTTTCTCGACGAGCACTGCGTCGAGTCCTCGTCGGGCGAGGTCGCGTATCACGCCACACCCGGTTGACCCCCCACCGATGACGACGACATCCACTTGATTGTCCATGTCATATACTCAAGGCCCGGGATACTTTACTTTACCTCCCGGTCGACGTCGGTCGTAACTATCAGGGACGATCAACTATACTTGGTCGGCTCATCACCGATTTATTTATATACTACTACCCTTGCGTCGCGCTTTTAGCCGAATTCTAACAGCAAGATTATTATGGTAGTACATTATGTTCACGAACGGCGTGGTAGCTTCCGTGAAAATATCCCGAGACGACGACACCCCCCCGAATTCGGGGATGGATAGCCGAGGACGCCCCTCGGCACCGGCCCGTTGGGGTGGGGTGACAGACACGATGTGGTCCTGCGATAGCCAGACCACAGCGCGGGTCGTCGACTCGAACGGACTAGCGCCGCAAGAGGGATCCAAAACATGACACAGTATGTCGGTGCGATAGACCAGGGGACGACCGGAACCCGATTCATGGTGTTCGACCATGCGGGTCAGGTCGTCGCAAATGCGTACAAAAAACACGAACAAATCTACCCCAACCCGGGCTGGGTCGAGCACGACCCGATCGAGATCTGGGAGAATACGGAGCAGGTCGTTCTCGACGGACTCGAGGACGCAGGGGTTGAGGCGAGCCAGCTCGAGGCACTCGGGATCACGAATCAGCGGGAGACGACCATCGTCTGGGACCGCGAGACGGGCCGACCGGTCCACAACGCGCTCGTCTGGCAGGACCGCCGGACGACCGACCGTGTCGAAGAGATTCAAGAGGCGGGCAAAGTTGAGGAGATCCGCGAGAAAACCGGTCTCGAGTGTGACGCGTACTTCTCTGCGACGAAGACCGAGTGGATCCTCGACAACGCAGAGCCGCTCAAGATGTCCGCCTCGCGCGGCCGCGACCTCCGAGAGCGAGCCCGCGACGGCGAACTGCTCATGGGCACCATCGACGCGTGGCTCATCTACAACCTCACGGGCAACCACATCACGGACGTGACGAACGCGTCGCGGACGATGCTGTACAACATCCGGGAGATGGAGTGGGACGACGAGCTCCTCGAGGAGTTCGACGTGCCGCGGGAGATGGTCCCTGAGGTCCGTCCCTCCTCCGACGACGACTACTACGGTCACACCGACGCGGACGGGTTCCTCGGCGAGGAGATCCCCGTTGCCGGCGCGCTCGGCGACCAGCAGGCTGCGTTGTTCGGCCAGACGTGCTTCGACAAGGGTGACGCAAAGAACACCTACGGCACCGGCGCATTCTATCTGATGAACACTGGCGAGGAGGCCGTCACGTCCGAGAACGGTCTTCTCACGACCATTGGCTTCCAGATGTCCGGCGAGCCCGTCCAGTACGCGCTCGAGGGGTCGATCTTCATCGCCGGCGCGGCGATCGAGTTCCTCGAAGACATCGACCTGATCAACAACGCCGCACAGACCGCAGAGCTGGCACGGTCAGTCGACTCGACCGACGGTGTCTACATGGTGCCGGCGTTCACAGGGCTCGGGGCGCCCCACTGGGACGGCCGCGCCCGCGGGACGATCGTCGGGATGACCCGTGGAACCGAGAAAGAACACCTCGTTCGCGCGACGCTCGAATCGATCGCGTACCAGACTCGCGACCTCGCCGAGGCAATGGAGGCGGACTCCGGCGTCGAGATGACATCGCTACGCGTCGACGGCGGCGCAGTCAAGAACAACTTCCTCTGTCAGCTGCAGTCCGACATCATCCAGACAGACATCGCACGCCCAGAGGTCGACGAGACCACCGCGCTCGGCTCCGCGTATGCCGCGGGGCTGGCAGTCGGCTACTGGGACACCGTAGACGAACTCCGTGACAACTGGCAGATCGACCGCGAGTTCAGCCCGGAGAAGTCACAAGACGATGTCGATCCGTTGTACGACCGCTGGGGTGACGCCGTTGAGCGCTCGCTCAACTGGGCACAGGACGAGGAGGACGAGTAAATGAGCGCTGAAGTGTCGGCGATGCTTGCGTCGGGCGGTGTCGTTGCGCAGTCGGGACTGGTCGGTGCGCTGCTTGACCCCGCGCTCTGGCTCGGGGCCGCCGCCGGCGGTGCGTTTGGCGCCGCAATCGGTGCACTCCCCGCCTTCATTTTCACCGGGTTCCTCGTCATCGCTGGCGTGTTCGGCGGTGATGCGGCAAACGGCGCCGGTGTCGGTGTCGCGTTCGGGCCGGTGTTCGGTCCGCACATCTCCTTTGCCGGCGGTGCAGCCGCCTCTGCGTACGCCGCGAAAGCCGGCGCGATGGAGTCCGGATTCGACTACCACAACGCGAAGGACATCGGGTTTGCACTCGGTAGCCGCCCTGACATTCTGGGCGTTGGCGCCATCTTTGGTGTCTTCGGCGTGCTCTTACAGACCACGCTCGTCCAGCTCGGAATGCCGTTCGACCAGATTGCGTTCACTGTTGTGGCGAGCGCAATCCTCCACCGGATCGTGTTCGGCTACTCGATCATCGGCACTGTAAGCAGCAAAGCGAACGGCTTCTTCGACATGGGGCCGTTTGAGCGCGGCGAGATGCGCGACGCCGGCGAGGTGCCCGGTGACGGCGGCAAAGACAGCGAGGACCGCCTGGCTGTCGAGCCGTGGCTGCCGAACATGTACAACTGGTCACACGTTGCGGCTATCGGCGCCGTCGTCGGTGTGGCTGCGGGGTACATCACCATCCAGACCGGTAACGTGTTCTTTGGGTTCGGTATCAGTGCCGCGACGCTGATCTTCTTGAACCTCGGCGTTGAGCGGATCCCGGTTACCCACCACATGACGCTTCCCGGCGCAACGGCGTTCGTCGGCGCAAGCGCGATGTACGGACCGGTCGCCGGTCTCCTGGCCGCAGCCCTCTTCGGGCTGTTCGGCGCGGTAGTCGGCGAAGCGTTCCAGCGCGTCTTCTACGCGCACGGTGACACCCACGTTGACCCCCCAGCTGCGGCCATCGCAATCTCGACGTTCCTCATTGCGGTGCTCGTCGCGGCCGGTGTCTTTGGGTCAGTCTGGGTGGCTCCGATCTAAATTCGACACCGCTCGAACTCTTTTATTCGTCCGGTAGCACCGAGAGAAACAGTACATACCCAACACCACCAGCAATGACCCCGACGCCAACAGCGGTGACGAGCGCGTGAGTAGCGACGAACGCGCCAACCGCGACGAGAGACGAGACGAACAGGCCGAGTCCTGCGGCACCGTGATGGTACTCGCCTACCGCCGGGTGGTCAGCGAGCGGCGTCCGCTCAGCCTCGGGGATCCGCAGGTTCGCGTGGTACGGAATGTACAGCCGAACCGCGATCCCCATCGCGGCGGCGATAACCGAGGCGAACTGTGTGTCTGTCACGATGCCGCGCATCGCCACGAACACGACGACTGCGGCGACCAGTGCCGCGACCTTGCTCCACCGGTCGGCTTGCTTCACCGAGTCGTGGAAGGTGGGCTCTGTCATATCGCGGGGAACGAAACCCCGGCGAATAAGTGTGTGGTTGCGACGCGGCCGCCATCCCGGGAATACGCCGGATCGAACTGGTGCCGGCCGAGGGGGGTGGATTTAACCGGGCCAGCCTCAATGAGCGCGCATGAACGTGTTCGGACTCACCCGCGCGGACGGGCGAAACCTGCTCGTCGTAGCCGGCATCGTCGGCGCCGTTACCGCGGTGACGACGGTCGGCGCGCCTGCCGTCCAGATCGCCTCGGGGGTACTCGCCGGGCTCATAAGCGGCGTCGTCTTCACCGTGTCGACGGTGCTCATCAACCGCTACAAACCAGACCACTGGTAGCGACGTCCCCCCTCCCGCGTTCGTGCCGACCCGCCCTTCACCCACGACCGGAGGTGACCGCTCCGTGAACATCGACGACCGTATCGAGCGGCGACTTGGCTACGACGCCGGGGCGGGGGTGTTGATCACTCTCGATGCCGTCTCACCGGTGTCACACCTCGACTCGCCGATCGGGCGTGGGCCGGCTCTCGAGCGGCTCCTCGACGTGTTCAACCCGGCCCTCACGGGGCACCTCCCGCCGAGCACCTACGTGTTCGGTCCGAAAGGCAGCGGCAAATCGGCGGTCGTGAGCGCGCTCTTTGCTCGGCTCGCGACGTACAGCGGGCCCCCACAGGCGATACAGACGACGACGCGGGCAGCCGATCCGACGCTTCCGGGATTCGTCTACGTCGATGCGCGACAGGCGGCTACGCGGTTCCGGCTCTATCACGATACGCTCGCCGCGCTCACCGAGGAGTCCGTCCCGGACCATGGCGTTGGGACCGACGATCTCGCCGTGTCGCTTCACGAGGCCGTCGACAGCGGCTCGGCGGTCGTCGTCGCCGTCGACCACACCAACGAGCCAGAGACGCCCGCGCCAGCCACGGTCGTCGAGTGGCTTACGGACGTCTCCGGTCGGATCGTCCCGGTCTGTCTCGGCAGGGACCAACCGGACACACTCGAGTGGGAACCCGACGCGTCGGTCGCGTTCACTCGCTATCGACGACACGTGCTCGTCGAGTTGTTGACGAGTCGTTGTTCGACCGGGCTCGGGCGCGATGCGATCAGCCACGACCAGATTCGTGAAGTCGCAGAGTGGGCGTCTGGTGATGCACACGATGCGCTCGCGGCGATCGCCGGCGCGGCCATCACCGCGACCCGAAGTGGAGCGTCGACGGTTCGGCCGACGCACCTCGATGCGGGGATCCAGGCCGTCCCAAAGCCGTGTGCCGCGCTCGGTCGGGTGCTCGCCTTGTCGTCGAGCCGGCAACGGTTGCTCTACGAACTCGTCTCACTCCCGGACGCGGACCGGTCGTCGGTGAGTGCGGCCACCGAGGCTATCGCTTCGACCGACCACGTCGACCTCTCGGTGTCGACAGTCCGACGGATGCTCTACGAGCTCGCGGACGCCGAGCTGCTCGAGCGAGTGACGGTCGAACGAAGCGACGGCAAAGGTCGTCCCCCGAGCCGGCTCGTGCCGCGCTTCCCGACGTTGGTGTTTCGGGAGCTGTTCTCGCGGCCGACGCACGGACTGTGAGTCTCACTACCGTTTCGGTCACAGTCATCACCTGAGCGCAAGGTAGTTCGGGCTGGTACGCGAACCGAGGCGCATGGTTCCGCCGCTCGCGTTAGACATCGACGGCACGCTGACGACGCCTGACGGACGTATCGATCCCCGCGTCTTCGAACGCCTCCCGACCTGGGGTGCACCGGTCGTCTTTGCGACCGGTAAGGCGTTCCCGTATCCAGTTGCACTCGCGACATTCCTTGGACTCCCCATCTGCGTAATCGCGGAGAACGGTGGTGTTGTGCACGCAGACGACGAGACGTCGATCCGAGCGAACCCTGCGGCTCCCGAGGCCGCAGCCGAGGCCTTCCTCGAGCGCGGCGGGACCCTCGGCTGGGGCACGGACGAGACGGTGAATCGCTGGCGAGAGACGGAGGTTGCGGCGGCACCCAACGCCGACGAGTCGTTGTTGCGGTCGGTGACGGAAACGACCGATTCAGTCGAGGTGGTCGACACCGGCTACGCCTTCCACCTCAAGTCGCCGACCGTGAGTAAAGGCGATGGGCTTCGTCTCGTCTGTGAGACACTCGATCTCGACCCGGACGCGTTCGTCGCGATCGGTGACAGCGAAAACGACGTATCGACGTTCGGCGTCGCCGGACGCTCGTACGCCGTCGCGAACGCGGACCAGGCGGCGACCGCGGCCGCAGACGTCGTCCTCGAGGAGTCGTTCGCGGACGGAACGATGGCCGTGCTCGATACACTGCACAAAGCGGCGGATAGCTGAGCGGTCGGCGCCGTCGGTCGCGAGGGTCAGTCGTACGGATACCGACCGGTCGCGCCACACTCACAACACCTGACGACGACGCGCGCAGGTCCGAGTCGAACCCGGCTCGTCTTTCCGGCTCGGAGGTATACCGCACAGTCGTCACACGTCTTACGCTCGAACTCGCGGGGAACGCCACAGCGGTTCCGCTCGGCGATACGCCGCGCGAGCCGGACGTACTCGCGCGCCCGATCGCACTCGTCGTCGACGACGGCCTCACGCGCGAGCCCGAACAATCGGTCGATTCGTTCGGACGGGATCCCCATATCGGCTCTCACTGTGTCGACCCCAAAGGCGCTGTCGCTCCGGTGTCAGATTTGTGTGCTATTCTGAGACGCACTCACGGGACAATAGCGGGGGCCACGTCGACAAGTCACCTTCCGAGACGCTAACGTTAATGTATAAACACCACTGATCTGCGCTATGGTAACCGAGCGCCTCGTCGACCACTGTCTGCAAGCAGACGGCGGCCGTACCGCGCTCCCCCCACACCTTCTCGACTGGTTCAGCGTCACCATCGGCGGCGCAGCACACGCTGACTCGTCACCAGCGGTCCGTGACGGTATCGACGCGCTCTGTGGCCCGGCACCAAACCCGGCGACCGACTCTGCTGCGACGCTCCTTCCAAGTGGACGGCAGCTGACACCAGCTGATGCCGCGTTCGCGAACGGGACGTTCGCTCACAGCCTCGATTTCGACGACACCCACCTCGCCTCGTCGCTCCATCCGGCGGCACCGACGATCGCCGCCGCGCTCGCCGCCGCTGAAGCCGCCGACACGGATATCGAACGGTTCTATGCCGCGATCGCCGCGGGCTACGACGTGGCGTGTACGGTCGGCGAACTCGTCGGACCGGACGCCCACTACGCGCGAGGGTTTCACATCACCGCTACCTGTGGCACGTTTGGCGCTGTCGCGGCGGCTGGCGTCGCCAGCGGCCTCACCAAGACCGAGCTCCGAGACGCGTTCGGTATCGCAGGTAGCCAGGCGGCGGGGTCGATCCAGTTTCTCGAGAACGGGGCGTGGAACAAGCGCCTCCACCCTGGACTCGCCGCTCGACGGGGGATCGAGGCGACGACTCTTGCCGCGGCCGGTGTTGTGGGTGCTGAAGCGCCGATCGACGGCGAGTACGGCTTTCTTGCGGGGTACACACCCGACCCGGATCACGGGGCGATCGACCGGCTAGAGACGCGCGACACGGTCGCCGAGACGGGACTGAAGCCGTATCCCTGCTGCCGGTACCTCCACGCAGCGATCGACGGCCTCCGCGAACTCGCTCCGGCGGTCGAGACGAGCACAGTATCGGGGGTCCAAATCGCCATTCCAAGCCCCGGTGTTCGGCTGACCGGCGACCCGATCGAGGCGAAACGGCGCCCGCAGAGCTTCGTCGACTGTCAGTTCTCTGCACCCTTCGTCGCTGCGCTGACACTCGAGACGGGCACCGCAGATGCGGCGACGTTTCTGCGCGCCGTCGGGCAGGCGGGCGATCCTCCACGGTGGGAAACGACAACCACGCGCGGGTTGATGGACGCGACGAACGTAACGACAGACGAGACGATCGAACGTCGATTCCCCGAAGCGTGGGGTGCCCGCGTCTCTGTGCAGGCGAACGGTGAGACGCACTCGGCAACGGTTCGCGTTCCCTCGGGTGAGCCCGAGGACCCGCTGACGGACGACGAGGTCCGGAGGAAGACGACCGGACTGCTCCGTGACACTGGTGTCGACCCTGACCAACTCTCAGAAACCATCCTCGAGAGCGAGCCGCAGTCGGTGGCGACGATCGTCGACGCGGCCACAAGCCGCGGTCAGTGACAGCGACAGCGACCCGCCGCGGTCGCGAGCAGGGCCACGGTGTGCCCGTCGAGTAGGGCACACACGCCTCCAGTGAGGCGTTCGACTGCCGCACTGTCCAGATGACTGTAGCTACTCGTGAACCGAATTGCAAGCGCTACCGTACCACCGCGACGTGGTCACTCACTCGGGCCGGTCGACGATGACCGGTCGATCGGCTGAAAGAAGAACCGCCTGGCTGACGCTTCCAAAGAGGGCTTTCCCAACTGGGGTCCGCTCTCGAACGCCAATGGATATCGCGTTGGCGTCGTGGGCGTCGGCAGCCGAGACGATCGCGTCTGCCGGCTCCCCGACGTACAGCTCGCGGTCGTGGGCGATACCCAGCGCGTTGAGCCGCGATTCGACAGCTGTGACCGACTCTGGGATTCCGCGGAGGTCCTCAATCGACTGATTGACCGCTTCGATGACGCTCGAGCCAGCCTCGTCTGCGGGAGCGTCGACCGCCTCGTACACGTGTACGACGGTCGCAAATACCTCGTCGGCTGAGGCGGGAAGGTCCTCGAGTACGTCCACCTGTGAGCGCGCGCGGTCGACGTCAGTGTCTACGGCTACCAGCACGTGATACATACATCACGATTGTTCGTTGATGACGTATAAGTAATCCGCATCCTCGTCGGAATCATCCACGGTGTGCCGCCGTTAGGCGGTCCTTGCTCGGGGTGGACGGCTCCGGATGACGGCCGCGACCAGCAGGGCGGCGAGCAGACACGTCACGGCGAGGAAGCTCCAACCCGCCCGGTAGTCAGCGGTGTCGACAAGGAGCCCGAACACCGGTGGAGCCACTAGTGCGCCCGCGTTGAGCGTGAGCTGACAGCCTGCGGTCGCACTTCCGACCGCTCCAGGAGAGACGAGCGTTGTCATGTACGAGTAGTATACGCCGGTAAACCCGAGCACGAAGAACCCCAGCACGGCGAACGCGAAGCCGGCACTCCGTGGTGTTGAGGTGCGTGCGACCACAAGAAACAGCACACCACTCGCGAGCGTCTGCACCAGCAAGATGCCGCCAATGCGCTTGTGTGGGTCACCCGGGAGCCGGTCGGCCAACCAGCCGCTGAGCACGCGTCCGCCGCTCCCGAAGAGCTGGACGATCGCCAAGACGACGCCGCCGAACGCGATGGATCCGCCGATCGACTCTTCGACGTAGAGGATGGTGTAGCCGGTTGTGGTGAACAACGCGGCACCGAGAAAGAGTCCAGAAAGCGCCAACAACACATATGATCGGTTGCTGGTAAGTGCCCGCAGGTCCGGATACTCGGCTGTTCGCTCCTGTGTCGTGCGGTAGAGAGTGTAAAACGCGACGGCGACGACGATGCCGATGACCGCAGCGACGAGGAACCCGGCCTGCCAGACGAAGTAGCCGGCGAGTCCGGTCACGAGGAGGGCACTGAGGCCACTACCACCGGTGATTCCCACCTGTTTTATTCCCATTGCGGTGTTCAATCTGCTCGCCGGAATCGTGTCGTACACGGCTTTGTTCGTCCCGGGCATTGCGGTACTGTAAACGGCGCCAAGGAGTGCCACGGCGATCAACAGGGAGGTGTACCCCGATGCGCTAGCAACGAGCACCATCCCAGCCGCGAGACCGACCAGCCCGCCCGTGAGCGTCACTCGCTCGCCGTACCGGTCGGTGAGGGCACCGACGGGGATCAGACAGACCGCGTATCCCAGCGTGAGTGCGGTGACCGTGAGTCCGACCCCAAATCGGGAGAGGCCGAAAGCATCCCGGAAAAACGGGCCGGCCGCGAAGACGGCGTAGTAGCAGATACTCGCTGCGATCTGCCACGTCGTGACGAGTCCGACCGTCTGCCAGAGGTCACGATCCATGTATTGGGTCACGCTAAAGAGGCGCGAAGAGGCGTATTACCCTACCGCTTGCGACCGGAGAATAACCCCGCTGCACCACGGAGCGTTCGCAGCGGGTCCGGTCGTCCGACGGCGGTCTGGAGCACGTACAGCCCACCGACTGCCGTGAGTGCGCCGAGTTGTACCTGCACCATCGGGTGGACCATCGCGAGGACGCCGGCGACGAAGAACGCCACCCGGAGGCCGTACGTCTGCCCCCGACCGAAGACGAACTGATAGTTGATCCCGTGGATCATCGCGATCGACCCGAAGAGCGCGAGGAGTCCCGAGACGATCGCCGCCGGCTCGAACGTTCCCGAGACGAGCTCTGGGTGGTAGACGAAGGCGAACGGCAGCACGAAAAGCGGCGCCGAGATCCGAAGCGCCTCCTTACAACTCGTCCAGAACCCGCCGCCGGAGATCCCACACGTCACCGCAACGCACGTCGCGATCGGCGGCGTCAACCCGGCCAAGATAGCGGCGTAGAACACGAAAAAGTGCGCGGCAAACTCGGGGACGGCGAACTGGCTGATGAGCGTCGGGGCGACGAGCAGCGCGACGACCGTGTACGCCGCGGTGGTCGGCATGCCGAGCCCGAGTAGGATGCAGATGATCATCGCGAGAACGAACGCGATGATCGCGACCCCCCCAGAGAGGTCCAAGAGCGTGAGCGAGATGGCCGTCGGAACGCCCGTAGCCATGAGGATATCGACCACGCCGTTTATCGCCGCGAGGATGATGGTGACCGGTGCGACCACGATCACGCCCTCTCGGAAGCCGTCGACTGTCTGCTCTAGGGTGCCGACGAGCGCGTTCCGGCGGCTCTCTCCGGCCAGCGTCGCCTGCAAAATCGGGATCCCGATACCGAAGGCGATCATCGACAGCGCCGTGTAGAGCGCGGCGGTCATCACGGTGTACTGTAACACGCCGAGCACGTAGATCAGGATCGCAAGTGGCACCCCGTACTTGATCGACTCAAGCACCATCTCCTGTCGGTCCATCGCCTCGGAGAACACGCCGCTCATCTCGGGGTCTGCGATCTGTGGCGCCGCAACGTAGTGGACAGCCATCACAATCGAGACAACGAGCACTGCTGCTGGGATCAGCCCCGCAATGATGACGTCGACGTAGGTGATCCCCGTGATGAGCGATGCCATGATGAACGCACCGGCACCCATCACCGGCGGGAGCACCTGTCCAGACGTCGAGGCGACGGCCTCAATCCCACCCGCGGTCTCCGGTTTGATTCCGTTTTCTTTCATCAACGGGATCGTGAACGACCCAGTCATCCCGGCGTTTGCGGTCTGGCTCCCGTTGACTGACCCGATGACCGCGCTTGCGATAACTGCCGTCTGTGCGATCCCCGAGTCAACGTACTTTGCCGACCGGACGGCAAGCCGGAGAATCAGGCTGAACGCACCGTACGCCTTCAACAACCCGGCGTATAGGAGGAACAAGGCGATCCACGCCGCGACAAGTCTCGTAAGGAACCCGTAGAAGCCGTCGACGGAGACGACAAGGATCCGAAGGATGCGATCGGGCGAGAGCCCACCGTGGCTCAACGCGCCGGGCATCTGTGGTCCCGCAAGCCCGTACCCGATCCCGATGAGCACGACCGTGAGGAACGTGAGCCCGAACGAGCGCCACGTGAGGTAGATCATCGAGAGCGTGAAGAAGAACGCGAGTACGATCTGTCCTTCCGTCGCCCGCCCGACCGTGTCAATCGCAACGGACTGGTAGTTCATGAACAGGTATCCGCTCGTTACGACGGAGATGAGACCGGTCGTGAGTAACAGTCCCGCTTCGAGCCAGCGCTTCTCGACGAGCGGCCGGTCGAGTTCGGAGAGGACGTACAACGCGAGGATGAACCCGAGGAAGGCGACAGCGTACCGTCCACGGGGCATCTGCTGGGTGTACGAGTACCACATCACGATCATCCAGAACGGGACCGAGTACGACACGAGCGCCATCCGGAGCCGTTCTTCGATCCCGGAGCCGAGCCAGAGGATAGCTGCCGTTACGCCGAGAATTCCGACCGCACCGGCGACGCCGAGCACGGTCGTCGACAGCGACTCGGCAGTTTCTGCGGCTGCCGCCGGGTCCTCAACGAGGAGCGCCGGTATCCACGCTCCGTACGCACCCGACAGTGCGTTTGGCACGACGACCGTGGGCACGAAGATGACAAGTGCCCAAAACGGCAGTGAAAGGAGGTATAACCAGAGCTGTCGCTCCCCCCTTGGGCCGTCGGCGAGTTCGAGCGAGCGATCGGTAGCGAGCAGGTCCCCTGCTGAGGACGGCTCGGTGTCGTCTGCGTCAGGTGGTGTCTCGGAGTTCGTGGACATTCGTCGAATGTAGGGATGGTGAAGCTCCCGGGAGCGCTACTCGTCGCCGCGGCTCCAGGAGTCGTTCCAGACGTCGTTGGCCTCGAAGAAGTCGGCCACGCCTGCGTGGATATCGATCTCGGGAATCACCGTCTGTGTCATCGCCTCAGGCGTGTACTCAAGCGTCGTTGGGTCCGACTCACGAAGCGTCTCTTCGTGTTCGATCGCGAGCCGGCACACTTCCTCGGTCGCACGCGCTGGGATGTCCGGACTAAACGCCCACTGTCCGGCGAGCGACCAGGCGGTGAGCGTGTCGGTGTACTCTGTAACTTCCTGTTCGTACCCGTACGGCTCAACCTCTTCGAGGATCGCTCCGGGGTGCTCTTCAACGACCGAGCGGAACTCGTCATCGACCTCAAGCAGGTTCAGCCCCCCACCGCTGCGGACGTCCACCTCCTGACACCAACCGGAGAGGTTGACGCCGTTCGCCCCGTACAGACAAAGCGCGTCGACGCGACCTTCTTCGACGGCTCCAGGAATGTCACCCGTGTCGACGTTGAGGATGTCGTTCTGCTCCCAGAGCTCCGCCTCTTTCAGGATCTCCTCGGTGAGCAGTCGCGTTCCGAAGCCGGGCTGAATTGGGTAGATCGTGTAGCCACCCTCACGCAGGTCGGCAACCGACTCGACACCGCTGCCTTCCAGTCCGACCCAGTGAATCTGGAGTGACGTGAACAAAAAGCCCTGATTCGGGAGTTTGCCGACCGGATCCTCGGCGAACGGTCCCTCCTCGTTGAGTGCCTTTGAGAGGGAGTTGTTGTCGACGCCCATCGCCGGGATCTGGTCGTTGTTGTACTCGTAGAGGTTTGCCGTCCACCCCTGTGTCTCTTGAACTGAGACGTTGAGGAAGTCGCTGTGCTGTTGGGCGGCTCGCGCGAGCGCCTGGCCAGCCGCCTGTGTCGAACTTCCCGTCGAGGTGCCGCCGATCGTGATCGTCACCTCACCGCCGTCGTCACCGCTTTCGCCGTCGTCCCCATTGCCGCTTTCGCCGCCGTCACCACCGCCTCCAGAACAGCCGGCGAGGCCGACGACCCCAAGTGTGGCCGCTCCTTTAACGATGTCCCGACGCTTCGTGCTGTCATCATCTATCATGCGGTATAGGAGAGAGAACGCGCCGGTAAAAGTGTAACGTAATTAATCCTGATAGTTGTGTTACTTGCCGAGTGCCACGTGTCCTATCGTCTTCGACGCGCCGCTCTTGGTCGGTCTTGGAGCACAACAACAGGAGATCAGAACACGACGAAACACGCGACCGGTCACCCGACTGGAACGCGTCCCGATCGCTACCGGGTCCAGTCGAACACCGAATCGAGGTCGTGTGGCGTGTTGCCGCCCCCGGAAGCCGCACGCCGCCGATAGCGCTCGAGGTCGTCACGGAACGCGGGGTCGGCGACTGCGGTCAGTGCCTCGGCGCGCTCACGCGGCGAGCGACCCCGAAGGTCGGCTACACCGTGTTCTGTGACCACGACGCTCGCGTCGTGTTCCGTGTGGTCGACATGCGGCGTGAGCGGTACGATCCGCGACACGTCACCGTCGACGGCCGTCGAGGGAAGGGTGACGATCCCGAGCCGGCAGTTGCGGGCGAAGTCCCCGCCGCCTCCGATGCCGTTCACCACCCGCGTCCCGCGGATGTGCGTGGCGTTGACGTTTCCGTAGAGGTCAACTTCGACCGCACTGTTAATCCCGACGACGCCGAACCGGTTGATCAGCGCCGGCGCGTTCGAAATGTCTGCTGGACGGAGAATCACGTCGGCTGCGTAGCGCTCGATATCGTCGAACAATCGCGTCTGCCCGTCTGCAGAGAGCGCGAGCGAGGTGGCGCTCGCTCCGGATAGCTGGCCACCGTCGAGCATGTCCAACAGGCCATCCTGTACCACCTCCCCGACGTACGACACCTCGCGATCGCCGAAGTCCACGCCCGACAATCCACCCATCAAGGCGTTCCCGAGCGACCCGACGCCGAACTGGAGGTTTACCCGCTCCGCGAGCAGTGGGTTTCGCTCGAGTTCCGCCTGTAAGAACCGACAGAGGTGGTCAGCGATTGCACGCTCAGTTTTTTCTGCCTCCCGAAACTCGTAGGGGTCGTCGGGCCGGTCAGTCTCGACGACGGCCTCAAGCCGCTCCGGATCGAACCTGATAGCCGGCCCGCCAATTGTGTCGAGCGGATCGTCGAGCGGGATCGGCCCTCTGTGTGGTGGCGCCCGCCGGAGGTAGATATCGTGGACCCGACCGAGTTCGAGCGGCTGTGCACGGTTTACCTCGACGATGAGGTGGTCCGCCGTCTCAATGTACGCCGGGGAGTGTCCGACAGACGTCGATGGGATCAGCCAGTCGCTCCCGATCGCCACGGCCTCAACGATAGCAACGGTCGGTCCGTTGATGCCGGCGCGAAGACCGCCGAATCGAATCTCATCGGCGAGCCGTGAGATGTGTCTGTCGTGGAACGCCACCTCACCTGTGTTGACCGCGTCTCGAACCGTCTCGTTCGGAACGAACGGGTACCGCCGCGCCATGTCTCCTGACTCAACGAGGTCACGGTCGATCTCGTCGCCGACGCCACCACCAGAGACGACGGTCAACTCGCGTTGGTCGCCGGCTGCTATCGCCTCTGGAACGAGCTTCGGATACCCAACGCCGCCGAACCCAGATACCAACAGGGTTGCTGTCTCTGGTACGTTTGCGGCGGCCTCGACGGGCGTCACAATCGGCAGGCTACCGTTCAGTCGCGTCGACGGCACTGGGTTTGCCGCCGTTGGTACCCCGGCGTCGTTCGACTCTGACGATCCGCTCACGAGATATCCTCCGGCTGGGTTCCGATGCCTTCTGGCCACCCTATCGGCTGGGCGGCCGTCGGGTCGGCGTGTGACCGTTTCAGCACCATCGGTGTGCGCTCTAACGAGAGGACGAGGTCGCCGTCCTGATTGTACGTGCGGAGTTCGGTCGTGACGATACCCACGTGGTCACGCGAGCTGGACTCACGTTTCGAGAGCACCTCCGACTCCGCGAACAGCGTGTCTCCGTGAAACACCGGTGCGTGGTGGCGTATCGCGTCGTAGCCGAGGTTCGCGGTTGCGTTGGCGCTGACGTCGATCACGCTCATACCGACCGCGAGTGCGATGACGAACGTGCCGTCGACGAGTCGCTCGCCGAACTCGGTGGTCGCGGCGTACGCCTCGTTAAAGTGCATCGGATTGAGGTTCATCGAGACATTCGTAAACCAGACGTTGTCGGTCTCGGTCACCGTGCGACCGTACGGGTGTTTGTACACGTCACCGACGGCGAAGTCCTCGTAGTACCTGCCCTGCCAGCCCGCTATCAGTCGTTTCTCGTCGGTGCTGCTGGATTCGTCGGTGCTGCTGGATTCGTTAGTGGCTGGGTCGTCGGTCATGAGTCAAGTGTGTGTTGTATGGTATCGGTGGTGGGTCGTTCCGGTAACGGTACGGGCCATGGTGTCACTGATTGCGGTATCGTCGCCCTCGAACCGCTCAGTACGAGCGTGGGAGCCCGAGCTCCCGCTCGCCGATGTAGTTGAGCGCGAGCTCCTGGGCGATCGGCACGAGTCGAGAGAGCCGCGCTTCGCGGAAGTACCGCTCCACGTCGTACTCGACGGCGATTCCTTTCCCACCGTGTGCCTGCACGGCGGCATCCGCCGCACTCGATGCGGCGTTGGCGGCGAGGTACTTTGCCGCGTTTGCACGGGCACCGAGCGACTCCCGGTCAAGACTATCCTCGGCGGACCGACTCGCAGCCTCGTACGTTACCTGCCGGGCTGCTTGGACCTCGGCGTGTGCGGCCGCCAACGGGTGTTGAATCGCCTGGTTTGCCCCGATCGGCTGGTCGAATATCTCCCGGTCTGTGGCGTACTCGGCACCTTTCGACAGGGCGAGCTCGGCCATCCCGATCAGCTCTGCGGCAATGACGAGCCGTTCTTCGTTCAGGCCGTCGAGAACCTGGTAAAATCCCGCGCCTTCCTCGCCGATCAGGTTCCCGGCTGGAACGCGAAGATCGTCGAATGTCAGCCGATAGGAGTTGACGAACGTGCTCGCGGACTTCTCGATGGGCTCTTTATCCAATCGTCCCTGTGACCGCGCGTCGTCCAAATCAACGAGGAAGGTGGAGATGCCGCGTGTGCGCTTGTCGACTGCCGACTTGGGACTGGTCCGAGCGACCAACAACATGTAGTCGCTCACGTCGACCCGGGAGATCCACATCTTCTCGCCGGAGACGACGTACTCGTCCCCCTCACGCCGGGCAAACGTCTCCATGCTCGGCGCGTTGGATCCCGCCTCGGGCTCTGTCAGCCCGAACGCCTGGATCGAGACCTCTCCCCGTGCGATCTTCGGGAGCAACGTCTCCTTGCGGTCTGGACTCGCATTTTTCACCAGTGGTGGCGAGTTGTATATGCCCCCGTGAATCGTCTGTGCACCGCCAAATCCGGCCCCGCTTGCGGCTATCTCTTCCATCATCACCACCGTCTCTGGCGTCCCGAGACCCTTGCCTCCGTACGACTCTGGAATGAGCACACCAAGCCAGCCCTCCGCGGCTAGCGCGTCGACGAACTCGTGTGGATAGGTTTCCTCACGGGCATGTCGTCGCCAATACTCGTGGTCGAAGTCGTCACAGATCGCTTCTATTGACTCGCGTACGCGGCGCTGGCTCTCCGTCAGGTCGATATCGAACCGCGGGACTGGCATACCGATTTATCACTATCTATTGTATAATAACGGTACTGGTAGGGGAAGCTACTATTTTTTTCGACAGTGCGGAACACATTTCTATCGGCGCTCGCCGGTAGGTATATGACCGATACGGAGGACGAATCGCACCGAGACCGCGTCGGCACCGCCCAAACGGTGTTCGAGATCGTCGAACAGGTACGTGCCGACACCAACCCCACGCTGACCGACATCGCCCGCGAGGTGCCGTACGCCAAGAGCACCGTGTTTCGGCACCTACAGACACTCGAATCGCTCGGGCTGGTCGTCGAACGTTCGAACGGCTACCAGCTCGGACTGCGATTCCTCCAGTTGAGCCAGCGGGCGTGTCGGAGCCACCCGGGATACGAGCTCGCTCGCGACAAGGTCGCCGAAATCGCGACCGAGACAGGTGAGCGAGCACAGTACATCGTCGAAGAGCACGGCGAGGCCGTGTACCTCTGTCGTGCCGTCGGCGAGCGTGGCGTCCGCACGGACCCCGGTATCGGAAGTCGGATTCCACTTCACTCGACGGCCGCCGGAAAGGCTATTCTGGCAGCGATGACCGACGAGCGGTCATCGGAGATACTCAACGAACGGTCGCTGGCTGCCCGCACCGACGCCACGATCACCGACGAACAACAACTGTTCGAAGTGCTCGAACAAGTTCGAGAACGAGGGTACAGTCTCAATCGAGAAGAGAACGTGCCCGGGCTCAACGCCGTGGGTGTTCCAGTGGTCGTCGAGGATACGGTTGTCGGTGCGCTCAGTGTCTCTGGCCCCTCACACCGGCTCACCGGCGACAGACTCACCGACGAGCTGCCAGCGTACTTGCTCGGTGCCGCCAACGAACTCGAGTTGAACATCGCGTACGCTTGATCACGACTATGCACCGGGATGAGTGACTGGTGTAGCCGATCACTCGGATGTTGAAACCGATAATTCGAGCATGCGGAACCGTCGGCCCGCGATAGGGTCAATAACATGCGGCATTGTCGACCATCTGACTCGCGTAGGCAGCACATACCCAAACACCACCGCGGACACATCGATCTGTATGCACGATCTGACAGGATTCCAACGTGACCTGCTGTACGTGACCGCGGGGCTCGAGCGACCACACGGCCTGGCGATCAAACACGAGCTCGACGAGTACTACGATACCGAGATCCATCAGAGCCGGCTTTATCCAAATCTCGACACGCTGGTTGAGAAGGGGCTCTTGTACAAACGGCGCCGCGACCAACGAACCAACGAGTATGGACTAACCGGGCGCGGAAAGCGTGAAATTACCGCCCGGATCGCGTGGGAGACACGGTACGAAGACCAAATGGCTGGCTCTGCCGCCGGCTAACTGCCGTCATCATCCGGTTTTTTGCTCACCCGATCGGACCTCAATCGGTCCGTCGGCTCGCGTGATGGTCGTCTCCACAACAACTTAGTATCGGCCCGAGAACATCGACTAATGGCAGACACAGTTGACGACAGCGAAGAGCTCCCTTCTGCCGCCGGTGACCTCGCCGACCGACACCCAGACGTCTGGGAGGCGTACGCCGACCTCGGCGAGGCGTGCGCCACGGCCGGTCCGATCGACGGCGAGACGAAACGACTGGTCAAACTCGCGCTTGCGGCGGGCGCCGAATCCGAAGGTGCGGTGCACTCGCACGTCCGCCGGGGCCTCGAGGAAGGGGTCGACTCCGATACCCTGCGTCACGTGGCCCTGTTGGCGGCACCGACGGTCGGGTTTCCGAAGGCGATGGCGGTGCTGACGTGGATCGACGACCTCGCCGACGAGGCGTAGTCCACCGTGCGCGGCTCTGTATCCCGAATTCTTACGCGGTGACGCGGCGGGGTACATTTTTATCGCTGCTGACGAACGAGCGAGTATGACCCGTTCTGATGGAAACGCGTCGGTCGTAGATGCCCCGTCGACGGCCGTCGAGAACCGCGACCTTCGCGTCGTCCTCGAGATCGAACGCGGTGGCCCTTGTTTCATCGACGATCTCGACGGCGATGTACTGGACGTCGACGTACGGGTCGCAGGGGAGACGTGTCACACCGAGGTCACAGTGTGTGAGTCCTGTGAGCCTGCTGAGCTCGCCCTCGATGCGTCCGCCGGCGACGGTGAGCCACGTACCGACGGACACCCGCGGCGTCACGATCGACCCGACGACGACACCGAAGACCGCGTTATCACCAAGTACCACACCGACGACATCTGTGATCACTGCCCGACCGCGGTGTTCGCGGCGTACGGCTGTATTCCACACTTTGTTCGCGCCGAGCACCGCTCGTTCTTCGTGAAGGCGTTCCTCCCCGACTCTGCGGTGGTCTCGAACCTTGTTGCTGACCTCAACGAGATCGGCTCTACCGTTCAGCTCGTGAGCATGACCCACACCGGCAGCGGTGAAGAGCTCAGCGACGAGATATACGAGGTCGACGTCTCGGCGTTGACGCCGAAACAGCGCAAAGCGCTCGAGTTGGCGATTGATGAGGGGTACTACGAGGCCGGTGAGCGTCCTTCGATGGCGTCACTTGCCGAGCAGCTCGACATCTCCACGTCGGCATTTTCACAGCGGCTGGCCCGCGCCGAAGGAAACGTGATGAGCCAGTTTGCGACGTCGGATTCCTCCCACGGCTAAAGCCGTGGGCTTCCTCCTTGCATATATGTGATCAGTCGTCCGCCGAGGCGGCCAACTCGTATCGGTAGTATCCGCCGGTGAGGCTCCGGGCGTCGATCCCTTCTTGTTCGAGAATACGACTTGCCATGTACGAGCTCTTCCCGATCTTACAGTAGGTTAATACTGCATCGTCGTGGTCGTGGTCGGCGGCCCACGACCGCAATCGTCCGAGCGGGACGTGCTCGTCGCCTGGGATCGACCCTTGCGCCTCGCGCATCGCTGGTGGCCGAGTGTCGACGACGGTCGCGGTCTCGCGCTCCTCGAGGAACTCCTCGAGGTGGATCACGTTTGCCACGTCAGATAGGACGTTCGCGCCGATCATTCCTAACACGTTGACGGGGTCCTTCGCGGCCCCGTACGGCGGGGCGTACGCCAGATCGAGATCCCGGATGTCGAACACCGTATCGCCGTGTGATATCGCGGTCGCCAACACGTCGATTCGCTTGTCCACGCCCGCCTCGCCGATCGCTTGGACGCCGAGAATCGCTCCATCGTCCGGATCGAACAACAGTTTGAAGTGGATATCGACGGCGCCGGGGTAGTATTCGGCGTGGCTCGGTTCTGCGGTGTATATCGTCTCGTAGGGTCGGTCAGCCTCTGTGAGGTCGGCCTCTGTGAACCCGACTGTTCCGACGTCGAGATCGAACACCTTGGCTATCGCGGTGTCAAGAACGGGGTCTAATGTGTCGTCGTGGCCGGCAATATCGTTGGCGGCCACCCGTCCTTGTCGGTTGGCCGGCCCACCGAGGGGGATCCAAGCGTGCCCCTCCTCAAGCGCGCTCGGCGCTGCGACCGCATCACCGACCGCGTGAATCGATGACTCACTCGTTCGGAGTCTGTCGTCGACCAACACCGCACCACTCTCGTGACGGTCGAGCCCGATAGCATCGGCGAGGCCGGTTCGGGGCCTGACCCCGGTGGCGATCACCACGAGGTCAAACGTGCGGTCGGTCGCGCAGTCCATCGACGCCGTGATCAGGCCATCGTCGGTCTGTGTCAACGACTCGACGCCGACACCGAGTTGGAGTTCGACACCGTGCTCTGTGAGGTGTTGCTCGACGCGGGTCGCCATCTCTGGACCCAGCGTGTTCGGCATCACGTGGTCAAGTAGCTCGGCGACGACGACGTCGTGGCCCGCCTCGTGGAGGTTCTCTGCCACCTCTATCCCAATGTACCCGCCACCGATGACCAGCGCCTCTTCAGCGTCGTCTACCCGGTCGCGGATGGCGATCGCGTCCTCGACGGTGCGCAGCGTGTGACACCCCTCGAGCGCGTCGACGTCGAACATCGGCGGCACAAGCGGCTCTGCGCCGGTTGCAAGCACGAGGTCGTCGTACGCCAGCTCGTAGGACTCGCTGTTGCTCGGGGTTATCGTCGCGCGCTGTTCAGCAGGCGCGACGTCGGTCACTGTCTCTTCGGTTCGGATGTCGAGGTCGAACGCCGCACTGAGCTGGTCGACGCCCATGACCGCGAGGTCGGATTCAACGACCGTGTCGCTCAGATGATACGGGAGTCCGCAGCTCGCGTACGAGACGGTATCGGTCGACTCGATGATCGTGATGTCTACACCCTCGTCTAACCGCCGCAAGCGCGTCGCCGTGCTCATCCCCGCCGCGTTCCCGCCGACGATCAGGCAGTGTGAACCCATACCCGAACGCGGCGGCTGGGGTGGTTATGGGTTGCTCGCGTTTTCAGTTCGTGGCACCGCTGTCGAGCGAACCTCGCGGTGGGCGGGCGTCGAATCGGCCGACCGGTCCCGACGGACGACGACGCCGTTTCGGTGTGCCCCGCGCTCCGTTCAGGGCCAGTCGGTTCCCCCGGACGCGTGAGATCGTCGCCGATGCCATCCCACGTGGTCCATCACTGCGCCGGCGAGGTCGGCGAACCGCTCGCCGACCGGCGAGTCGTCGAACACGATTGGCTCGCCGACCTCGCCGGCCTCACCGATGGCCGGGTCGAGGGGAATTCGGCTCAATACGGGGAGGTCGAACTCCTCGGCGAGCCGGCTGCCGCCACCGGCGCGGAACACCTCGTGGTGATCGCCACAGCTCGGACAGGTAAATGCGCTCATATTCTCGACGATGCCAAGCACGTGGGCTTCGTGGTCGTCGAACAGCCGGACCCCTTTACGAGCGTTGTCGAGCGCGACGTCCTGTGGCGTCGTCACGACTACCGACCCGACGACGGGCATCTGCTGGAGCATCGTGAGCTGGGCGTCACCGGTGCCGGGCGGAAGGTCGACGACGACGTAATCGAGGTGCCCCCAGTTGACGTCGTGCCAGAGTTCGGTGAGCGTCTGGTCTACGAGTGAGCCACGCCAGACGACTGGCAGGTCCTCATCGACGAGAAAGCCGACGCTCATCAGCTTGAGTCCGTGTGCTTCGACCGGGACGATCTGTTGATGTTGGTCGGCTCGGACTGGCTCACCTTGGACGCCAAGCATCCGCGGCACGTTCGGACCGTACACGTCCGTGTCGAATAGTCCGACCGCCGCACCGCGATCGGCCATCCCCGCCGCGAGGTTCACTGCGATCGTGCTCTTTCCGACGCCACCTTTGCCCGAGGAGACAGCGATCACGATTGGCGCGTCACCGGCCGCAGGCGTCTCGTCGTCGATAGCAACCGACAGTGACGGCTCGAAGCCAGCCGTCTCAACCGCACTCCGGATCGCCTTCGCCAACCCCGTCTCGGCCGGCGAGTACGGTGCCCCGAGCGCTAGCGGAATCGTGACGGTGTCGCCGTCTACCGTGACGTCGCCGACGAGGCCCGCGGAGACGATGTCGGCTCCGGCTCCCGCTTCCGAGTCGCCCGCCGCTTCGTGTTCGGCTCCCCCCTCTCGTCTCTCGGTCTCGTTCGTCACTGGTGATGACGGTGCCGGGATCGAACGGAGCGCCGCCTCGATGGTGTCGTTCATCGAATCTCCTCAGTGACCGAGGGTCGTTGCTCGCAGTCGGCAGTAGAGGGAAGCTGCTCGTCGGCTGCTTCGGTTACGTCGAGCCGGATGCCGTCGCGCTCCCAGAGCGTTGCTTCGAGTCCCGTGACCAACCGTCGCAGTCCCTCCGTCGCCATGACGTGACACCGGCTGTCGACGAACCGCGCCCAGGCGTCGAGCGTGCGGAATCCGAACTGGAACTTGACCTCCGGCGAGAGCCCCTTGTCGTTCTGCCAGACGTCGAACGCCGCCACCGTCTCATGGGTGATCCACGGCATCCCGTTTTCAGCGACCCATCGGTCGTACGCCTCCCGGCGGTCGCCGATCACGTCGAACTCGATCTCGTAGCTGTATGGCGTCGGGCGCAGTGTCGTCATGCGTGAACACACACGGTCGATCCGTATTGATGTACGCCTCAACAGGATAAGATTTTAAGTAGGCACGTTGCTCGGGCGCACCGGCTGTGAGCCCACCCGCCTTCTCACTTTTTGGGAGGCGGGAGAGAGGTGAAAGCCGCAGACGTCCGACAGGCGAGTATGAATCACTCGCCCGACATCGACCGTGGTGGTCGGGACGATGCCGACCGCGACGACCGCAACGACCGGGACGGTACTCGTCGCGAGAGCGGGGACCACGCCGACCGAACGGGCACGGCAACCGACCCACCGCGCTGGCCGCGGTTCGTCGACAAAGAGGGTACACGGTGGACGCTCCGACAGGCAGACGAAGCCGACCTCGACCGGCTCGTCGAGCTGTACGATGCGTTCGGTGACGCAGACCGGGCACAGGGAATCCCACCGGCGGTCGAACACCGCCGCCGGTCCTGGATCGAGATGCTACTCAAAGAAGGGTACAACATCGTCGCCGAAGGCGACGGACAGATCGTCGGTCACATCGTGTACACTCCGCTTGAGGACGCCTGTCCCGAGTTGGCGATCTTCGTGCACCCTGCGTTCCACGACCGCGGGATCGGCACCGAACTCTGCAGACGGCTGGTTGCGTCGGCAGCGGCTGCCGACCGCGAGGCGCTAGAGCTCTTCGTCGAGCTGCGAAACCGAGCTGCGATCAGCGTCTACCGTCGAGTCGGCTTCGAGACGGTCGACTCCGACCACGAGGTACGCATGGTCCACGCGCTCGAGGACCCGACGGTGTCTGCAGTCGGGTCCCCGCCCGCCGACTCGTAGCGGGACGAGACCCAGCCGACCTGGTCTCTCGTCTCGAACCTCACGGTACCGCTTCGTGCCGACGGCGTGATGGTGTAGGTATCTCCCAGCACGTAGACACATCATCGAGTACGCGTCGATGGCCTCGGGTACGCGGCCGCGACGTGTGTCGACTCGGGGCGGTGCACGACTCGCCGGCGAGATCGGGGTCGACGGCGGGTGGTATATAAAACCTTCACCGGTTGAGAGTGACGCCTACGGCGGCGAGTCGCGTGTGTACAGATATGAGCGACTCAACCGACCCATCGGCGGACGGCGGACTGGACCCGCTCAACCTCGTCGGCGCACTCGAGGAGGCGCCAGCGGAGAGCGAGTACGACCAGGAGCTGGGGAGGCGCATGGGGGTCGACGCCATGCGCGTCGCCAACGGCGAGCTCGACGAGCGGGCGTTCCACGAGAAGTACGAGTCGGCGCTGCTCGCGGAGTTCGGTGACGACTACGAGCCGGCGGAGGTGATGGGCGATGAGTAGTGACGCGGGCGACGGCCTCACGCGCCGCACGCTGTTGAAGACGAGCGCCGGCGCGGCGACGATGGCCGCACTCGGCGGGTGTGCAGACACCGCCCGCCAACTCGGTATCGGCCAGACAGATCGCTCGGCGACTCCCGTCGCCGACGCAAACGTCGCGTACGGTAACTGCTGGATGTGCTGTCACAACTGTGCACAGAAGGTGAACGTGACCGACGACGGCACCGTGGTCGGTATCACCGGTGTGGACGGCAACCCCCGCGGGAGCGCTGGCCCTGGAACCGAGGGAACGCTCTGTCCGAAGGGACTCGGACAACTCGATAAGACCCACGACCCAGAGCGGATCAAACAGCCGTACATCCGCGTCGATGGGGAGCTCCAAGAAGCGACCTGGGACGAGGCGTTCGAGTACACCGCCGAGCGGCTCCGTGAATTCAACGATGAACACGGCGCAGAGACGTTCCTCGACGCGGGAAGCTGGGCCGAGACGCCGATCTTCCGTACGATCTGGCGGGACCTCTACGGAACGCCAGAGCGGATCGGCCGTGGAATCCACGTCTGTGCCGGACCGACGTTCGTCAACGGCGGGATGATGGGTGTCGGCTCGAACGCCCGGGTGCCGGACTACCAGAACTCCGAGTACCTCATCATGTGGGGACGCAACCCGCTGGAGGCGTTCGCCGGGCAGTTCGAGGCGAAAGGCATCCTGAAAGCCATCGAGGAGAACGACGCGACGCTCGTCACCATCGACCCGCAGTACACAGAGACCGCAGAGAAGTCGGACGCGTGGCTCCCCATCGAGCCGCGGACGGACGGCGCGCTCGCACTGGCGATGGCGAACGTCATCATCGACGAAGAGCGGTACGACGCCGACTTCGTCGAGAATCACACCTACGGGTTCGGGGCGTACCGCGAGGCCGTCGCGGACACGACGCCCGAGTGGGCTGCCGAGATCACCGGTATCGGCGCCGAGACGATCCGCGCCATCGCCCGTGACTTCGCGGAGGCCGCGCCGCAAGCCGGCATCTCGGTGTGGTCGGGAACCGCCCAGTCTGGAAACGGCTGGAAGGCAACCCAGAACATTATCGCGCTCAACGGGCTCGTCGGTAACATCGACCGTCCCGGCGGGCTCCGACTCTGGAAGTCGACGCCGATGGCCGACCCCTTCGAGGTGTGTGAGTGGACACCCGAGGGCAAAGGGAGCGGTGAGGCCCGCGGCACCGAGACGACCATCGGCGTCGACCTGCCCAACAACGCCGAGGGCAAGACGCCCGCCTTCCGCAAGTACGACGAGTACAACGACTACCCGGCCCGCCACATCACGGGTATCGCACACAATCTCGTCCCCGAGATGGTCGAGAACGGCCACATAAACGGGATGTACTGTCACCACGACATGCCGCTGAAAGACGGCAACGCCGAGGCGTGGCTGACTGCGCTCGACGAGATGGACCTCGTCATCGCCGTCGACGCCTACTGGAATGGCGTCACCCGAAACGCGGACGTCGTGTTCGCAGACGCGACGCAGCTGGAAAAAGACACCATCGGGACCGGCTCGTGGAGCTCTTACAGTGAGGCACAGTGGGTCGTCGGCGGAAAAGCCGCCGTCGAGCCACAGTTCAACACGAAGCCGGACTACGAGATCCTGACCGGCCTCGCCGAGGCGATGGGCTGGGGTGAGTACTTCCCGTGGGAGGACCACGAGGCGTTCATCGACGACCAGCTGCAGTCGGTGGATCTCACGCTTGAGGAGCTCTCGACCGGCGAGAAGAACTACGCGATCGTCGGCGAGTACGGCTACGAGCAGTGGCGTGAGAGCGACGGACCCGCGTTCCGATTTGACCTCGAACAGGTGCCGTCGTTCACGGCGGCCGCAGAAGAGGCCGGCATGGACACCGCGCCGTCGTGGCAGCCGCCGGGAACGTACGGCGACAGCCTCAATGAGACGTACCCACTGGAGTTCTACGACGTCCGGTCGGTGTACTTCTCACACGGGAGCGACCAGGGAATCGACCGGCTTCTCGAGCAGTTCGCACGCAAGAACGACTTACACGACGAGGAGTACCGCGGTAACTACCTCCACATCAACCCGGTCGACGCCGAGGCGCGGGGCATCGAAATGGGTGATATGGTGACCGTCGAGTCGAAGACGGGCGGCGGCGAGCTGATGGCACACGTTACCGAGCTGATCAAACCCGGGGTCGTGACGAGCGAGTACGGCTTCGGCGAGGGGTCGACCCAGCAGGACTACGAGGGACTGAACACCATGAAGTTACACGAGACGCAGATGGACCCGATCACGGGACAAGTAGACAGACACATCGCGGTCGACGTAACCGGAGGTGAGTGAGATGGGAGAACAGTGGGGATTCTACTTCGACTCAGACAAGTGCATCGGGTGTCACGCCTGCTCGGTGTCGTGTAAACAACGACACGGCCGTGACCCCAAACAGGACGAGTGGCGGACGGTAACAAACGTCACGACCGGCGAGTTCCCCGACGTGAGCTCGCTGCCCATCTCGATGTCGTGTATGCACTGTTCGGATGCCCCCTGCGAGAAGGTGTGTCCGTGCAACTCGATTCAAAAACGCGACGAGGACGGCATCGTCGTCGTCGACCGCGACAGCTGTATCGGCTGTCACTACTGCGGCTGGGCGTGTCCGTACGGCGCCCCGACGTACGACGACGGCGGCATCATGTCGAAGTGTAACCTCTGTATCGGCGAGGGGCCCGGTGGCGGTCACGAGATGCCTCCGCGCGAGGAACAGGAGGACGGCGGTGCCCAGCCCGCGTGTGTCGACAACTGCGTCGGCGGCGCCATCCAAGCCGGGCCGGTGAGCGAGTTGAAAGCGCAGGCGACGACGGAGGCAGTCGAGCGGTTCGAACAGGAGCCGGCCAACGTCATCGTCGAGGCGAACAGAGACGACACCACCGCGTTCCCGTACGAGGCGTGATCACTGATGGCATCATTTGGACTCTGGTGGGGCGGTGTCGGCCACTGGGACGTCTTCGTGGCCATCTACCTGTTCCTCGGGGGAATCTCGGGTGGGTCGTTCCTCGTCGCGTCGATCGCCGAGTGGTTCGGTGAGCGCCGCCAGCAGGCCGGCTACGCGCACATCAGCCGGTGGGGGTGGACCCTCTCGTTCGGCACCATCGTCGTCGGTTCCTGGACGCTGTTGGCACACCTCTCGGGACCGTTCCTCCGGGCGTTCATGTTCCCGATCAAGTTCACCAACTGGACGTCGTGGATGGCGATCGGGACCTGGGTAGTCGTCACCTTCAGCCTCGTCGTGATGGCGCGGATGATCTGGGCGACGTTCGGCACGGCCGCCGTCGACGACCCAAGTGGGTTGCCGAGACACCTCGTCGATCGCGTCGGGTTCGGCCTGACCGACCTCGTCGACCGCGGTGCCGATCTGACCCGGCCGACGGGCCCACTTCGGCGGCTCGTCCAAGTCGCCGGCGTCGGCCTGGCGGTCATGCTCGTGATCTACACGGCACTGTTGTTGAGTGCGGTCGGCTGGCTGGTCCCGCTGTGGAACCAGACGCTGTTGCCGCCGCTTTTCGTCGCCAGTGGCTTCTCGGCCGGCATCGCGCTGGTGATCGCGGTCACCGCCTGGCAGAACAACCTCGACAGCGGGCTCGTCCACCGGTTCGGGCTGCTCGACGATGCAGTGATCGTCGCCGAAGGGGTCGTCCTCGCCACGCTGTTGTACACGCTCACGACGGGAGGTGCGGCCGCGGCACGAACGGTCGACGGGCTCACGAGCGGCAGTGGGCTGCTGTTGTTGGTTGGGATGGTGACCGCCGGGCTCCTCCTCCCGCTCGCCATCTCGGCGGCACAGGAGCTCCTCGGCAGCGACAGCCTACTCGCGAGTAGACAGGTGACGACTGCGAAGTTCGGGCTCGTGATCGCAGGGTCCTTTCTGCTCCGCGTCCTGCTGATATTCACCGCGCTCCAACAACCGATCATCGTCACCTAACACCCACACATCCGTTCGCCATGGCTCACTCCTACGCAGACTGTTATGCCGCGCTCGCAACGTGTTTTCAACACCCCGACGACGACTTCGTTGAGGCCGTCGAGGACGGGAGCCTCGCCACGACGATAGCCGACTGCGTCGAGGACATCGGCGTGCAGGGCGTCGAGGCGCCGCCGTCGTTTCGGGCACCGCCGCGAGAGGCGTACCTCCGGACGTTCGAAGCGTTTGACGGTGAGTACGCGCCGCCCGCCGAGTCGGCGTACGAGGCGTGGTGGGACGGCGACCGGCGCGGGATCCTCTCGGGACCGCCCGCGACCGATATGCGGCGGCGCTACGAGGCGATCGACGCCGAGGTTCCCCCCGCCTACCCAGCTGACCACGTCTCGCTGCTGCTCGAGTACGCCAGTTTACTGGTAGAGACGGCAGACACCGAGACGTACGCCGACTTCCACGAGGCACACTTCGCGTGGCTCCCTGCCTTCCGCGAGCGGGTGGAAGCCACCGCCGACGCTCCGTTCTATCACTGGGCCGTCCAGACGCTCGACCGGGTCACGTCGGCCGCGGCCGACGACTTCTGTTGAGGGCGGGTCCTAGACGGAGCGACCCCGCTTACACGTGCGGCTTCGGTAGCAAGTCGACGAGTGGCTTCGACTCCAGCCACTCACACAGCTGGACGAGCTCGTCGGTCGCCGCCTCGAAGAGCCGTGCCCCTTTCTCTGCGGTCGCGTCCGTCTGATCACCGAAGACGCCGTTGTCGGTGTTGTCGATCGCGTCGTAAAACGTCCGGGAGCCGTGCACGCGAAGTCCGTTTCCGGCGCGCCAGTCGCGGAGGCCGCCGTCGCGGGCAGCCTCGAGTCGATCCTCGCGGACGAGCTCGCCGGCGACGTGCTGGATGAGCGCCGTCTCTTTCGGGCCGCCGTGCGGACCGTTCTGTTCGAAGGCGTCGTCGACGAGGTCCGGGATGCTCTCGTTCCACATCCACTCGATCGCGTACAGGTCCCCGTCGTCTCTGAGCCGGCGACCCACCTCGCGAAGGTGCTCGACGTTCCCGCCGTGGGCGTTGACGTAGACGACGCGGTCGACGCCGTGGTACGCGAGGTTGCGCGTCAGCGACTCGACGTAGTCACGAAAGACCGGCGCGTCCACCCACATCGTCCCGGTGAACTGCCGGTGGTGTGGGCTCACACCGACGGTGACCGTCGGGGTACAGAGGACGTCCGCTCGGTCGGCGGCCTCGCGGGCGAACGCCTCCGCGATCAGGTGGTCGGTCGCGAGCGGGAGGTGGGGACCGTGCTGTTCCGTCGAGCCGAGCGGAACGAGCGCCAGCGACTCGTCGGTCACGTGCGCGTCCAGCTCGGGCCACGTGTGATCTGCGAGGTACACACCCGCCTGTGGACAGCGACCCGTATCAAACCAGGTGTCGTGGCGGTGTCTGCCGACTGGTCACGCTGGACGGGTCACACTCGAAGAGCCACGCAGGAAGGGCCACGCTGGACGGGCCCTGCGTGTCGTCACCCTTTTTGTGCCCTGTGGCCGAACGATGTGTATGTTCGGAGGAGGCGGCCTGAATCCGCGGAAAATGAAACAGATGATGAAACAGATGGGGATAGACGTCGACGAGCTCGACGCCGACCGAGTGGTGATCGAGACCCCCGACGACGACCTCGTCTTCGAAGCTCCACAGGTCACCCGCATGGACGCCCAGGGCCAACAGACCTACCAGATCGTCGGCGAGGCCGAGGCAGTCGCCGACGCTGGCCTCGGTGGTGCGGCCGCGGCGGTCGAGGGTGACACCGACGAGTCGTCGAGCGACGACACGGCGAGTGAGACGGACGCGATCCCCGAGGCCGACGTGTCGCTCGTCGCCGACCGCGCTGGTGTGCCGGAGTCGACCGCGCGCGAGACGCTCGAGGCGCACGACGGCGACCTCGCGGCAGCGATCGCCGAGCTCGAGTGAGCGACCCCGCGTATCTGCTGGTAGCCGACGACCGCGAGTACCTCGTTGAGCCCGGTACCGAGTTCGGGACGGACCTCGGCGTCTTGGAGGTTCCCGCGGACGTGGCTGCCGGCGACACCGTCGAGACGCACCTTGGGACGCCCTTCGAGGTGCGTGCGCTCCGCGGACCGGATCTCTTCGCGCACCTCGACCGCACTGGCGCCCCGATGATGCCACGGGACATTGGCCTTGTCGTTGGACTGACGGGTGCGGCCGCCGGCGACCGGGTTCTCGACGCGGGGACGGGTACCGGCATCCTGGCCGCCCACCTCGGACGCATCGGTGCGTCGGTCACCACCTACGAGATCGATCCCGACTTCGCCGACGTCGCCCGCAAGAACGTCGCGACCGCCGGCGTCGCCGACCACGTCACGGTCCATACCGGTGACGTCACCGACGAGCTCTCCGAGCTGGCCGGCGGCGAGCCATTCGACGTCGTCACCCTCGACACGGGCGACGCGCCCGACGTCGTCGAACGCGCCCCCGACCTCCTCATCGGTGGCGGCTTCCTCGCCGTCTACTCGCCGTTCGTCGAGGGTGCCCGCGACGCGGTCGAGGCGGCTGAAGCGGCCGGACTCGAGTCAGTGACGACACACGAGACGATCCAACGCGAGATGGAGTTCACCGATCGCGGCTCACGGCCCTCGACCGCGGGCGTCGGGCACACCGGTTACTTGATCGTTGCCAGAGCACCCTGATCGGGTCGAAGCCGAAGGTCCGTGGCGTCGGCGACCGACGAGACGACGACCGGTCGACTCAAAGCCGTCCGTGGTCGGCCGCGTCCACGAGTGCCGAGTCTGCTGCACGCCAGTCGGCGGCCGCGTGGTCGAAGATCCGTCTCGCACGGTCGGCCGCCTCCGCGACGACCGCGTCGACGTCGACGCCGACGATGCCACCCGCAGAGACGACGTGAACACCGTCGACGAACACGTCACGAATCACGTCGCCGCCGCCGTACACGAGGTTCGGAATCGCGGTGTGAAACGGCTCTCGAACACACGGTGTGATACTCGGATGCGTCAGGTCACAGCACACGACATCTGCGCGCTTCCCGGGTGTGAGCGTCCCGACCTGGTCGGCGATCCCGAGGGCGCGTGCGCCGCCGATCGTCGCGAGCCGGAGCGCCCCGGCGGCATCGAGTGCGGTCGGGTCCGCGTGTGCCGCCTTCGTCACCATCGCCGTCGTGCGCGCCTCGCGGAGCGCGTCGTGCCCGCCGGGACCGGGTGCTTGGTCGGTCCCGAGCCCGACGACCCCGCCGGCGTCTCGGTACTCGATGACCGGTGGGACCGCCCCATCGATGGCGGTGATAGAGGACGGACAGCCGACCATCCGGACGCCCGCGTCGGCGAGCTGGTCGCGCTCTGCCGGCGTCGCGCCGTGGAGGTGCGCCGCAAGCAGGTGGTCTCCGAGGAGCCCCTCGCGCTCGAGGACCCCGACGGTCGTCGCCCCGTCACCGTACCGGGCGATTATTTGTCTACGCTCTCTATCGCCCTGTGCCACGTGGATATGGACGGTTCGGTCCGCCTTGCGGGCGCGTTCGGTGACCGTCTCGAGTCGGTCGAGTGAGATCATATCGAGCGCTTGAGGACCGTACGCCGGCTCAACGAGCGGGTCATCAGCGAACTGCTCGAAGAGCGACTCGGCGCGCTCTAGGGCGGCTGCGCCCGCTGTGTCATCGAGCGGATACGGCTCGTCGGCGTCGCAGTCGGACCGGTCTGCCGTCACCTCGGATATCGTTTCGGTGGCGACGACGCGGAGGCCGTGTGGCCGATACACCGACGCGACGAGCTCGCAGACATTCGTCGCGTACTCACCGATCGTCGTGGTCCCAGAGGCGAGCGCCTCGATTGCCGTGAGCCGCGCGCCGACGATACCGTCCGCTGCGGTCGCGTGGTCGGCTATCGGTCCCAGCGCACGCGTCATCCACTCGATCTCCGGGACGTCTTGGGCGGCCCCGCGCAGGATGGTCTGCCGGCCGTGGACGTGTGCGTTTAGCAACCCGGGAAGCGTGAGACAGCCACCACCGTCGATGATTCGACCGGCGTCGGTGGTGTCGACCTCGTTTGCCGGACCGACGTAGGTGATCTCGCCATCGGCCCAGCCGACCGCGCCGTCGTCAACGATCCCCAACTCGCCGGTCGCCCCCGAAACGTCCGGGTCCATGGTCACCAGGAGCGTGTTGGTGACGAGCGCGTCCATGTCATGGCATCTCACCCCGGCGTCAAGGACCTGTCGGTGTCGCAGAATCAGTCCTCAAGCGTGCGGCCAGAGTCGTCGTCGAGAGGGCGGCCAGGTCAGCCGACGTGGACGTCGGGAGCCGTGATAAGACCTAACTCCAGCCGGCCCTCTCGCTGTGATATGCCGAACTTCGCAGCGCGCGTCGAGTCGATCGGGATCAGCGGAATCCGCGAGGTGTTTGAGGCGGCCGGCGAGGACGCGATCAACTTGGGGATCGGTCAGCCGGACTTCCCGACGCCAGCACACGCCCGACAGGCCGCAATCGACGCCATCGAGCGCGGTGACGCCGACGCGTACACGCCGAACAAGGGTACGGTCTCGCTCCGCGAGGCGATCGCAGCGAAACACCGAACCGACCAAGGAATCGACCTGGACCCGGAGTGTGTCATCGCCACCGCCGGCGGGAGCGAGGCGCTCCACATCGCGCTGGAGGCACACGTGAGCACGGGCGAGGAGGTCATCGTTCCCGACCCGGGATTCGTCTCGTACGACGCGTTGACCCGACTCGCCGGCGGTACGCCGGTCCCTGTCCCGCTCCGCGATGATGACACGATCGACCCGGCCGCGATCGAGGCGGCCATCACTGAGGACACCGCCGCGTTCGTTGTCAACTCACCAGGGAATCCGACGGGGGCGGTCTCACCTCCCGAGGACGTACGGGAGTTCGCGCGGATCGCCGACGAACACGACGTCCTCTGTCTCTCCGATGAGGTGTACGAGTACACCGTCTTCGAGGGTGAACACCGGTCGCCGATGGAGTTCGCTGACCGCGACAGCGTCGTCGTGGTCAACTCGGCGTCGAAGCTCTTCTCGATGACCGGGTGGCGATTAGGATGGGTGTACGGCTCGGCCGAGCGGATCGACCGGATGCTTCGCGTCCATCAGTACGCACAGGCGTGTGCGTCTGCGCCGGCACAGTACGCCGCGGAGGCCGCCCTCCGTGGCGACCGAGGCGTCGTTGACGAGATGACGGAGTCGTTCCGTCGTCGTCGCGACATCCTGCTGAAGGGGCTTGAAGACGCGGGTATCGAGTGTCCGACACCCAGAGGGGCATTTTATGCGATGCCCCGCGTTCCCGAGGGGTTTGTGGACGCGTGTCTCGACCGTGGCGTCGTCGTGGTTCCGGGGTCGGCCTTCGGTGAGGGAGGCCGCGGGTCGGCGCGAATCTCGTACGCGACCGCAGAAGCAGACCTCCGCGAGGCGATCGACGTGATGGCGGCCGCAGCCGATGCCATTCGAAAATAACCATAGGGCATAATACCGCTGCGAGTGGTTTCCGCAAGTTATACCGTAGGGCGCATCCAGGTGAGTGGTATGAGTCGGAACATACGGGTCAGCCGTCTCGATCGGCAGGCGGTCGAAGACCAGACGGTCGAGATCGTCGAGCGAAAGGGGATCGGCCACCCCGACTCGATCTGCGACGGTCTCGCGGAGGCGGTCTCGCGCGCGCTCTCACAGCTGTACCTCGACCGCGTCGGGAAGGTTCTCCACTACAACACTGACGAGACACAACTCGTCGCGGGGCGGGCCGCACCGGCGTTCGGGGGCGGTGAGGTCATCGAACCGATCTACGTTCTCATCGTTGGCCGGGCCACCAAAGAGTACGACGGACACCAGCTCCCTGTCAACTCTCGGGCACTTGCCGCTGCGAGAGAGTATCTCACCGAGTCGCTCCCAGCGCTCGAGTACGGGACCGACATCGTCGTCGACGTTCGTCTCGGCGAGGGCTCTGGAGATCTTCAAGACGTTTTCGGCGAGGAAACACAGGAGGTGCCGATGGCCAACGACACGTCGTTCGGGGTCGGCCACGCGCCGCTGACCGAGACGGAGACGATCGTGTACGAGACCGAACACGAGCTCAACACGTCGTACGCGGCCGACCACCCGGAACTCGGCCCGGACGTGAAAGTGATGGGCAAACGCGAGGGCGACGAGATCGACATTACGGTCGCGGCGGCCATGGTCGATGCACACATCCCGAACCTCGACGCCTACGACGATGCGGTCCAACGCGTTCACGACTTCGTCACTGACCTCGCCGAGTCACGAACCGACCGGACGGTCCACGTCGACGTCAACACTGCCGATGACTACGCAGAGGGGTCGATCTACCTCACCGTCACAGGCACCTCCGCCGAGCAGGGCGACGACGGCTCCGTCGGCCGTGGAAACCGTGCAAACGGGTTGATCACACCCAACCGTCCGATGTCGATGGAGGCCACGTCCGGAAAGAATCCGGTCAACCACATCGGAAAGATCTACAATGTGCTTTCGACGCACATCGCCGAGACGGTCACCCAAGAAGTCGACGGTATCCGCGACCTCCAGATCCGTTTACTCTCACAGATCGGCCGACCAATAGACGAACCGCACGTCGCGGACGCACAGATCGTCACCGGGCCGGGCGTCGACCTCGCGGCAATCGAAGACGACGTCGTCGCCATCGTCGACGCCGAACTCGCAGACGTGACGTCGGTTACTCGTCGGGTCATCGACGGCGAGGTCTCCACGTTCTGAACGCCACAGACCCGTGTTCACGGTGACCATACCGAGATCGTCGGTGATACCCGACCAGAACGGATTTGTGGATCCCCGATAATCGACCGATCGTGACGCGGGTGTGTCTCCTCAGCGAGCCGGACGTGACCCTGCAGTACGAACTGTTGTCGCGTGAGACCGCCCGTGAGGCGCTCGCTACCTACGACATCACGACGCCGTTTGAGAACAGCATCGCCGTCGACACCGTAAGTCTCGGTGCTGCGGTGTCGCTGTGTAACGATCTTGACTGGTACCTCGTTCGGTTCGTCGACACGGCGTTGGTCTTAGAGCCGTCGGTGTCGACCGACGAGTGGCTCTCACGTGACCTCGCCGAGCAGGTCCGAGACGGCGCGGTGCCGCCAGAAGAAACCGACCAGCGGCTGCTCGTGTACGGCATCGTCGACGGGCGACCTGTCGAACCGCTGTACGTCCGCCGAACCCAAGGTGAGCGGCCCACGTACGACCTCCGTGACGTCGACGAGACGCTCGTGGTGCGCGTGAGTGTGGCCGAGTTCGGCGGGTGAGCTTGGCGGGTGAGGGTAGCGGCCGGGTTCGGCGAAGGGTCAATCTGGACGATGGACAACGCCGTCTCGGGAGTCCGCGTCTTTCCGGCGGAGCGCGGCCGCCGCGTTGTTGGCGTCGTAGCCGAAAAAGACGTCTTTGGCGTACGTCTCTGCGACCTCGGTCGCGTGGATCAGTGCGTCAACGTTGACGTCGACCGCGTACAACTCGAGTGAGAAAGGGGTATCTGGCGGCGCGCCGTACATGTCGTAGTCGCCACCGAGCCGCGAGCGGAACCCACGGGCGATGGTCTCTACCCAGTACGTCGTTTCGTACGCGGTGTCGTACAGCGGCACGACGAACTCGTCGACGTGTTCGCTCAACGCGTCGACGTCGATCCCAGCGCGCGCCGCTAGGTGGTCTGGGTACGGATCGGGGTACAGCGTCAGCAGCGTCCGCCCCGGAACGCGAGACGCGGCTTCGGCGATGAACTCGGTGATCACGGCCGTGCGCCACGCGGCCCACTCGTCGTGGGCGCTCTCGTCGAACAGCCGACGACACCGGTCACAGCGGCAGTAGCCCTCACGCGGAAAGCCGACGTCGTCGAGGCGCACGTCGTCGCTCACGGCGGCACAGTCTTCGATGATCTCGAGGAGCCCCGCACGGTACTCGGGGTGGGTCGGGCAGATGTACGCCCAATCGAAGTAGTCGCGGTCGCGGGTCGCGGGTTCACCGGTCTCGTCGACTGGGACGAGGTCTGGGTTCTCGGCGGCGGCCGCGTTGTCGCCGAAACACGACACCATGTTCACCGCGTTCGGGATCGGCGCGGCCGCCCTGCCCGTCACGTCTTTGACCTCGTAGAACCCGCAGTCGAATGGGTCCATCTCGACCTCGTCGGCGTTCCGCGTCACGACCCCGTACATGGCATATGCTACGCGGTGTACTCCTAAAAACGCCGGGCTCTGTCCGGCGCGATCACGTTCGTGTGACGATACAGCCGGGACGCCGACTCACTCGATCTCTATCGGTTCTTTATCGCCCGCGAGGAGGACGTACGCGAGGACGACGAGCGAGACGGCTAGGACAAGTTTCGCTTTCGTTCCCATACACATCGATTGGTCAGCGCTTAGTAAAAGCTACCGGCCGCTCCCGAGCGGTGGCCACTCGACTGGTTGTCACGCAACTGGTGGCCGCGGTGGCTGCTCGTTCGGCGGAGCGCACAAGTGTCTCGCGCCCGTGAAATGTGTGTATGTTCGGTCAAAAACGCTGTTGTACGGCAGGCGACGACGACGCGGAACGAGCGGTTGCATCGTCGGGTGCACGCGTCGGCGCCCGAATCGGTGCCGCAGTGGGGTCGCGCGGGGGGCCGTTCGCTGCGGGCCTTGCCTCCGGACTGGGCGGTGCGACGGGCTACCTCGTCGGCGCCGTCGTCGACGACGTCGAAGCAAGTGTGAACTCGAAGACGCCGCTCCCGGACGGGGGCCGACCGGTTGCACACGACAATGGAGCTGTAGCAAGCAAAGACGGCGTGGCGATTCCCGTCACCGAGGAGTGAGGGCGCAGCGACGGCCGGTGTGTCGTCGCTGTTGGCCCCAGCATGTCCACGATCTCACACGTCGATGTGGGCGGCGATGTCTGCGCGTACCACGGCCGAGCAGTACTCACACCGGACGCCGTCGGCGATCACGGTGAACCGCGTGTCGACCGGCTCTTTGGCGTTCGTGATACAGTTTCGGTTGGGACACGAGAGCACGCCGACCACGCGCTCTGGGCGGGTCACACGGGTCTTTTCGATCACGTCGAACGCACGAACGATGTTGATCGTGGCCTCCGGTGCGATAAGCGAGAGCACGTCGACTTCCGACGGGGAGAGCTCACGCCCCTCGACTTTCACGATGTCTTTTTGTCCGAGTCGGTCAGAGGGAACGTTCATTCCGACGGAGACACTCAGCCCCTCGCTCCCGTCGATGCCCAATATTGCGAGGACGTTGAGCGCCTGTCCCCCTTGGACGTGGTCGATGACGGTACCGTTGCGGATCTTCGAGACGCGGAGTTCGTGTTCACTCATGGGTGGACTCTAACAGGGAGTCAAGCAGCGCCATCCGGACCGGGATGCCGTTGTGTGCCTGCTGGAAGTAACGGGCGTGGTCGGTTTCGTCCACGTCGGGGGCGATCTCGTCGACGCGCGGCAGCGGGTGCATCACGGTGAGGTCGTCTGCGGCCGCTTCGAGGACCGTCGCGTCGATCTGGTACTCGCCGGCGACGCGGTGGTACTCGTTCTCGTCTGGAAATCGCTCCTTTTGAATTCGCGTGACGTACAACACATCGAGTTCGGGCAGGACCGCCTCGAGGTCGTCGTGTTCACGAATCTGTGCACCCGTCTCGTGGAGGTCGAATCGGACGGACCGCGGCAGCCCGAGCGACTCGGGACTGATGAAGTGCTGGTGGGCATCGAAGTTCGTGAGCGCGGTCGCGAGCGAGTGGACCGTCCGGCCGTACTTCAGGTCACCCATCACCCCGATCGTGAGGTCGTCGAGTCCGTGCGTCTCCTGGATAGTGTAGAGGTCTAACAGCGTCTGTGAAGGGTGCTGTCCGGCACCGTCTCCGGCGTTCACCACGGGGACGTCGACGAACTCGGCGGCCATCTGTGCGGCTCCCTCGCTCGGGTGTCGCAACACCAGCGCGTCGCTGTATCCCTCGATAACGCGCACGGTGTCGGCGAGCGACTCGCCTTTCGACACCGACGAGGCGGAGACGTCACCCATGTCGATGGTGTTGATGCCGAGACGCTTTGCGGCCGCGTCAAAGCTCATCCGCGTGCGGGTGCTCGGCTCGAAAAAACAGAGCGCGAGCACCGTGCCGGCGTGGCGGTCCGCGTACGCGGCTGGGTCAGCAGCGATCGCGCGGGCCCGATCGAGCACCGCCTCGATGTCACCCCGCGAGAGCTGCGTCGCGGTGATGAGGTGGTCCTGGCGCATCGTCGAAAAGGGAGCCCGGCACGCTCTTGAATCTCCCGGCTCGGCGTCCGGGCAGCCACCTACACGGCCACCCGCGAGGCGGTGGTATATACGATTGGAGGCCCTATCTCGGCTATGAACGACACCGACGCCGACGCGTTGTTGCCGAACGATCGCGTGAAGCAGGCCGCCCTCGACGGCGACGTCACCCAACTCCACCGTGGCAACCAGTACGGCGAGGTCGGCGACACGTTCACCATAGACGACGCCACCTTCGAACTCGTCGAGGTGACAGAGCGAACGCTCGGTGACATGACTGACGCAGACGCGAACCGTGAGGGGTCGCCGTCACTCGAGGCCTACAAAGAACGGATGGTCCACGCTCACGGCGGCGAGTTCGAGTGGAACGACGGCGCCGACGTGGTTCGACACCGGTTCGAACGTGTCGCGTAGTCCTCACGCGCCGATGGTGCTCGACGATGCTGAGCGAGGAAAGCTTGATGAGTGCGACGACGACGCGTTCTACGCCGAGCCGCGGCTCGTAACCCACGTCGACGCGGGGTTCCGCCAGCGCCTCACTGCACTGTACGACGAGGTGCTCACGGCGGACGACCGGGTGTTCGACGCGATGAGCAGCCACGTCTCAAACCTGCCGAATCGACGGTTCGACCGGGTTGTGGGACACGGCATGAACGCGACAGAACTGGCCGCAAACGACCGACTCGACGAGTGGTTCGTGCAGAACCTGAACGAGACGCCCACGCTCCCGCTCGAGGACGAAGCGTTCGACGCGGTGACGTGTGCGGTGTCGGTTCAGTACCTGCAGCATCCGGAAACGGTGTTTGCGGAGTTCGCTCGTGTGCTCACACCGGGTGGGACCCTCGTGGTGAGCGTCTCTGATCGCATGTTTCCGACGAAGGCGGTCCGCGCGTGGTGGGACCGGTCGATGGACGAACGAGCCGACCTCGTCGTCGCGTACGCGGAGTCGACCGACCGGTTCGCCGAGACACGAGTCGTCACCGACCACCCCGACCGGGATCCGTTCGTCGCGATCGTTGCACAACGCGCGTAAGCCAGTCAGGTGTGGTGAACCCCTACTTGGGTATATAGAAGGATTGGTCGGCTCCTATTCGGTCGTGTAGAGGTAGAGTGAGGCGGCCGCAAGCACGACCTCTGCGGCCTTCGAGATCACCGCGCCGGGATTCACCGAGCCGCCCCGGTAGAACGCCTCGATGCTGAATCCCTGAAAGACGAACAGCGCGAGGACGGTTACGAGTGCGTATCCAGCGGCGACCACGTAGAGCTCTCGGCGCCAGTAGCCCGAGAGGTAGACGCCGATCCCACCGAGAAAGCCGAGCCCGTTCAGTGCGAACAGCACGGCGAGGAACTGGCTGAAGCCGATCACTTGGGTTGCGAGCACAAGGTGGAGGACGCCAGTCACGATCGCGGCGAGGATCGCAACGTAGCCGACCGGATTATCCGGCAGTCGCGACTCGCTCGTAGCTGTAGTTCGTGTAGCCATACGCATCACTCCACTCACGACGCACATAAAGTTGTTCGAAGACGTGACACGACTCTACACGTAGTCTGGACACACGACTTAAGTCCTCGGCTCTCTCCGCTGTTCTTTGTAGTCGGGACACGCAGTGCTGGAGCCGATCACCGGAGGGGCAGCTCGGCCAGTGGACGAAACAGACGGCACAGACGAACAACAAAGTGGTGCGCGCCTCGTGAGCGCGCTGGAGGCGCGCTCGCGGACACGCTATCGCGGTCCACGAGGCGCGCACCATCGCTGGTTGAGAAATCTGAAATCGTCAGCGTGGATACCAACTAGTAGTACACGTTGGTGCTCGTTGGTACGGTACAGACACACAGAAATCGTGTACGGGCCGAGCGCGAGCCTGATTAGAAGTAATGGCGACTACTTCGGAGAAGGACAGGGCCGATAGGGTGGAATTAACCTACGAAGGTGATCTTGTGACGGCGCGTGATGTTGAGTCAGGTGTTGCCGCATCAGGTGGGTCAAAACCAGTCGCACTCTCTAGACTTGCAGACGCGCTGACGCTCCACGCGGGGGCCGGTGAACCAATTGATGACGAGGGGTTGTTTCTCGGAGACATTGGCGTTGACCCAGACGAGGTTACGGACGCAGACAAGCCGCCGTGGGAGTAGTCCAAGTGGTCTACGCAGAGTTTGACGGCCGAGAGATGGTGAAGGCGCTCCGATCGATGCAATACCGACCGGTGGGCCGGAAAGGAAGCCACGTGAAGCTCCGATATGAACATCCAGATGCGGATGAGGTTTGAGTTGTGACTGTCCCGCTCACCGACAGTGATCAGATTTCACAAGATACGTACCGGTCGATAGCAGAGCAATGTGGAGCCGAGAATTTCGAAGCGTGGTGTGCGTGGATCGATAATCATCGGTAGCCGACAGGCTAGCAACGTGCTATCCTGGTTGAGGGTGTCACAGAACTCTTCTTACGCCTTGCTTACTGGCCCATAGTTCGGCCAATACAGGAGACTAACCTACTGGTCAAGCTACTGACTTACTTGCTATCTGTCAGGAATGCGGTGCGAGATACAGAGGTTGAACTTAGCAGTCAGCCGCCGGTGGTTTCCCATAGATTCGGATTAACCGGCCGCTCAGAGCTACTGGCCGGTTGCAAATAGTTTCATGACACGCTGTTAGTCGAGTATGTCGGGATTGTCCCGGTCAAGTGGGTCTTCGAGGTCACCGATGATCGTCTCCAGCAGGTCGGTGACGGTTACCAGCCCAACCACATCGCCGTCTTCGATGACGAGCGCAACCTCCTGCCGTTCGGCTTGGAACTGATCGATCGCATCGCTCACGTCGGTATCAGGTGAGAGTGTCATCGTCGGTGCTGCCAATTCAGTAAACGCACCGTTGCCAGCAGACAGTTCCTCACGGCGGTTGAACAGAGCCGGACTGTAGACGATGCCACGGAACTCAGTGAGGTCCGCACCGATCAGTGGATACCGCGTGTGTGGGTGCTCTTCGAGTTTCCGGAAGTTCGATTCAGGATCGTCCTCAGTAGACAGCGCCACGATCTCCTCGGGTGGAATCATGACTTCTCCCACAGACTGCTCGCCGATGGCCAAGGCGTTCATAACCTCCTCACTGCGTTCCTCGGCCAACTCACCCTCGTTGAGCACAGAGCCCAGTTCGTTTCGGAGGTCCGCACGGGTTTCGATAACTTCCTCCCCGGTTTCGGTCCACGATTGGGTCATCTTGATGCCGAATAGGCCGAGTGTCGCTTTTGCAACCGAGTCACCGACCCAGATGGCCGGGGCGAGTATTTTGGAGAACCAGTACAGTGGTCGCGCTCCGTACTGGGCGACTTGTTTAGAGCGCTCAACGCCGAGGTAGGTCGGTGTCTGTTCGCCGTGGGTGAGATGAACCAGGTTGATGAGAAGAAATCCGAGGATCGAACCAGCCCCGATCGATGCGAGAGTCGTGTTCTCGAACAGCGGTTCAAACAGGGCTGCGAGTCCGGGTTCGGCGATGATCCCCAGCGCAATACTGGTCCCAGAAATCCATACCTGACACGTCGTCAAATAAAACTCTAGGTCGTTAGTCATCTCCCAAGCGAGTTCGAGTCCAGGCGTATTGAACTCCGATTCGGGATACTGCCTGAGACGGGTCAGGGCGAATTCAATTGCAACAAAGTAGGCGTTCACCCCGATAAGGACAATACCACCAAGAATCCGTAGTCCAATCTCGAGCGGTTCCATCATCTATTGTAGTGACAGTAGACACAAAATAGTGTTCACATCAGGACAATGACGAAGGCACAAAAGGCACAGTACACAGGCACAACCGAGGCACGAGATACGCGCCCTGCGTGCAACACCAACAGACTCTCCTATTTCGTTGCTATCACAAACAGAGTGCTGAATAGAGAGGATCAAGTCAGCTTGACATCCTCCTCCGCGTAAACGCGGAGGAATCCTGAGTGTTGGAGATTTCAGGTTTGCAGTCCCACCGAGCATCCAACCAGTACGAATCTGAAGGGATGCTCATGGTCTAAGCGGGTGGGACTGCTGGGAGTGCCAAGCCCCCGGTACTCCTATCCTCGACCGCGTTCGACCCTCGTGGTTGTTTTTGCCCGGCGAGGGTCAAGTGGGCGTCAACGAACTCGGAGTTACTTTGAGTCTTCTTACAGCAGTCAACTCCAGTCGAACCCTGTGAGGGTTCGCCGGTTATTGACTGGTTCCGATTACTGTTTGATTGCTTGGGGCGGGCAGGCCGCCATCGTAGGACGAGGCAGAATCACTCTGTTCTCACCTGATTCCTATTTCTACTAACGGTTGCCCGCCAGTTGAAACTACTGATTAGAAATCTCGGGTTAGCAGTCGAACGTGGATTGCCTCCGATGTGTCAGATTCATCCTGAGCCTAAAGGGTCAGGTATTCTCCTCGATTTTTTATAACGGTCTTGATATCAAAGATGCCAACCCTACCACTCGCGCATAATTCTTGTAGATGGGCAGTCCCTCTAACCACGATTGATGTCGATGGACAGATAAGGTGTTCTCTTAGCTGAGGAGTGAAAACAAAGCATAGGATCCCACGAGTGACATCATCGGCGTGATGACCCAGAGCGCCACGATACGAGCTGTCGCTGCGGGGTCGAACAGACTTTCGGCGGACAGTTCCTCCGGGTCTTTCTCGCCAATGGTAGACACACGATCCCCGGATGCGTGCTGCCTGTCCGGGTGAGGAGACTCGCCTTCAGCGAGTTCGCCCACAGTTGGGCCTGCAGCGACCCCCTTGTTACTTTCAACTGGGTGAAGTTTGAGTGCACCGGTCGTAAACGTTGGAGCGGATTCATCGGCAGGAGACTGTGTGACTATTTCTGCGAGGGTCCGCGCTCGGCTTGCACGGCCCCACCCGAGCCCAATGATGCAACTGGTCGTACTCACGGCGAGGCTGGCTGGAATTGCGAGCCACGAGAGGACGGTGATAATCGTCGCACCCACGGTCGAAACGATGAGTGCTGCTAGAATCGGCATGTCAGTAACATCGCTGCCAACGGTCGCCAGCGTCCGCCGGGCAATCGTGAAGCCACCCACGCTGATGGCCCCGACCGCGAGGAGAATCGCCGGGCTGGGATCGAGGGAACCGTTGCCGACAAGCGGGGCGACCGCGTTCGCCGCGTTCGAGGCGCCGGCGCTGAACCCCATGTAGCAGGCAATTGCTACCACAAGCGCCGACCCGATCAGATCCCGAGGCGAGACGGTATCGTTGACCGATAGCCGTGGGAGCCTCCCCTGGGTATCGATTGCGATCAACGGGTTCGTGAGGCGTCCAAATTCGAATTTGGCGTCGAGGTGCGGATACAGATACCTGCCGATCAACGCACCTGTGAAGACGGCGATTAGTGGGGCGACGATCCATGCAGACAGGATGGTAAACATCAGTGCAGTGTTGAGCGTCCCCGTTGCCAATCCGAGTCCAACGATTGCTGCGACGGCTGTCATCGAGGTTGACGCCGGGACGCCGTAGAGGTTCGATATCAGGAGTGCGAGCCCGGTAAAAAAGAGGACGCCAACGCTCGCTGCGGGTGTAAAGGCTGCTGCATCGACGATTTCGGTACTCATCGTCGTGATGACCTTCCGCCCAATCGTCCACGCTCCGAGGAATGCGAACACGGTAAATAAGGCTCCGGCGGTGACTTTTCTGACGGCCCGGCTGCCGACTGCCGGACCGAAGGCAACACCGGTTGATGACCCGCCGATATTGTACCCGACGAATACCGCCACCAGCAAACCTACGAGAATTAGCAATTCTGCCACGTGAGTGTGATTAGTTCGCACGCGAAAAATAGTGCCGTTTCGCTGCGAAACTGTTGGCTACGACTGATAGACACAGTAAGACGGAGATTTAGCACTTCACAACGGAACTCGCATAGTCCCTACCGATTCGTCTCCACACGGGTTGCTCAAAGATCAGTGACCGATATGCGCGCTGTATTCAGCAGCGCCTCTGAGATTTCTTCAGCTTCTGACGAAAACCACGTGCGAGATACAGAGGTTATAGTCAGCACGACAACATCACTCTGTCACTGTATGAATAACATTTGATTAACTGAGACAAGCTGTGGTTTGATGTCCAGCCAGAACGTATCGATAATTAGTATTCCAGCTAGCATCGATTGATGTGTTCATTCCGTTCTGTGCTAAAAAAGTGAACTACCCTCTGACAGGAACGATATGCAAGACGTAGAAGAAGAGACAGATCCTGTCGAGGCAGCGAATGACGAGCGGGACCTCTACGAGATCTCAACGTGGGAGCGGCGGTCCCTCCTCGATAGCGCCTCGGTCGCAGTCTACTGGTTGGCGGTTCGTACTGGCCAGGTTCTTTTGATCCTGCTCACACTATTGATCTTCTTTGCTGTCGGCGGACTCAGTATTCTGAGGCAGCCCTTAATTGGCGTGCTAGCAATCCTTTCTGCTCTCCCCGCGCTGGCATTGGCGGGATACGTCTGGTACAGCGATGTAACGTCTAACGAACCGCTGTCGCTGCTCGCGGCTACCTTCATACTTGGCGTACTCACCGCAGGGTTTGCTGCCGTTCTCAATAGCTTGTTTCAGCCGGTTTTCACGACGCTCGGTGGGATCGGGATGGTTCTGTTTTTTTACCTCATCGTGGGTCCCGTGGAAGAGTCAGTGAAGCTCCTCGCTGTCCGACTCTATGCGTATAACGACGCTCGGTTCGCCGCGGTTATCGATGGTGCAGTGTACGGCGCTGTCGCCGGACTCGGATTCGCTACCATCGAAAACGCGATCTACATTAGTGGAGCAGTCGGAGAAATCAGTGGGCTTTCTCTCGGCTTGGACCTGATCGGTATCGGTGGAGATATCACTGCGACCCGTGCATTAGCCGGGCCCGGGCACGTCGTCTACTCGGCGTTCGCCGGCTATTACCTTGGGTTAGCAAAGTTTAATGTTGAGAACCGCGGCCCGATCATCGTCAAAGGCCTCATAATCGCTGCGCTAATCCACGCAACCTACAACGCTACGGTCGGAATCGGAAGCGAGTTGATTCAGACCGTGACAGGTCTCTCCCAACTTCCCGCGTTCTTCATCTATGTTCTACTGTATGTCGGGGGCTTTGGCTACCTGCTCTACCGAAAAATCCAGCAGTACAATAGCGCTTACCAGGTGCCGCATTCGAGCGAGACTACCGAGAGCGATGAATCGATGATCGATGCCGAGACTGAGTGACTGGCTGTTCTGTCGCTTACTCATCAGTCTCGTTCTCCCACCAGACACCGTGTTGAATACGCGCTCTGTATTCAGCAGCACCTTTGCCACCTACTCAGTCCCTGTCAATAACGGTGTGACCGATACAGAGTGTGTAGTCAGCACAAGAAATGCGTTATTTTCTCCAAATGTGTTCTGAATCAACTGATAGAATTCGCTTGCGTACGTATACCCTTATGCGAACTAACGTAGAGGGTTACGGTATGACGAACAATGGCCTAGAGACAGTACTACTGACGGGCCTTGGTCTTCTCTTGCTCATATATGGTGTAGCCCAATGGACGAATGTTTTCACGTACACTCCTCCTGCTATTGTTTACTTCATCGCAGGTGTTGTTCTCCTGCTGTGGGGTGTATCACTTAATCGACGATCGTGACAGAGCTTAGCTGTACTGAGCGATCACTCCCCTCCACAGACCAACCTCGGTTCGTATCACACTCGCGCCCTATATTCAGCACAGCTGCAAAAACATATCACCCGCTGAGGATTTCAACAGAGCCTCTGTCTTGTTTTTGAGCTGCGTTCCCGTCTCGGGGCGGTGGTGGAGTTGGAGATACTGCTCCTCTCGGTCGTAGTCTTCTACATCGAGACTGTATGCGGCCCCGATTCGGATGCCGGTATGCCACAGAACCTCGATGAGCGCGTGTGTTCGAGTCGCAAACTCGAATTGGCGGAGATACTCAAGCAGTTGCTTTGCCGCCTCCTCGCTGAGCATCCCGGTCCTCGGTCTTCCCGAGAGAGGGCAACAATATTTTGTCGTGTGTCCCACTCGCTACCGCGTCGATGTTTTCGCACCACTTGACGAAGACACGAATGGTCGATAACTGAGTGACCATCGTGACGTTGTTGAGGTCACCGTCATCGCGCCGCCGCATTTTGTATCGTTGTAAGTCACGCCCCGTCAGTTCGTTCAAATTGTCTATCTCTGCGACCTCATCGCACCACCGGACAAAGTGCTTGAGACGGTAGTGATGGGCTTGAATCCTACTCTCTGAGACTTCGCTCTCACGCTGAGAGAGGTACATTTCTTTCGCTTCTGCCGGACGCATCGGTTCGAGTTTGTCTGTGGTCAAGGATTGCTCCGCTAATTCCCATATGCGCACCTCCGATTGCTCGCCGCAATGAGCGATGGAGTGATAGGCCTAATTGCCTGATCCGTTGCGTTTCAGGCGCTCTCGTCCACGGTTTTAAATCCGTGTTGGCCCACCTACAGCGTCCACGGTCCTTGGCCGTGGCGTGTTAGAGGCTGATTACTCCCCAGCCACCTAACTTCGATCCTACTGCTCCGAGAGAACTATCAATTGCCAGTGTCGTCTGATTCGGCAGTTCCACAGGCGGAGCAGGTCAAGTGCTTCGGGGTCGGACGGAAATCGTCGAGTTCCGTGATGGCGGGACGCTCCACGTCTCGAACCACTTGATCCCGAGACAGTTCACCCCACGTACTCGTCGAGTCGCTCGAAGTACGCCTCACGCGGAACCTGGTACTCCTCGCGGTAGTCGACACCGCCGTCGACAAACTGTCCGGCGACGTCGATGGCTCCTGCGGCTCCCTGCTCGCGCGTCTCGTGTGTCTCGGCGACCGCTTCGATCTCTGGCTCCAGGTATAATACGACGTGCCACTCGTCGGTGGCGTACTGACCGGCACCCGGCCGCTTGCGGCGCGACCCGTTCGTCAGGTAGATCGTCGGGAGACACGCCGGCGGGAGGTCGTCGCCACCGAACACGTCGGGGCGATACACGAGGATCGCGCGGCCACTCGGCTCCTCGTTCCACACCCGCCAGCCGTCCGGGAGCGTCTCAAAGCTCATACCCTGTCTCCGAGGCGGACGAACGAAAGCCTCGCGCTCACTCGACGATATCGGAGCCGCCCGATGGGAGAAACTCCTGTAACTGGTCTGCACTCGCCACCTTCCGCACGAACGACTGGTCTGTGAACCGCGACTTCAGCTCGCGGTACACCATCATCGCGGCGTCGTTCTGGGCATACATTCCAGGCTCCAGCATGACCGTCGTGACAGCGCGGTCATCGATCGCCGATGGCGGCCCCCCGATTGCACGAGTGACTGGCGCACACTGGACGCCGATCGCAACCCGACACGGCACGTCCTCAAAGTACGTGCGGTCACCACGAACGACGAAGCTTCCCTTCTCTATGTACTCGCCGCTTTCTGGCGTCTTCGACACCTGGTCGGGCGACACCATGTACGCGTCGCCCGCGCCGCGGCCGTCCTTCCAGTCCGAAGAGTACGACACCGCGAACTGGGCCGCCTCACGGAGGGTCGCCTCGTCGAAGTCAACGGGCTCCGGGGACTCGGATGGACCTGCCGCCTTCAGGATCGTCACCGGCCCGCCGTGTGCCTGGGTGTGGAAAAAGCGGTCGTGTGGGCCCATGTACTTCTTGACAATTGCCTCGTTCTGGTCGGCGTTTCGCCCACCGATAACCAGGTACCCTGATGAAGTGTGGAACCAGCGGAACTGCTCGTACCAATCCTCTGGTGCTCGAATCGGGATCGACGCCCGGGAGAGCCAGTCGACCGTCGACTCTGCTAGCTCCTCTTCGTTGTCAACCGCCGAATCACCCCCGCCACCCGGGCCCTCGTCGCCATCGTCGGCCTCCCACGCAGCTTTTCGTGCTGTTACCGCCTCGAGCTCCTGGCGCGTCGACTCGATCGCCTCCTCAGCGCCGGCTTTCTTTTCTTCGATCCGTTTCGCCTCGCGGTAGAGCCGATCTGCGTTCACTTCGACACCATCCGTGGCCTCGAGTTCGACCCGGGTTCCGTCATCTGCCAGTTCGACGGTAACCGTCCCCGCGCTGGCGTCGACGTCGACGACCGCCTCGGCCGCCGGAATACCCCGGTCGGCTCCCGCCGCCAGCGTGGACTCGATCTCCGCCCACGACACGTCGTCTTCGCGGGCCGTCTGAACCGTCGAGAGCACCTCGTCGACGAGATCGTAGTGCGCGTAGAGGCGTTCGGCGCGCTCACGCTCCGCTGCGGCCCGTTCTTCGAATCCCTCGATTGCGCCCTGTTGTTGCTCGATGATCCGCTTCTGTTTGGCAATCTCGGCCTCGAAGTCCGGTCGGGAAGGGGCGGCGTCTGCCGGTGGCTCGTCTGCGGCCTCACTGGTACGATCGAGCCGGTAGAAGTACTCGTCGACTGCGGCATTGAACGAGTCGAACCCGACGCTCGGAAGGTCCTCGTGTTCTGCCAGCGGAAACGGGGTGACGTCGACGACGGGTCGATCGCCGTCGACAGCGTCCTCGGTGTCGGCCTCAGATTCAAGCGGCTCCTCGTAGATGCGTGGGTCGAAGTCGCCGGCGCGCAGTCGTGTGCCGATCCGGTCGAGGGCATCATGGAGCGCACGGTATACCGACTCGTCGGCCTCTGCGATCGACAGCTCCTTTTCGACGCCCGCACGCGAACACACCTCCTCGGCGTAGAGTCCGCCGAGGTTGAGCTGGGTGGCGAGCGTTCGGACGACGTCCGTATCGGAGTCGTCCATGTGGCGGGCGAACGTCTCGTAACCGACCGTCAGTGGATTGAGCCGCGAGGCCGGATATTCGTACTGTGAGCCCGGGGCGATCGTGCGTGATTTGAGCCGCACCGTCGACAGCGACCCGACGACCTCGCCGGTCTCGTCGAGCGCGGCGACGTTGCCCTGCCCGAACAGCTCCGCGACGAGCGTCGTGTTCTCGTCGTCCCGTTCGAACTCAAAGGTGAGGATCCGGTCGAACTCGTACTGTGTGACACCGGCAAAATCCGCCCCAGAGAGCCGGTTTCGGAGCATCTTCGCGAAGTTCGGCGGGCGCCCGGGCGCGTCCGCGACGTGGTCTTGGTCGGCGACGTGCGCCCGCTTCACTTCGCCGACTTCGATCAACAGCTCGACCCGCCCGCGGTCGAAGTCGCGGAGCTTCAGCCGGATGAGATCCTCGTCATAGCGGTACGCCTTGTCGACTTTTGCGCCCTCGTACCGACCAAGTTCGGTGACGAGCGCGCGTAGATCGACACTCGAAAGCTCCCGCTTCGCGTCCATACGCGTCACACACGGGGGCTACGAAAAGGCGTGTCGTTGTGGCTCGTGTGTTGGCGCCCCCGACTCACAGCCGCTTCGAGACGTACGGGCCGTCCTGGTGGTAGCCGAGCTTTCGTCGGTAGTACTCGCGGGCGCCGATGCCAGAGATGATAGCCATCTTGCGGTAGCCTGCCTCACGCGCGAGCGACTCGGCGCGTTCTATTAGCCGGCGGCCGTATCCCTGATGCTGCCAGTCGCCGTCGCCGCCGAGTGTGGCCTCGCTCCCGTAGACGTGAAGCTCGCGGATCAGTGCCGCGTCTTCGAGTTCGTGTCGGATTGCGTCGGACTCTGTTCCGGGTGCACCCGGCTGGTCGTCCGCAAACGACGGGAACCGGAGCCGACAGAAGCCGACGAGAAGGTCCCGAACAGGGTCTTCGAACGAGAGGAAGTGCTCGGTACCGCCCGCGGCCTCGTAGGTGAGCACATCGAGTTCGACGTCGTCAGGCTCGGGCGTCTCATCGTTGTGACCGACCTCGCGGGCTCGGATATCACGCTGGGTGATCCCCTTCGTCTCGGCGCGTTCGTCGGCCAGCTGGCGGAGGTTCGACTTCTGGACGCCGGCGTCGATGAAGTCCGCGGGGATATCACGCTGGACGCGCTGGAGTCTGGTATACTTCGGAATATATGCCATGACCTCGGCGACGAGGTCCGCCGCCTCCTCGCTTGTGAGTGGGTCGAAGTCGCCGCGGTGCCATCGGTCGAACACGCGCGTCCCCTCAACGACGAGCGTCGGGTAGATCTTGAGGTAGTCCGGCCGCCAGTCGGGGTTCTCGAACAGCTGGCGGAAGTCTTCGAGACACATCTCCCGGGTCATCCCCGGCTGGCCGGGCATCATGTGGAATCCCACCTTGAACGCGGCGTCCCTGAGCCGCCGGTTGGCATCCCGTGAGGCCTCGTTGCCGTGTCCGCGGTGCATCTCTCGATTGATACGCTCATAGGTGGTCTGGACGCCGACTTCGACTTTGGTGCCGCCGAGGTCCAGCATGCGGTCGATCTGTTCGGGATCACACCAGTCAGGCTTCGTCTCGAACGTGGTCCCGATGTTCCGAATCGCGTTGGTCTCGTTCTTTGCTATCACGTCTTCGAGGTACTCGAACTCAGTCTCCTCGGGGCTCGGGGCGAACGAGACGCCCTCTGCAGGCTCGGGCTCTGCGTCGAGATCGTAGTCGTTCATCGCCTGGAGGGCACGCTTGACGAACCACTCCTGATAATCGTGTGAGCGCGCGGTCATCGTTCCCCCCATGAGGATCAACTCGACTTTGTCGACAGGGTGACCGATCTTCCGGTACTGCTCAAGTCGCAGTGTCACTTGGCCGTACGGGTCGTAGTCGTTCTGCTTGCCGCGGGCGGCAGCCGGCTCGTGGCCCGTGTACGACTGTGCCGAAGAGAACTCCGAGGCGGGACCGCCAGGACAGTAGAGACACTTACCGTGCGGACAAAGCTTCGGCGAGGTCATGATCGCGACCGGCGAGACGCCGGAGGCCGTCCGAACCGGCTTGCGGCGTACGACCTCAATTACCTCCTCACGCGCTTCCGACGGGGCGTGGTCAAGGATATCCGTGTTCTTCGGGACGCGTGAGGCAGAGAACGTGCTGCAGGCGTCGAGCTTGGCCGACTCGAGGTCGTCGCGGTCGATCTCTCCGGCGAGAATCCGGTCGACCAGCGCCTCACAGGTCTTCGCGAACGCGCTCGAATCGGCCGTCTCGTCGGTCTCGGAGCCGGACGTCGCGTCGCTCGGCGCATTGGTACTCATTGCAGTACGATGCGGGACTTCGAATGTTAAGCGTGTCGGGGACAGCCGAGCGCCCGACACATGACCAACTACCGGTCGAGAAACGGTGGCGCGGTGATGGCTGCCTGTTTTGGATCACCGCGGACGACGACTGCCACGTCGGTTCCCGGTTCGGCGTGGGTCGCTTCTAGGTACCCTAATCCGATGGGCTCTCCGAGCGTCGGACTCATCGTTCCGGAAGTGAGCGTGCCGATCCGGGTCCCGTCGCCGTCGGTGATGCCGTAGCCCGCCCGCGGCACCCCGCGATCGCGAAGTCGGATACCAGTGAACGTCTCTGTCGGCCCGTCTCCGTCGGCTCGTGCCGCCGCCAGGGCGTCCCGACCGACGAACAGCGTGTCGAGGTCGACGACAAAGCCAATACCGGCCTCATACGGGGTTCGAGGCTCGTCGTCGGGGTCGAAGTCCTGTCCGGAGAGGAGGAATCCCATCTCCATCCGAAGTGTGTCGCGCGCACCGAGCCCGCACGGCTGGGCGTCGAACGCGTTCCACACGGCCTTCACCTCGGCTGCGGGACACACGATCTCGAAGCCATCTTCGCCGGTGTACCCCGTGCGGGCCACCCAGCTCGGTACGTCCGCGACCGGCGCAACGGTTGCCTGAAACGGTGACAGCGAGTCGACCGACACCGCAGCGCCCTCGGTAGTGATCGCCCGTTCCATCGCGTCCACCGCCGCCGGCCCTTGGACGGCTACCATCGCCCACGCGTCCGTGGTGTTCGCGACTGTCGCATCGAAGTCGTTCGCATCGCGGTGGTCAACCCAGCGAGCCAACATCTCGGTGTCGTGTCCGGCGTTCGGCACGAACAGGTACGCCGGATCGCCGCTCGGCTCGCGCAGGTCGGCTTCGAGACTCGAAAGCGCCGCGCTCGCCGTGCCAGCCTCAATGCCGTCGGGAAGTCGGTACACCACGGTGTCGTCGAGGAGCATACCGTCGTCGGTCGTGATCCCTGCGTACTGTGCATCGCCTGGTTCGAGCGCCGCCACGTCGTTCGTGGTCAGTCGGTTCATCAAGGCGGTCGCGTCGGGTCCCGACACCTCGATTTCACTCATGTGTGAGACGTCGAAGATCCCGACCGTCTCGCGGACGGCGGCGTGCTCTTCGCGGATCGAGTCGTACTGAACCGGCATCTGCCAGCCGCCGAAGTCCGTGAACCTCGCGCCGCGATCCTCGTGAACGTCGTACAGTGGCGGGAGTCGGTCGGTCACGATCGGAACACACCGAGCCGGGTCTAATGTCTTGTGACACGAGACCGCGGCGCACAGCAGAGAGCCGTCTCCGCGCACGGGCGGATACGGCCGACGCACGCCTGCCCTCCGGCGTCGACACCACTCTCGTTCGACGGAGTGGCCGAGACGATACTGTCGACACGCTCAAGGTCGATCCTGTCTGGTGTCTGAACGTGTCTCGTCGCGTTCGCGCTCGACTCGGCCCCGTCCGCGTCGTGGTGCTCATCGCGCTCGTCCTCATGGTAGTGACCGGGACCTGGCCGCCGCTCGTCGCCGTCGAAAGCAGTAGTATGGCGCCGTCAGTTGAGCGCGGAGACCTCGTCATCGTCACAGCAACCGACCGATTCCCATGGGAAGAACCGATAGGGAGTGACCCGCTCAACGACACCCGCACTACCCCTCCAGAGCGGCTCGGTGGTGCGGGCGATGTCGTCGTGTTTACCTCTCCTGTCGACCCGGGCCGCCCGATCCTTCACCGCGTTGCATTCCACGTCTCGGCGGGCGAAGACTGGACGAAACGCGGTAACCCCGCAATGGTTGATGAGACGTGTGATGACCTCGGCACCTGTCCAGCGCCGTACGATGGATATGTGACGTACGGTGACGCAAACGACCGATACGACCAAAGCGTGGGAATCGCACCCGTCGTCCGCGAGGAGTTGATCCACGCCAAAGCCCTCGTGGCGATTCCGGCGGTCGGCCACCTGCGACTCGCCGTAGACACTGCGGTCGACCGCTATGGACTGGTCCTCACAACGGTGCTCGTCGCTGTCATCGTCTCTGTTGCCAGTGGAGTGCTCGCGTTCTTCGTCGGCCGGCTTCGAGATAGATGGCGCCACCGTATGGACCATCGAGAGAGCGAGTGAATCGACTCGCTGGACGCCTCGTTGTCTGCGGCCTGCACTCACCCGCCGGCCGCTGACCCCTCACCGCCACCACGGGTCGCGGTCGTCTCCTCCTCGGTCGCGGCTCCGGTTTTGGGTGCGTTTCCCCGCTCGCTCCCGTTTCCCTCCGAACTCGATCCATCCGCCGATGTCTCGTCGCCGAGTGTCACCGAGTCGGTTGCGGCGTTACGCAGAGCGTCGGACCGGCCTCGCTCGCCTGGAGCGATCGCAAGCGTCCGGATCCCGTAGCCGTTTGCCGTCTCGACAACGGGTTTGAAATCAGTATCCCGCGAGGCGATCGCCAGTGTCGTCATGCGGGATTCGGCGGCGAACCGGGCGGCATCGACCGCGAGTTTCACGTCGACGTCGCCACTCGTCACCACGACCTCGAACCCGCGCGCCTCGGCCGCCTGGATCAGTCCCGGCGTGGCGTGCTCGTCGAGATACAGCCGCGCCGTCACGAGCGGCCCCTCAGCACGGGCGGCTTCGCGGACGTCGTCGAGATCAACGTCGAACTCGTCGCGCAGCACGTTCGGTCCGTCGACGAACAGCGCGACGCCGTGTTGGGTGTCTCGGCTCTCGGTCTCCATACACATCGATACGCAGGCATCGCGGAAAGTCGTGCTGATCTGTACAGTGAGGGTATCCACCGAGGCCATCGGGCTCGGGCTCAGCAAACGGGCTTTGGATTGATCCCGAGTGACTCGAGTTCGTCTGTGTACGACGCGTAGGCGACCTCGAGTGCCCCACTCGCGGCTTCTGCAGCGCGTTCGTACGCTACATCGTCGTCACACACGTCGTCGAGACACGAACGCGCCCGAGCAAGTTGTGCGTCGAGGTCGTCGCCCATCTCGCGAAACAGGCTCGCCGTTTGTGGATCGGCGTTCCCGACGAAGAAGCCGGTTATCTGCGTCTTCGACCCCTCGGCGGCGAGGGTACGACCGATGAACCCCCCGAGTCGTTCGATAGTCTCCTCGCGGTCCCGGAGGTACGACTGTATCGGGGGTACCGGTCCCGGCTCGTGTGCGTCGAGTTCGGCCGTCACGCGCTCGTAGTGGGAGCGCTCCTCTGCCGCCGTGGTGGCGAACGCCTCGGCGACGGTCCCCGTCTCCGTCTCGGCCCACGAGTCGTACGTCGCTGCGGCGTGATACTCGGCGGTCGCCGCAGCGTCGAGGACCGCCGTGGACTCCATTTCCCCGCCGGTGTCGGCGAATAGTGACTTCGAGGAACCCAACCTGGAGAGTTCGGTCTCGTTCATCTCCCGAATCGTCTGTATACACGCGTTTGCGTCCATCGGTAGGTTCTCTTTGGTGTGCTGTCGTACTTGATGATCGGGGTTGTCTACACTCCCGTTCGATTCTCAAGGCCTCGCTCGTCCCTCACTCGGCCTCGCCTGTCTCCACCGGCGCACCAACCAAATTCCCCCACTCGGTCCAGGATCCGTCGTAGTTGACCGTGTCGTCGTAGCCCAACAACTCGTGGAGGGCGAACCACGCGACTGACGACCGCTCGCCGATCCGACAGTACGCAACTGTCGTTTCCTCGCCGTCGATGCCGTACCCCGCGTAGAGCTCACTGAGCTCGTCGGCTGTTTTGAACGTACCATCGTTGTTCGTGACGGCCGCCCACGAGACGTTCTGTGCGCCTGGAATATGTCCGCCGCGCTGTGCGGTCTCGTTGAGTCCCGGCGGAGCGAGTACCTCACCGCGGAACTCCTCCGGCGAGCGGACGTCAACGAGCGGGAGTCCACGGTCGATCGCGTTCTCCACGTCGTCGCGATACGCGCGGATCGACTCGCGCGGACCCGACGCCTCGTACGTGACCGAGGACGGCTCCGGTACCGCTTCGGTGGTCGGGTAGTCGTTGTCCAACCAGTACTCGCGACCGCCGTCGAGCAGCCGGACGTCGTCGTGTCCGTAGTATTTGAACTGCCAGTAGGTGTAGGCCGCAAACCAGTTGGCGTTGTCTCCGTACAATACGACCGTCGAGTCCTCAGTGATGCCGTGTGCGCCGAGCAGCGCCTCGAAATCGGCCTTCGCGAGAACGTCTCGCGTCTGTTGATCTTGGAGGTCAGTCTCCCAGTTGAAGCCGATAGCACCCGGTGCGTGTTCGTCGTCGTACGCCTCGGTGTCGACGTCGACCTCAACGAGCCGATGGTCGGGGTCGTCGCGCTCGAACTCGTCGAGTCGGTCCGCAACCCAGTCGGCGTCGACGAGCACGTCATTCGCGTACTCAGAGTCAGGTTCACTCATGCATCCACGTCTACACCCGGTGACGGTATAACGGCGGTTCTCACGGCACAGTCGGCCGCTCCTCTCTCGTGCCGGCAACATCTGCGTGAGTCGATGAGCAGGGGCGGGCGTTGACGGAACCCGAGTGGACACGACCGGTGCCGTGGTCGTACCGGTATGAACGACCGACTCGTAGCTGTCCACTGGCTCGCGGACCGGCTCGGGGAACCCGACGTCGTCGTGGTCGACGTGCGTGACGCTTGGGAGTACGACGGCATCGGCCACGTTCCAGGGGCGGTCTCCGTCCCGTTCGACTCGTTTCGGGCAGACGAGCCGGCCGCCGGCGAGGCCGGGATGCTCCCCGGCGCGGACACGTTCGCCCGGCTCGCCGACGAGGCTGGTATCGGCCCCGCTGACCACGTCGTCGCGTACGACGACACTCACGGCGTCTTCGCCGCCCGATTCCTCGTCACGGCCGAGTTGTACGGCCACGACCCGTCGCGGCTCCACCTCCTCGACGGCGACTACTCAGTCTGGAGTCGTACCCAGCAGACGACACGGTCGACCACCGCGTCCGACGAGGCGAGTCGCACGTCGAGTGTGACCTACCCCGCGTCGTTTCGTGGAGGCGGTCCGCTCGTCGACCGCGAGATCGTGTCAGCCGCGGTCGACGACCCCGAAACAACCCTCGTCGACACGCGTACACCCGACGAGTACGCAACCGGCCACCTCCCGGGGGCCGTACAGTTGAACTGGCGAGCGCTCGTCGACACCGACTCCCGAACCGTCCGCCCGGTAGCCGAGCTGCGCTCGATCCTCGCCGAACGAGGAATCGACGCGAGTCGACGCGTGATCCTTTACTGTAACACCGCGCGTCGGATAAGTCACACGTACGTGCTGCTCAGAGCCCTTGAGTACGCCGACGTCGGATTCTACGAGGGAAGTCTCACCGAGTGGCGCCGAGCCGGCGGGCCAGTCGCGACGAATGTAGACGCCGAGGAATCACCGAGTGGTGACGCCGCAGACGACCAGCGACCGCCGTGATCGACCGTGGCCATCCCAGCGAGTAAGCGTGAGTATCGGCTCTTCGCGAGTGATCCTTATACTGATCGTATCGCCTTGGATGGTATCGAGTGTTGATACGGAGGTTTCAAATACGTATTTCCACTAATTAAGGACAAGATGTCGAAGATGAACACTTACACCGTTGTTTCCGAACAGAACGATCACAATCACACCGCAGTACGTGCACATCCACGCAACGAGACGTTCCACATCGTCGACTACGCCGACGGCACCGCCCGCGAACGGCTCGGTGCGGTCCCCGCTGGCTGTGTCGTTCAGCTAGAACTCTCACGGGCTGGCCGTCGGAGCAACGTCTGGTGTGCCGAGTCCGTCCACGTCACAGAGACCGAAGGCGTCGACGCGACCGAGGTAGACTCGTCCTCGGCCGCCTAACGCAGCGCGTTACTCGTCTGGAGTGAGTCGCGGGTTCGTCACCGCACCGATCGCAGCCGACGAGAAGTCGCGGGCGTACTTCGCGAAGACCCCGCCCTCGTACTGCGGTGCGGGCGGCTCCCATCCGTCTGCACGGTTCTCGAGTTCCTCGTCGGCGAGGTCGACGAAAAGCTCGCGGTTAGGAATGTCGACCGTGATCTCGTCACCGTCTTCGATGAGCCCGATCGGGCCGCCGACGGCCGCCTCCGGTGCGATGTGTCCGATCATCGGTCCGCGGGTCCCTCCCGAGAACCGCCCGTCGGTGAGCAGCGCGACGTCTTCTTCGTGGCCCGCGCCGACGACGGCCGCGGTCACTCCGAGCATCTCGCGCATGCCAGGCCCGCCGACGGGACCCTCGTTTCGAATGACGATGACGTCCCCGGACTCGATCCGCCCGGACTGTACGTACGCCATCGCATCCTCCTCGTTCTCGAAGACCCGCGCGGGTCCCTCGTGATAGAATGCGTCGTCACCGGTCACCTTCAACACCGCGCCGTCGGGCGCGAGGTTCCCCTCGAGGACCTTGATCGCGCCCTCGTCTTCTTTCGGCTCGTCGACTGCGTACAGGAAGTCGGCCTCGATCGAGTCGTCGTCCGGAAGCACGCCCTGCACTTCGAGCTCTGCGAGCTCTTCCGCCACGGTCCGGCCGGTCACGGTCATCGCGTCGCCGTGGAACAACCCGGCGTCAAGCAGCCGACGGATCACGACCGGGACACCACCGATCTCGTGGAGGTCGTTCATCACCCGGGAGCCACCGGGCTGGAGGTTGGCGATTTTCGGCGTTCGCTTCGAGATCGCATCGAAGTCTTCGATCGCGAGGTCGACGTCCGCCTCAGCCGCCAGCGCGAGCAGGTGTAACACCGCGTTCGTCGATCCGCCCATCGCGGTCTGTGCGGCGATGGCGTTCTCGAAGGACTTCCGTGAGAGAATGTCGGACGGACGCCGGTCGTTCTCGATGCAGTCGAGGACCAACTCGCCGGCGCGTGCAGCGACGTCGTACCGCTCCGGGTCCTCCGCGGGTGCCGACGCAGAGCCGAGCGGGGCGAGCCCGAGCGCCTCGGAGATCGACGCCATCGTGTTGGCCGTGAACATGCCACCGCACGAGCCGGCACCAGGACACGCGTGGCGTTCGAGCTCGTCGAGCTCGTCGCCGCTCATATCGCCTTCGGCGTAGGCGCCGACGCCTTCGAACACCTGCACGATGGTGACGTCTCGTCCCTCGTGGTGGCCGGGCATGATAGAGCCACCGTAGAGGAAGACAGAGGGGAGATCCGTCCGGATAGCCGCCATCATCATCCCTGGTAGGTTCTTATCACAGCCCGCGACCGTAACCAGCGCGTCCATCCGCTCGCCGAAGGAGACGAGCTCGACGGAGTCGGCGATAACCTCACGAGAGACGAGCGAGGCCTTCATTCCCTCCGTCCCCATCGAGATGGCGTCCGAGATAGTGACCGTCCCGAACTCTATCGGCATCCCGCCTGCGGCGTCGATTCCGTCGATCGCGGCGTTCGCGACGTCGTCGAGGTGGACGTTACAAGGAGTGATGTCTGCTGCAGGATTCGGCACACCGACGAGCGGCGAGGAAAGGTCGTCGTCGTCGAACCCCATCGCGCGGAACATCGAGCGGTGTGGCGCCCGGTCTGCGCCCTCGGTCACGTCCCGACTCCGGAGGTCCGAGTCTTTGGTTCCGGCGAATCGGTCGGCGTTTCCACCCCGGCGGTGCCCCGCGTCCGCGTCGGACGACGGTGGCTGCTGCTCACTCATACCCGTACCTGTCGCTCGGGGGTCTTAAGCGACCCCACCGACGCCACGTCGTTGGAACGCCCACCCCAGATGCGACCCTGCTCACGCGACGGTCTTCAGTTCGACTCGATACCCGAACGGGTCACGAACGTAGACGGCTCCTGCGCGACCGGTCGCCCCCACTGGCGCATCGAGCGTGCGCTCGACGTCGGCGTCGGCACGCTCGAGTTCGCGTTCGACCGCCTCGAGAGACTCCTCAACGACGACACAGATGTGGTCGTAGCTCGCGTCGCTCGGCGAGTCGAACGCCGTGGTCGGCCGCAGGTGGACGACCGCGGTCGGTGTTAGCCGGACGTCGAAGAACGGTGTCTCGCCGGCGCGGTAGGATGCGTCTTCGATCGGGAAGCCGAGCGTCTCACCGTAGAACGCCCGTGCCGCATCTTCGCCGTCGTCTGGAATCCGAAGCGTGAGGTGGTCGAGGTGGCGTGCGTTCACAAGGGATCGTTTACGCTGATCGGGCAAAAATCGTCGGCTGCCGTGACGGTCGATCAGTATATATGCGATGACGAGCCCACCATTCAGGTATGGAGGCACTCGAACGACGGGACCTGGTCGTCGCGGCAGTGGGTATCGTCACACTCGTCGTCGGGCTCGTCTCGTTGGTCCTCGTTGGCGTGCCAGCGACCAGCACGATGGAGTCGGCGATGAGCGGGCACGGCGGGATGGGCGGTGGGCCGGTGAGCACGACACCGATGGTTTGGCCCGCGGCGCTCGCACTCGTCGGTGCTGCGGTCGCGTTCGGGTACGTCGGTCGTCGGTGGTGGCACACGGACCGACCGGACCGCGCATCGAGTGAACCACCCGACACCGAAACGGACAGGATCGAAGCGATCCGGTCGGCGTACGCACGAGGTGATCTCACCGAGGCAGCACTCGAATCGGCGCTCGAGCGCGAACTTGGCGGGACTGACGAGGGGTGTGGGCGAGACAGACCGACTGAGACGATCCGGGAGCGTACCGGCGAGGAGGCGGTCGAGCGCGAGTGAGCCCGTTCCGCCCGACTGTTCATCCTACAGAGAAACAAGGAGAGGGTCCACGACGTTGGTCGTGGGAAGAACTCAAGCGAACGCCTTGAGGATCCCGGCGCCGTCGGTACTCCTCGCGACGTCGGGAAGCGTCGCCCGCTCCGGGTGCGGCATAAGCACGGCGACCGTCTCGCGCTCGCCGAGCACACCGGCCACGTTGCCGGTCGACCCGTTCGGGTTCGCCGCGTCTGTGACGGCTCCGTCGGCGTCGCAGTAGCGGAAGAGCACTCGGTCGTCGTCGACGAGATCGTCGTACGCCTCGTCGTCGACCTCGAAGCGACCCTCGCCGTGTGCGATCGGGATCGATATCACGTCACCCGGCTCGTATGCGGCGGTCCACGGGGTGTCCGCGCGTTCGACACGGAGGTGGACCGACTCACACTGAAACCGCGCGGAGGCGTTGGTGGTGAACGCGCCGGGCGTGAGTCCGGATTCACAGCCGACCTGAGCACCGTTACAGACGCCGAGGACGGGGACGCCGTCGGCGGCCGCCGACCGAACAGACTCGAGAATCGGCGCTCGAGCGGCCATCGCGCCTGCCCTAAGGTAGTCGCCGTACGAGAAGCCGCCAGGAAGCACGATCCCGTCGAGGTCGGCGCGGTCCGTCGGGAGCCCCTCTTCGTACCATCGGCGCTCGGCGTCGATACCGAGATACTCGAGCGCGCGGACGGCGTCGCGGTCACAGTTAGATCCCCCAAATTGCACGACGACGACCGTCATCGCTCTGCGACCGCGACCTCGTAGTCGTGGATCGTCGGGTTCGCGAGCAGTCGCTCGGCCATCTCGTCGGCCCGCGACTCGGCGGCCCCGGCGTCTGTCGCCTCAAGGTCGAGTTCGAACCGGTCGGCGACGCGCAGCGCGTCGAGCTCGAACCCGAGCCGCTCGAGCGCCTGCTTCGTCGTCTCGGCCTCCGGGTCGAGCACCCCCCGCTTCAGCCGGACGGTCACGGTCGCAGTGAATTCGGTCATCGTTCGAGCGTGCGGGGTTGTGCCTAAAAACCGTTTTGGAACCGCGTGTTTGTCCACGTTTGTGGATCTATTTTGATCTGTCGCCCGTGTGACCCAGTGTCGAGTGGTGCAGAGACACACGGTCCGGACGGAACGAAAGGGGCAAACCCCTCCGGAGACTGCACACCTCTGTATGCAGACGTTCGAACCTGCGGAGGTGATCGGTGCGTGACCCGCGAACTGACCGAAATTACGGTCATCGGGGGAGACGAGACCGGACTCATCGCGCGGGTCACCTCGCTGTTGTTCGAACGCGGCATCAACATCGAAGGGCTCGATCAGGCGGTTCGCGACGGCGTCTTCCGGATGACAACGCAGGTCGATACGGCCGAGATGACGACGTCCCGCGGTGAACTCCGCAAGGCGCTCGCTGAGCTCGCGCGTGAGCTTGACGTCGACATCCAGGTTCGGTTCCCGAGTGACCGTGACGCCAGTCGGGTCGCGCTGCTCGTCACGAAAGAGACGCACGCGCCCGAAGCGTTGCTCGAGGCCGAAGCAAACGGTGACCTCGCCGCGGACGGCGACGCCGAGATACCAGTCGTGATCGGGAACCGCGGTGACCTCCGATCGCTTGCAGCGCGGTACGACAAGCCGTTCTACGACGTGGGCGACGGCAACGGCAACACCGACGAGACGCGGCTGCTCGACCTGCTGGCGGAGTACGACGTGGACCTGATCGCGCTAGCGCGATACATGCGTATCCTCTCGCCGGAGGTCGTCTTCCGGTACGAAGGTCGAATCATCAACGTCCACCCGTCGTTGTTACCGGCGTTTCCGGGTGCGGAGGCGTACCGCCAGGCAAAAGACGCAGGTGTCCGCATCGCAGGTGTCACTGCCCACTACGTCACGACGGATCTCGACCAAGGGCCAGTCATCGCCCAGCGCGCCTTCGATGTCCCCGATGGGGCAGATGTCGAGGCGATAAAGCGCCGCGGACAGCCACTCGAGGCCGACGTGTTGTTGACGGCCGTACGGCTCCACTTGGCCGACGCGATCGTGGTTCACCGTGGTACGGTCCACGTGCGCGACGAGGCCGACGCCGACGCAACCCTCGGGCTCTCATCGGCGGCAATCGCGGCGAATCCGGACGAACCGGTCGACGGCGAGCCGCTGTCGCGGTCGTCGATCGCCACCTCCGAGTAGCGGAGACCGAGTCGACAACGAGGGATATCGCGTCGTCTCAGTCTTCTACAGTCGTCGCGCTTGCATACATCCTCGATAAGACCTGTTCACCGCTCTCCGGCAACACGCTGTCACTCGTCCGTCTCAATAGCCGTCATAACGCGGTCGTGGAACTCCTGGAGCACGGCCGACTCATCGTCGGCGAGTACGACGTCCGAATCGGCGAGCGTCGCGAGTCCGAACGAGAGCGGACTCGGCGAATCGACCACGTGATGGGCCACGTCGGTCGTCCCGTCGGCGACACCCTCGAGAACGGCATGTATCTCGCTGACCGCGAGGTCGTCTTCAAGCAGCTGCCGGTACGTTTCTTCTATTGGAGCGAAATCTTCGAGGTCGGTTGCAAACGAGAGCAACATCTCTGCAGATACTTGTTGTTGGGCGGCAGACTTCTCGTACCCCTTGTACCGTTTCAGTATCATGAGCGCCCGCTCGGCGTTCACGCGAAAGCCACGTTTCAGGAGGTCGGTCCCTTGAATAGCCGCCCGGAGATCTTCACGAATTGTTGATGGATCGAGATTACCGAGAACGGCCGGGAGGTCGACCTTTCGGTTTAGCGGAAGCGAGAGACTGAATCCGACATCCGCAACCGCAACCGCTACGTTGGCGTCGGTTCGGTCGGCGCAGACGGCCGCGACGAGTCGAGAGAGACCGTCATTAACGCGTCGGCCATAGAGTGTGTGGACGTAGAATCGGCGCCTGTACGAGCCACGGTCGAGCACCTCTTCGACGACGATTCGGTTCGTCGTCGAGACGCCATCGACCCCGACGTACGTGACCTGTTCGTCGTAAATCCGCGTGATTGCCCGTACCGCGTTCTCATCGAGCGGGAGCGACCGGAGCCACTCTCGAGCGGCGGGCGGCCCACCGTCTTCGAGACACTCGAGTACCCGTTCACGGACACCGAGCACTTCACGAGCAAGGTCGACAGAGAGGGGCAGCCGTTCTGCGTACCAACTCGGGACGGTGGCCCGCTCTGCGGTGCGGTCGACGTACACCTTCGAGCCGCGTCGATACCGGAACGCGAATCGCTCTCCGCCCAGCGTGAAGACGTCACCCGACTCGATCGTATCGAGGTACGTCTCATCGAGCGTGCCGACCCACTCGTCGTCGCGGGTGTAGACGTCACAGCTGAACGAGTCGGGGATGGTACCGATATTAGTCATGTAGATGACCCGCGCGAGCCGACCGCGTTTGCCGACCAGCGTCTCCCCGACCGGGAACGACTCGTGGTGGTGCTCGCCATCGGGCGGGTCGTTATCGTCGCGCCACACCTTCGGGTAGACGTTTTTGTCGGTGAGTCCGTCGTAGTCGGCGGTGAGGTAGCGCAGCAACGACTCGTACTTCTTGATGCCAAATTCGCGGTACGGCCAGGCTCGCCGGAGCACCTCGCGTACCTCGCGGTCGGGACGGATCCGCGCGATCGCCATCCCGTACACGTGCTGGGAGGCGACGTCGGCCGCGTTCTCGGGGACGAACACGCGGTCGACGAACCCTGACTCCGCCCGTGCCAGCGTCGCCGCACACTCGAGGAGTTCGTCGCGATCGAGCGCGAACACACGCCCTTCGACGGTCTCACCCGGACTGTGGCCGGCGCGACCGACCCGCTGTAACAGCGCCGCGACCGACTTCGGCGACCCGACCTGGACGACGAGGTCGAGATGGGGCATGTCGATGCCGAGCTCTAGGCTCGTTGAGGTGGTGACGACGTCGAGGTCGCCGGATTTGAGCCCTTCCTCGATGCGAATCCGCTGGCGCTCGCCGAGGCTTCCGTGATGACAGCCCGAGTTCGACTCATCGTAGCCGAACCGCTCTCTAAGTCCCTGTAACACCCGCTCTGCGCCCGACCGAGAGTTCGTGAACACGAGTGTGTTCGTGTGCGTCGAGACGAGCTCGTGAAGCGCGTCGTAGAACCGGTCGGTGACGACAGAGCGGGGCGTCGTTATCAGGTCCGCTGCCGGTGTCCGGAGCTGGAGGTCGAACTCCCGAACGAACCGAGTGTCGACGATCTCGCGGGGACGAACGGCGAGCCCATCGACATCACCCACTGTGCCCGCGACGCGCTCACGGCCGACGAGGAAGTCGGCAATCGTCTCGAGCGGCTCGACGGTCGCCGAACATCCGATCCGCGTCGGGGTGGTGTCTGCGAGGTCGGTGAGCCGTTCGAGCGACACCGAGAGGTGGGTCCCACGTTTGTTCGCTGCGAGCGCGTGAATCTCGTCGACGACGACGTACTCCACGGCACGGAGCTTCTCACGGAACTTTGGGGCGTTTAACAGGATTGCGAGCGTCTCGGGAGTCGTGTTGAGGACGTGCGGCACCTCTTCGAGCATCGCGGCGCGGTCGGCATCACTCGTATCGCCGTGACGAATCGCCTGGCGGACGGTCGGCTTCTCGCCGGTCTGGTCGGCGATCCGTGCTGCGATCCCCTCGAGCGGCGCTTCGAGATTGCGTGTGATATCGTTCGCGAGCGACTTCAGCGGTGAGACGTACAGACAGTACACTGCGTTTTCGAGGTCACCCTGGCGCTCGCGGGCGAAGAGGTCGTCAAGGACAGCCGTGAACGCCGCGAGGGTCTTGCCGCTCCCGGTTGGCGAGGCGACGAGACAGTGTCGGTCGGCGTCGATGGTGGGGATCGCCTCGCGCTGTGGCGGCGTAAAGAAGCCGCCGTTCTCTCGTAGGTGCGCCCCGAAGGTGTCGACCCACCACCGGCGAACCGGCGGTGAGAGCTCCGCTAAGACGTCGGCGTCGTCGATCCGAACGGTCTCCGGATCGAACGCCCAGTCGACGTCGGCCGAGACGAGGAGGTCACGTGCCATCGCCTCGGCGTCCGTTCGGTCGGTCACGGGCGACCACAGGGTAGCCGAAGTCAAAGACATTGTGCACGCCCGATCGAAGGTCCAAGACGTGAGCCGATCCACCTCGACAGACCGAGCTCACTCGGTGAATTCGGAAAGCGACTCCGAGTCGTCATCACGGCCGCGTGGCTGGTCGTCTTCGCCGATCGATTCTGGCTCGTCCCAAGGGTCGTCGGGGTCGGCCGGCGTCACAGCGTGGGCGAGCTCCGCTGGAGTGTACGTCATGTCATCGTCGAGTTCCATGGCAATGCGTTGCCACCTAGCGCTCTGGTCGTCCTCACCGGTCGGACCCACGCGCGCTCCACGCGTCCTGAAAAAGCGGGTGCCGCGGTCGAGTCGGGCGCCCTCGCCGGTGTGCCCGTCGAGGGCGACGTCGAAGGTGCCACCGGGTTCGAGTTCCGCGCCGGGACTCTCGTAAGTTGGCTCCTCGCCACGGTCGGCCGCCTCAACCCGGTGGGCTGCGAGCGCGGAGAAGTACGCGTCCGCGTTGGCTGCCTCACGCGTCGACCGGGCACGGGCGGCCGCGAGGGCAGCGTGGATCGCACACAATCGGCCGCGCCACTCGCTCGGTTCGAAGCGCTCCGTGGCGAGCGTCTCGTAGCGCTCGATGAGCAGAGCGACGTCGTCGCCCGCACGGAGGTCCTCAACGACGTAGAGGTGGAGTCGGTCCCAGAGGTTCCAGGCGTACCCCGACCGCGCCAGCTCCCAGGCGGCCCAGGCGGCGGTCTCCTCGTCAGAGCGACGGACCGCCTTCTGGAGGAGACTGGAGACGGCATAGCGGCTGTACCCGCCGTCGGTCTCGTTTGCCGCCTTTTGCTCGCCGAAGTCGTTCTCACCCACGGCTGCCGGAGTCGTCTCAGTCTCGAGGCTTCCATCGCTTCCGAAGGTCGCCTGCCTGTCGGGGCCCTCGTCGCTCATGGCAACCGCTCTCGGCGCGAGCGACTTAAGCGATGGTTGCCTACTGGTCACCGCAGAACCGCCCGACCGCTCACAAAAGAGAACGCTTAAGAGTCGTCCATCGGCTACGTAGAAGTGGCCGCCCTTAGCTCAGCCTGGTAGAGCAGCCGACTGTAGATCGGCTTGCCCCCCGTTCAAATCGGGGAGGGCGGACTTTCTCACCGAACGATTCGGAGCCGACCAGTCGTACGCGGCGCCCGATCCAACCATGGCCGAGTGACAACACGAGCACCCGTTTTCGAATCCCACACGTGTGCGGTGGCGCGCGCCTCGCGAGCCGCGGCAGCGTGCTCGCGAGCGCGTGCGAGGGATGAAGCGAGTCGCCCGCGAGCGAATCGCGAATCGGCTGGGGAGGGTGTGGCGGTAATTGGTGTCCGGGTGTCGCGGTGTCGTGTTGCTCACGCAGCCACTGTCACATAGGTACGGAATCGGCTGGGGAGGGTGTGGCTGAAAGGGGTGCCCGTGTGTCGCGCAATCGTCCTGCTCACGCAGCCACTGTCACGTATATACGGAATCAGCTGGGGAGGGCGTGGCCAATTGGTGTCCGGCGGTCGTGCCAGTTCCACTACCACCGCCACATGCGTATGAGGGAGGGGTGGCTAATTGGTGTCCGGGAGCCACGCGGTCGTGTTCTTCGAACACTGACCGACGTTGTATACGTACAGAAACGGCCCAGGAGCGTACGACTCGAACCGACGGGTGTGATCACGAAAATCGCCTATACGCTCGATCGCCTCTCACGAAACGCTGAACTCGATGTCGTCCGTCTGCGGGTCGAGCCCGCTGATCCACACCCTGACCGCTCCCATCGGCACGAGGTAGATCACCAGCGCGCTGCGTGTGCCGAACTCGACGCCGAGTCCGACACCCACGATCACCAGCCCGATCGTGACGGGTACGACTACGTACACTACCAGCAGAAACAACTCGGTGAGCGGGACCAACCCAAAGGTGATCGCGTCTATCGGCGACTGCTTCCGATACGACCGGTCTCGAACGAAGTACCGCCACACGCGGGTCAACTCGAACAGGACGATACCCACGACCGCGATCCCGATCGACGTCGTGTGCAACAACTCCGGCCCGTACGCCGAGACGAGTCGCTGTAACAGGATCGGCACGAGCACACCGACGAACGCCACGTACCGGAGGGCGAACCGGGCGTTTCGCAGGTACACCGGCGGAATCTGTGAGATCGGCTGAATCGGGGTCGGCGCCGTGTTCCACCGTTCCTCGTCGAGATCCTCGATCGGCTGGGGCGCGAACAATGCGACGACGAGGTACACCAAGTTGATCACCGCGATCTCGAGGACGTACACCACCGCGATCTCGAGGACGTACACCACCGCGATCTCGAGCAGGCTCCAGCCGAAGACGACGACCGCAACGATGAGGCCAGCGTTGAGCACGAACCCGGGCAGGTACGGACGAGACGCTCGCATGGCCTCGAGAATCGTCTCGCCACGCACCCCCCACCGCGGCATCGATATGGTCGTGTACTCGGCCGACCCACAAAGTCGATTGGGCTGTCAACCGCACTCAAGCACAGCACACGGCCAGCAACGGGAGGATATATACACGCCGAGGCCGTCAGTTCGGTATCGAAGTGATGAGGCCAGCTGCCTATCAGCGACATCCTGTGTGTAGGTACACTGTGAATTCCCGATGAGTTTACAGCAGAAACTACGCGGATTGTTCAAAAGCCAGTCGGAACTCGATCTAACCGACGGACCCATTCCACAGTCGCTATTTTATCTCTCCTTTCCGATTGTCATCACCAATCTCCTGCAGGTTGGCTACAACCTCGCTGACACCTTCTGGCTCGGCCGGTATAGTACCGAGGCGCTGGCGGCGATTAGCCTCGGGTTTCCGCTGGTGTACCTGTTTATCTCGCTCGGGCTGGGATTGACCGTCGCCGGGAGCGTGCTCGTCGCCCAACACACGGGAGCCGACCAGCCCGCACAGGCTGAGTACGCCGCCTCACAGGCGGTCGTGTTCACACTCCTCGCAGGCGTTGGACTCGGTGCCGTCGGCTACAGCTTCGTCGCCGAACTCCTGCAGGTGTTCGGCGCCGAGCCGATCGTGTTGACGCTGGCGACCGAGTACATGGAGGTCATCAGTCTCGGGTTGCCGTTTTTGTTCGGGTTCACGATTTTCATCGCGCTGATGCGGGGTGCCGGCGACACCGTCACACCCATGCTCGTCATGTTCGGGACCGTCGTACTCAACGTCGTTCTCGACCCGCTTCTCATCTTCGGCGTGGGACCACTCCCCGAGTTGGGTGTCGAAGGCGCTGCCGTCGCCACGGTCTTCGCTCGTGGGTCGGCGATGGTCGTCGGCATGTGGCTCATGCTCCGTGGCGCACACGGCATCCAGATCCACCTCCGCCAAATGGTTCCCGACCTCGGCTACAGCCGAACGCTGCTCCGAATCGGGATCCCCGCGTCGATCGAGAACACGGGGCGGGCCATCTCGGTCAACGCCGTGTTGGTGATCGTGACGCTCTTTTCGACGTCGGTCGTCGCGGCGTTCGGCGTCGGCATCCGCGTGTTCTCGATGATATTCATGCCAGCCATCGCCATCGACCGCGGGGTCGAAGCGATGACGGGCCAGAACATCGGCGCCGGACGAGACGATCGGGTGGTCGCGACGAATCGCTTCGCCGCGAAGGCATCGTTCGTGCTGTTTTCGATTCTCGGCGTGATCACGTTCGTTACCGCCCCACTGATCATCGGCGTCTTCGACGACTCGCCGGCGGTGGTGGCCGAAGGCGCGAGCTTCCTCCGGTGGATCGCGCTCACCTTCGGATTCGTGGGTGTGCTTCGAGCGTACAGCGGGGGCTTCCGCGGCGCCGGGAAGACACTCACCGCAGCAACCATCGCCGTCGTGCTCTTCGGATTCATCAGACTCCCAATTGCGTACGTCGCCTCTCAGGGGCTCGTTCCGATCGACCGGTGGTTCTTCACGTCGCCGTCTCCGACGGGAATCTGGTTCGCGTTCGCCGTCTCGAGCGTCATCGCCGCCGTGTTCGCAGCGGGCTGGTTCGAGCGGGGCGGCTGGCGTGGTGGAGACCTCACGTCGGAGGAGCCGGACCCCCCAACGACGGACGCCGCGGAGACGGTGTCGGCAGGGACAGGAGTGGCTGAGGACGGAAACCGACCGCCTGGGGCTGCCAGCGACGAGTAGTCGACATCGACGCCGCCGGATCTAGACGATCGCCTCCACCACCGGTGGACCTATCAGATCACAGACCCCAGAATAGCACGATTCCTGCGGTAACGACGACGGTGAGGAGCGCCTGTAGCGGCGCGCCAACCCGAACGAAATCGACGAACCGATAGCCGCCAGGACCGACGACCATCAGATTCGTCTGATACCCAATCGGCGTCATAAACGACGTGCTCGCCGCGAACGTGACCGCGAGGACGAACGAGAACGGGTCGGCGCCGATCTGTGAGGCTGTGTCGACGGCGACCGGGATCATGAAGACGACGCTCACCGCGTTGCTCACGGCGTTCGTGAGCGCGACCGTGAGCAGATAACAGCCCGCCAAGACGACCGGTGACGGGAGTCCGGCTGACATCTCAGCGACGAGCGAGGCGAGGAAGGCGGCCCCTCCGCTCGCGTCCAGTGCGAGCCCGAGCGGAAACATCCCAGCGAGAAGAAACACTACCTGCCAGTCGACCGCCGCGTACCCTTCACGGGGCGTCACGACGCCTGTGGCGACGGCCACAACGACACCCGCGAGCGCCGCGACGACCAACGGCACCACGCCGGTTGCCGCGGCGACGAGGACCGCAGCGAGTATTCCGAGAGCGACTGGCGTCTTGTCGCCGCGGTACAGGTCGGCTTCTGCGTCCGATACAGCGAGTCCATCGCCGTCGGCTGTCCCGAGTAACACCAACTCGTCGGTCGCCCGCCAGAACGTGATCGTCTCCGGCGGGGCGTACACGAGCACTGTGTCGCCGGCTTCGAACGAACACGGTTCGAGTCCCTCACGCAAGAGCGTCCCGTCCGCGCGGCGGATCGCGAGTACGCTCGTTGCGTAGCGGGCGCGAATGCGGGTCGTTGCCAGCGCGGTCCCGACGAGCGACGATTCCGGCGGGACGAGGACCGACGCCAGTGTGCCGTGACCACGAGGGAGTGTTCGCTCCGTCGCCCCGCCGCGTCGTACCGGTCGCAATGCGGCCGCCTCGGCAAACGCGTCCCGCGCTCGTTCGCTCGCACGGACGGTGAGGACATCCCCGGCGCGGAGCGTCTGGTCGGGCCGCGGGGCAACGACGAGGCCATCGCCGCGGGAGAGTTGGAGGATGTCGACGTCGAACGGGCCGCCTTCGATCGCTGTCTGGATGCTCTCGCCTGCGATCGGTGACGTGTCGGTGACGACGAGCCGTGTGAGGTACGCGTCGAGTTCGAACGATCGGACGAGGTCGACGGCCGGTGGCACACGCGCGGGGAGGAGTCGGCGACCGACAATAAAGAGGTACACACAACCGACAGCAAGCACGAGCAACCCGAGCCCCGTGAACTCGAACAGTCCGATCGAGCGACCGATGAGGGCACTCGAAAGCTCACTCGCGAGGAGGTTCGAGGAGGTCCCAACGAGTGTAACCGTTCCGCCTAACATCGCGACGTACGACAGCGGGATGAGAAGCTTCGATGGGGAGATATCGTGTCGATTCGCGAGGTCTGTCACGAGCGGGACGAGTACCGCCACGAGTGGTGTATTGTTGATGAGGCCAGCCGGAAGGCCACCGAGTCCGAGCACCGCGAGAAACAGTCGTCGCACATCCCCGCCGGTGAACCGGACGACGGCGACACTGAGCCGACGGATAACACCGGTTCGCCGGACCCCTTCGGTCAGCACGAACATCGCGAGAACGGTGAGCGTAGCCGGATTGGCGAACCCTGAGAGCCCGCTGGCCAGGCCGACGCCCGTCCACGGCTCCAAGGCCACGAGCGTGACCGCGACACCGATGGCGACCGTATCGGGCGGGAGGACCTCGGTAACGAGCAGCGCGAGCGCCGCCCCGGTGATCACGAAGACGGCGAACATCGAGGGGGTCGCGAGCACCATCGAGGAACGACGTGGAGGTCGCCGCGGGTCGGCTTCAGTAGGGGGGACCAACTGGGACTCAGCCACCCAGTGGCGTTGACATCCTCCCCGCGCTGAAGCGCGAGGCTTGCTCCTCGATTCTCCGTAAGAGCGCCCTACGAGAACGTCCGGGCAGAACGGCCGGTAGCCGTGGCATAACAAATTTTCCGGACGGGGATCCCAAACACGTGAAACTCGCGCTCATCGGTCTAGGCAATGCCGGCGGAAAGATCGTCGACGAACTACTTCGGCACGAAGCCGAGCTGAGCCGGTCTGTCGTCGAGTCGGCGGTGGCGATCAACACTGCCCGTGTGGACTTGGCGCGCCTTGAGCAGCTGCCCCCGGAGAGCCGCTTTCTCGTGGGACAAACACACGAACGAGTGAAAGGCCACGGCGCGGGCGGGGACCCAGACCTCGGGGCGAGTGTTATCCGAAGCGATCAAGCGGAGATCGACCGCGCCCTGGATCGGGTGCCGCCGTACGCGGTCGATGCGTTCTGGATCGTCGCCGGACTCGGTGGCGGCACCGGTAGCGGCGGAGCGCCAGTCGTCGCCAAGCAGGTCGCCGCCCGATACGATCCGCCGGTCTACGGGCTCGGCGTACTCCCGAGCGAGTCGGAAGGCGGTCGCGCAGCGCTAAACGCGGCTCGGTCACTCCGGTCGTTCGCCGACGCGGCCGACAACCTCGTCCTCTTCGACAACGCCGCCTGGCAGGCGAACGACGACTCATTGGAGGCCGGATACGCGCGGGCCAATAGAGAGGTCTCGACGCGCATCATGCGGCTGCTCTCGGCGGGGACCGTCGATGGCTCGACGCTCTCGGAGAACGCGATGGACGCCAGCGACATCAACCGCACACTGTCGAGTGGGGGCGTGAGTACGATTGCGTACGCCGAGACGGCAGATCCATCGGCCGGGGGGCGCGGCCTGCTCTCGCGGCTCGCTGGCGACAGCGATACCGACACAGACGACGACGCCGACCCCGCAACGGTCGTCTCCGGACTGATACGTGAGGCCGTCAACTCCCGCTTGACGTGTCCGGCAGCCGTCGACACCGCCGAGCGGGCACTCATCGTCCTCTCCGGGTCACCGTCGTCGCTGTCACGAAAGGGATTGGAGGCCGGACGTCGGTGGGTCGAGTCGGAGATCGAGAGCGCGGAGGTGCTCGCCGGCGACGATCCACGTGAGAACGCCGACGTGCTCTCTGCGGTCGTGTTGCTCTCGACGGTCACCGACGTCCCTCGAGTCGAGGCGCTTCAGGCCCAAGCCGTCGACGCCAAAGAGACGATAGCGGAGCAAGCGTCCCTACGGGAGTCGGCAACGAACGACCTGATAATCGACGACGACGACCAGCTAGATCCGGTGTGACTCACTCGACGTCGCGTATCGAGTCGCCGCGCCGGACCGCACGGCGGAGGCCGACCTCCGCGATGTCGGTACCGCTCGCTGCGGTCCGACGGAGTCCGCGCGACACACGGCGGAGTGCTGCGGCGTCACCCGTCGCGTCGTCTAGCGTTCGGTCGAAGTCGTCGAGACGACCTCGAATCCGTCTGAGGTCGGCGACGATACGCCTGGCGTCGGTGACGTCCGCGTCGCCGAGGACGGCGTCGACGCCGTCGGCGTGGCTGCCCGCGGCGCGCACGGACAGCCCCGAAGAGAGACGTTCTGTTGTCGAATTTCTGATATACTCTCACCGGCGTATCGACCACCAGCGTATTTAGGTCGGGATCACCTCCGTCCGGACATGACGCTGGTCGTGGTACCGGTTCGGTACCCACTCACGGCACACTCGGCGGCGACGCTCCGAGAGGGAGTGCGCGTCGCCGAGGAGCGCGACGCCGACCTGCGGGTGCTCCACGTCGACCTCTTTCAGCAGGGCGGCGGCGTCTCACGACGGGACCTCAAGCGGGCGGTCGAACAGCGGCTCGGCAGTCTCGATCGGGCCCGGTATGCGGTTCGGCGGGGATTCCTCGTCGAGGAGACGATCTTAGAGGAGGCTGTCGCCGAGGACGCGGACGTGGTCGTCATCGGGTCGAAACAGGCCGGGCGCTGGCGCCGGATGGTCCAGACGCTCCTCTCAGATCCCGACATCGACGCGTACCTGCGCGACCAACTCGACTGCACGGTAATCACAGTGGATGCGACCGCCGACGCGGCCGAGTGAGCCCGCGGACGGTCACTCAGGGGACGCAACCGCATGTCGAGGCTCGTACTCGATGACGGTCGCGACGCGGTCGGCGATCGCCTCGCCGAAGGCGGTCTCGACGACGTACAACGCGAGGTCGATCCCCGAGGTGACACCGCCGGCCGTGAGCAGGTCGCCGTCGTCGACGACACGGGCGTCGACGACCTGGGCGCCAGATGCGCGAAGCTCATCGATAGCTGCCGCGTGGGTAACGGCGCGGCGACCGTCGGTCACGCCCGCTTCGGCCAACAGCATCGACCCGGTACAGACGCTCGCAATTCGTGTGTCGGCGGCGTGATAGGCCGCTAACGCGTCTGGAACGTCGCCTCGCTGTGCCTCCGCCCACGCGCTCGCTTCCTCGTCGCGGCCGTTCCACCCACCACCGGGCACCACGAGGAGGTCCGGCGCGTCGTCGCTGTCGGGCCCCGGGAGGGTCCCATCGACACCGACCTGGGTTCCGTGACTCGCCGTCACGGTCTCGCGTGTGTCGAGCGTGACGTACCGCACGCGGCCGGCGGTGTCGGCACCACCAGCGGTGGCCGCTTCGGCCGCGTCGCTGGCGGCAACCTCCTCGGCCGCGTCGCCGCCGGCTTCCTCGCCAGCGTACATCAATGCGTAGTCGAACACCTCGTACGGACCGATTCCATCGAGCTCGTCGAATCCGTCGTACACCAGCACGTCTACGTTCATACCGGCTAGTGGACCGGAGCCTACATCTCGGTTGTCCCTGCGGCAGCCCCCGAACGGGCGAGTCCGCTGGGATGTCACGAGCGCACGGACATCGCGAGCGACGGTCGCCCGCGAGGTACCGCAAGAGACTCCCTACGATGACTCGGAGAAGGCAGCGACGACGGTCTCGAGGTCACCCGTGACGCGATCTCGGTCGATCTGTTCGCCGCGGTAGGCGCGCTCTACGACTCCGTCGGGGTTCACGAGCAGTGTCACCACCGCGTGGGTGAAGTCGTATCCCTCGAGCCGGTCGCTCTGGGTGGTCCGCTGGAAGCCGATGCCGAGCCGCTCTTCGACAACCGTCTTCGCCTCGGCGGGCGTCTCCGGCAGCAGGTAGTGCCAGTTCCCGGCCGACAAGTCGATCCCAAGCGTCTCGGCGTTCGCCCGAAACGCCGCGGCGTCGTCGCGCTCGGGGTCGAACGAGATCGGGAGAAACACCACCTTGTCGGTCATCCCTACCCCGGCGATCCGCCGCTGTACGCCGGCGAGTCGATAGAGCAGGATGCCGCACTCGGCCGGACACGAGGTGAATATTGCGGTCACGATCGCCGTCCGATCGAGTGTCGTGCTGTCGATCGTTGTGCCCGCGAGCGGTGCGGCGAGTTCGAACGCCGGCAGCGGCTGGCCGTAGGCGGGGTACGAGAGATCCTCGCTGTCGGCGAGTTGGTCCTCCTGGGGACCGAGCACCATCCCATCTGTGTCGGTCCCGAACAGCCGGCTCGTGCAGCCGGCGAGTCCCCCTGTCGCCGCTGCGCCCATCCCACCGAGTACCGTCCGCCTGTGCATGGTCGTCCGGTGGCGTGGGCCACAGATAACCCGTCTGGTGTGTGCGTCGAACGGCTAGAACGGTGAGTAGTACGGGATCGGCGGGTGCGGGAGCGGGACACCGAGCACCGCGAGTCCGTGCTGGAGTGGCACGTACCCGAGTGCGACGAAGGCGACACCGAGCACCCGGTGAAGCTGCAGTCGCCGCTCCGTGCTCACCGATCCGAAGAGCGTGCCGAACAGGAACATCGCCGGGATGGTCCCGACGCCGAGCGCGCCGAGGGTGACCGCGCCGCCGGCGACGCTCCCCTGTACGAACGCGTAGAGGAACGCCGGGTACAACAACGGACACGGCAACAGGCCGTGAGCGGCCCCCAGTCCGAGTATCCGCCAGTCGCCGACCCACGTGTCGATCCGTGGGACGAGCCGGGCCGTGACCGTCCGGAACAGGCGGTCGAGTCCGGGGACGGATATCGCGTGAAACTCGAGCCGCAGCGCGTAGCGAATCCCGGTCGCGACGATAACGGTCCCGACGAGGATGCCGGTGACCGCGTGGACATCGTCCGCGACGGTCGTGACCGTCCGACCGGTGACGAACGCGAGGCTCCCGGCGAGCCCGAACAACGCACCGATGGCCGCGTAGCTCCCCGCGCGTCCGAGGTTGAACAGCGCGTGTTGGCGCACCTGCTCGACAGTGAGCGCTGCAGGCTGCCCCACAGTTCGGCCGCCGTCGGTCGATCGGTCGTCTTCACGCATCCGGTCGGCATACGTTGAGACGAGTGGCCCACACATTCCGAGACAGTGTGCGCCGCCGAACAGCCCGATCAACACGAAGACGCCGAGTCCGAGCGGCTCGCTCGTGTAGATGGTTCCGGTCGGCTCACACGTCGCCTGCGCGAGCACAGTCGAGAGCGCAGACGAGTGATAACCGACACCCGACGAGGCCGAAACGCTCCACGACGACAGCGAGGATAGCTCCCACGATACGACGCCGGCGAGCGCGGACATACACGACCGTGGCTGTGAACACTCCTAACGCGTCTGGTGCGATCGTCGAACGGAGCCGGTCAGATCACTCGAAGAGCTGGTCGACCGTCCGGGTGAATCGGTCGAGCAGCCGGTCATGCAGCGAGGGCGAGACTGTCTCGAGGAGTGTCGCCGTCCGCTCTGGTGCCGCGAGCCGGAGCGTCATCGGCCGCGAGTCGGACTTTTCGAGCACCCCGGCGTCGGCGAGCGTCGAGACGTGCCAGGCGACGGTGCTGCGGGCGAGACCCAGCTCCTCGGCGAGGTCGGCCGGTCGGACCGGGCCCTCGGCGTACAGTCGAACGATGAGCTCTCTCGCGGTCTCGCGGCGCAAGAACGCGATCGTCCGTCGCTCCCACGGGTCGAACGCGGGATCGAAGTAGTGGGTACGGCCCGCGACGCGCTCAACCGCGAGTTCGTCGTCGCGGACGAGCCGGCGCAGGTGATACTGTGCCTGGCCGGTGGCGACGTCGAGCTCGCGCCCGAGCCGGTTGAAGTGGACGCCCGGGGTGTCGAGCACGTGCCGACGGATGCGGGCTCTGGTGGTCGACATGCAGATAGCCGACCTAGCGTCGGTGCGGATAAAAGCCGCTCGTGTCGTCTCCGCGGTCGGGAACCGACCCGTCGGCGGACAGGTGCAGTATTCATATCCGTGGCGCGTCGATCGACGGTATCGATGACCGACGTGGGGACACCACTGGCGGCGGGTGGCTGGGGAGTCGAGGGGTCGGTTCCACTCCTCGTCGTCGTCGCCGTCGCGGGGCTCGGGACCGGCGTCCTCTTTCTCGTGAGTCTGCTGGCGTACCGCCGGCGCCGTAGCCGGCAGTATCGTCTCGTCTGCGTGGCTGTCGGGGTGCTTCTCGCACGATCGGTTGTGGGCGCCGGCACGGTGCTCGGGTACGTTCCGATGCCGGTCCACCACTTTCTCGAACACAGCCTCGACTTTCTGATCGCTGCGATCGTCTTGTACGCGGTGTACGCCCACGCACCGGGGACGCCCGGGGAGTCGACACCGTAGGGAGTCGCTCGCGCGAGCGGTCGCAGGTGTGTCGGTGATCACTCGCGTCGTGACGCGCGAAGCCCTTCGAGGAACGCGTCGAGCTGTCGTCCGTACGCTAGTGCGGCCGCCGAGACAGCCGTCGGGACGACGGTCCACGCCGCTACCGACGCGAGCGCTCGACCGGTCGCGACGAAGCCGCCCTCGGGGGCGAACGCGACGCCGACGACGTGTTCGAACACCAGTCCGCGAAAAGCCCCGTTCGGCGTGCGCACGAGGAGCCCCGAGATCGCCTCGGGGGAGGTCCCGCCCGCCAGCGAGCCGACGGCCGCGAGATCGCCCCCGAGGACGCCGAGGACCACGGCGAGCACACCGAGTGCGATTGCGGCTCGGCGCGAGGCGGCGACCGCGGAGACGGCCGTCGCCAACGCCAGGTACGTCGCCGCAAACGGAATGATAAACGCGAAAAAACGGACGTACAGCCACGGGGAGTCGACACCAGAGTGTGTGGCGAAGATTCCGGTGTCCGGCGCGGCGGTGAGCCAGATCCCCGCACCGACGAGGACGTACGGAACACCCACGACGACGAGCAGTCCGACCATCCGCGCGAGCAACACGCCGAGGACGTACCCGCCGACGCCGACCGGGTACGTTCGGAGTACAGCGAACTCGCCGCTTTTGGTGTCGGTGAGCAGCGCTCGGTAGCCGAGCACGAACGCAACGAGCGGGACGACGACTTCGGTCGGCAAGAGGAGGTCGACGACCGCCGGCACGAACCCAGTCGCACCGCCGCCGCCGACAGCGACGATGCCGGACAATAGCACGAGCAGCCCGACGGCGAGCACGCCGTACCCGGGCGTTCTGAAGACCGTCGCGAGTTCGCGTCTGAAGATCGTAGAGAGGCCTGCAAGCGATCCGGTCATCGGTCCGACACCCCTGTCACGTGGACGGCCGGCGACTCATCGGTCGCGATCGACCCGCCGACGACGGCCCGGTACAGTTCGCCGACAGACGCGACATCGTAGTCGTCGAGCAGGTCACTACGAGAGCCCGCAGCGGCCACCTGGCCGCCCGCAAGGAGGACGACGCTGTCCGCGTGGTCGTCGACGAGCTCGAGGTCGTGTGAGCTGAGGACGACGGCAGTCCCGTCCGTTGCGACCCCGGTGGCCGTCCGAAACGCGCGCTCACGCATTCCCGGGTCGAGACCGCTCGTCGGCTCGTCGAGGACGACGAGCGGGGGGGAACCGACTGTCGCCTGCGCGATACCGAGCAGCCGCCGCATCCCTCCGGAGAGCGCCTCGACCGGACGGTTAGCGGCATCGGCGAGCCCCACCTGTTCGAGCGCCGCGTCCGGGTCGGCGTCGACGAGTCGGGCGTACACGGCGAGCGTCTCGCGGGCGGTGAAGCCGTCACGAAACGGCACGTGTTGGGGCAGGTATCCGACCGGCTTCGGCCCGGACGACTCGGTCACTACCACCGTTCCCGTCGTCGGCTCGACCGCACCGGCGAGGAGTCTGAGCATGGTCGACTTTCCGGATCCGTTGGGACCGACCACGGCCGTCACGCCGGGACTGACGTCGAGCGTGACCGAGTCAAGCACGGTGATCCCGCCGTAGGTTCGTGAGACCCCCGACAGCGAGGCGACCGTGTCGTCGCTCATCGGCGTCCCTCCGTAGTGGGTGAGAAAGCGGCGGCCCTCGTCGCTGGCTCGACGGACGAGTTGGCGCCAGCCGACGCGATCGCCGCCCGCCAGTCGGCGTGGACCGCACCACCGTCTGGCGACCGCGCCGCAGCGACGCGGGCCGGAGCGAACGGTTCTGTCGCCGGGTCCGGGTCGACGATGCTTCCGGAGCGCGCACCGGGCACCGTCCCGTAGAGCCCGTCTAGGAGCGCCACGGCCGGTGACTCGCGCAGCGCGGCTGCTGCGACCTCTCGATGGAGCGCGGCATCAACAGCGGACGTCGGCCGGTACGCACGGCTGCCTGGCTCGTGGAGGCCAACAGTCGCTCCCTCCCAGTAGTTGCCGCGACCTTCCGCGGCCCAGACGCGAAGCGCTCCCGGCCCCGCGATCGCGTGGCGATCGTTGGCGACGAAGTCGTTCGCGACGACACGGCTCGAGGGAACGACCGTCGTCGCATGGGCGCCCTCCTCGTTGCCGACGACGACGTTGTGTTCGTACAGGGATCCCCGGGAGCTGGTCGAGAAGCCGAGCCCGTTGTGTGCAAGCGTGTTGTACGCCACGTACGCCCGCGTGCCTGACGCCTGTATCCCGGCACCCGATCGCCGCACGTCGTTGCCGACGATCGCGTTGCCTGACGGTCGCGTCATCACGGTGATCCCGCCAAACCGCGCGTCGCGGAACGTGTTGTCCGCGATCAACGCGTCGCCGGTGTACATGAGGTGCGTGCCGTACCGGTTGCCCCGGAACGTCGATTTCCGGACGATCGACCCGTCGGCGCGGTGCGCGTAGATCCCGTCGCGGCCCCCATCGAAGACGGAGTCCGTGACAGTCACCTGCGATTCCATCGCCGTGATCCCCATGAAGCCGTCACGCCAGTCGTCGCTCCCGTCGACCCGAAGCGCACGGACGACGGCGTCAGACCCCGCGCGGAGGAGGATCCCGCTCGCGTTCGTCTCGACGGTCACGTCGTCGACGAACAAGCCCGGCGCGTCTATCGCGCGAATCCCGGCGTCGCCGTAGCCGTAGCCGAGCTGGATGTTCGTATCCCAGCTTCCGTCGTCGCGGGCCTGTCGTCGCGCTGCCTCGGGGTCTCTCGTCTGATTACCGGCACCTGCAACGTGGAGCCCGGAGAGCGCCACGTTCGGCGCGCGAACCGTGATCACCGAGCCGGTCCCGTTCCCGCGAACGGCCGCGTCGCGGCCGGCGATCGTGATCGAGCGGTTCACCACAACCTGCTCTGTGTACGTCCCTGGCGGGACGGCGACGGTCGTGTTCGGCGGAGCCGCTTCGACCGCCGCAGAAATCGTCGGCTGGTCCTCGCCGACCACGACGGAGACGGGACGATCGGTGACCCGCGTCGCGGCCGCGACCCGCTCGTCGGCCGTCTCCCACCGCGCCGGGGCGACCGACCGAACAGATGCCGCGGAGTCGACGTCGAACGACGACCGGCGAACGGTCTCCCAGTCGGTGACGCGCCCACCGTGGTCTGCCGCAAACGCGGTCGCCGTCTGTCGGCTCGCAAACGGCACGACCGTCTCACCTGCTGGACTCCGGGCATCACTGCCGACGACGTACGCTGCGTCGCCTGCCGGGACCCACTCGGTCGCCCGCTCGGCCGTGAAGTAGCCCTCTCCGGTGACATCTGGGTTCCCGCCGTCGAATGTCTCGACGTAGACGACGAGCGGATAGCCGAACTGCGTTTCCGTGCGCCCGTCGTCGATCGTCGCGACGAACGACTCGACCCCGTTGTAGCCGACCACGTACTGCAGCTGCGAGTAGAACACCTGGACCCGAGGGATCCGGGCGTCACCCCGCATCAACACGTCCGTCTCCGAGGAGAGCCCGAGTTCGACCGTGTCGTCGTACGCCACCGGCTCGGGTGCTGCCGCGGCTGGGTCGACGGCGAACGCACCGACCGTCGTGACACCTGCGAGCGCCCCGATGACGACGAGCGCGGCGAGCACGCGACGCGAGCGCTCGCCGAACGGGTCGAATACTGCCACGCGAGAAATCCGGCTTCCTGACGTATAGCCGGCGTGGTTCGTTTCTCGAATTAGGGACCGGATCTGGTCCGAGCGACTATGCCCTCCAAGCGCGAACAACGAGCTATGTCACCGCCACCACAATCGGCGCTCACCCGACGCCGGGCACTCGCCGGCGTCGCAATCGCGCTTCCGATCTCGGTCGCTGGCTGTCTCGGAGGCGACTCCACAGCGTCAATCGAGCCCATTGCACTCGACGGACAGCGCGCCTGTGACGAGTGCGGGATGATAATCGAGGACCACCCGGGGCCAGTCGGGCAAGTCCACTTCGAAGACGACGAGCCGGAGGGCGGCCGGCCGGCACAGTTCTGCAGCAGCGTCTGTGCGTACACGTACCGATTCGATGCCGAAGACGCCGGCCGACAGCCGATAGTGACGTTTCTCACCGACTACTCGCGAGTCGACGAGGAGGTGTTTCGCGCCGGGGGCGACGTGCTCTTTTCGTCACACGTCGAGGCTGCGGCGTTCGCACCGACGACCGAGCTGACCGTGGTCGTTGGCAGCGAGGTGTCGGGAGCGATGGGCCCGGCCATCGTTCCGTTCGGCGACGAAGCCGACGTTGAGTCGTTCCTCGCCGAGTATGGCGGCCAGTCGATGGACGCGGACGCCGTCGACCGCGGCACGCTCGAAGCGCTCTGAACGGTCCCGGCCGTTACTCCTCGGGGTCCTCGCCGCGGGCGCGCTTGTACATCGCCAGCGCGTCCTCGCGCCGCGAGGCGTGACCGACGATCGGTGCTGGGTACGCCGGAGCCGCGTTTGCGCGGTCGGTCGGTGAACACTCGTGCCAGCTGTGGACGACGTCGGGGTCGACACCGCGAAGCTCGGGCACGTACTCCTGGATGTACGCGGCGTCGGGGTCGTACCGCTCGCCCTGTGTCATCGGATTGAAGATGCGGAAGTACGGCTGTGCGTCGGTCCCCGTCGAGGCGGCCCACTGCCAGCCCCCGTTGTTGTTCGCGGTGTCGTGGTCGGCGAGTCGGTCCCGGAAGTGGGCGTAGCCGTGCCGCCAGTCGGCGAGCAGGTCCTTCGTGAGAAACGAGGCGACGATCATCCGCACGCGGTTGTGCATATACGCCTCCTGCCGCAGCTGGCGCATCCCCGCGTCGACGATGGGATAACCGGTCTCACCGCGCTTCCACGCGGCTATTTCGTCGGGGTCGTCTCGCCACTCGATTCCCTCCTCGTACGTCTTGTAGTTCTCCGTGACGACCTCGGGGTTGTGGTACAACACCTGCGTGTAGAACTCGCGCCAGGCGAGCTGCTGTTGAAACGCCTCAACGCTCTCATCGGCGTCGTCTTCGGGGCGGTCAGCCGCGGTCGCCATCGCCTCCTCGGTGGCGGCGTATACCTCTCGAACCCCGATCTCGCCGTACGCCAGGAACGCCGAGAGCCGCGAGTTGCCGTCGCGAGCGGGGTAATCACGGTCCGTCTCGTAGCGGAACACGGCGTCTTCGAGGAACGTCGAAAGCCGGTCTCGTGCGGCCGCGGTCCCTGCGGGGCCGACGTCGGCCGCCGGATCGTCGAATCCGAGCGACGACGCGGTCGGAAGATCACCAACCGCAACGTCGTCGATGGCCGCGGTGCCGCCATCCGCCCGCATTGCGGGATCGGCCGCCGCGCGTAGCGTCTCCGGGTCGGCGAGGTCGGCCGCGTCGGGCGTCGGAACCGGCGTGTCCTTCTCGCGGTCGGTCCACTTCTTCCAGTAGTACGAGTACACCGAGTATGGATCTCCGGCGTTCGTCCGGATCGAATCGGGGGTGTGTAAGACGGCGTCGTGGTGTGCCTCCCGCGCGACGTCCACGTCTGCGAGCGCCCGTCGAACCGCCGCGTCGCGCTCGCGGGCCAGCCCGGAGTACCCGCGGTTCCAGCGGACGCGGTCAGCATCGAGGGCGTCGGCGAGGGCTGGGAGCACGGCCTCGGGGCGGCCGTGTGCGACGATCAGGTCGCTCTCGTGGTCGCGGTACGCCGCAGCGAGCGCGGTGAGTCCGTCGAGCAGCCGTCGAACACGGACGTCGCTCCCGTGTTCGAGCACAGCCGGGTCGAAGACGAAGACGGGCGCGACGGCGCCGCGGTCGGACGCGGCCGCGAGGCCGACGTTGTCGGCGACGCGAAGATCGCGTCGGTGCCAGAATAACTCCATATCTGCGTAACGAGTCGGACGCTCCTGAACCCTCCGCCGAAACCGAAGCGATCGGCAAAAAAGAGCGAGTGCAACTCGACCACCGTGACGACTGGTGCTGTTCAGCCGTCAGTCGAGGCGTCGGTGCCGGTCAGTTGTTCCAGCAGATGGACCGCCGGCGCCTTCGCGAGCGGATCGTTGGCGTTGCCACAATGGGGCGACTGAACGCAGGCAGGACAGCCGTCCGCACAGTCACAACCCGCGATGAGTCGGGCCGTCCGCGTGAACAACTCCTCGGCGCGCTGGTGACCACGCTTCGTCAGCCCGACGCCGCCCGGATGGCCGTCGTAGACGAACACCGCAGGTCCGCCGACGTGGGGGTGGTGTGGCGTCGAAATACCGCCGATGTCGGCGCGATCACACAACAGGTGAAACGGGAACAACGAGATGATACCGTGTTCGGCGGCGTGGATCCCACCGTTGAACGCGTGTTCGCCGCCGGGGGCGTCGCCCGCGTCATCGCCACCCATAGTCCGCATCTCGGCTTCGACGTCGCGTGGGACGGGGAAATAGAGCGCCTTCGTCTGCAGGGTCGTCTCCGGCAGGTCGAGCGGTGTGTCGCCCAGCGACTCGCCGGTGGTCGCGTCCTTACGGACGAACCCGGTGACCTGTTCGGAGACGGTCACCGACGCGAACCGCACGGGTACGTCGGGCCGGGCGTCGAGTCGTCGCTCGTCGAGATCCGCGTTTACCATGATGTCTTTGTCGGTAAGCGGTTGGGTGTAGTAGTCCGCCCACGACGACTGCAACTCGGCGACGTTGCGATCGAGGTCGAGCTCAACGACCTCGTAGGTGCGTCCTTGCTGGTGGTAGATCGCGCCTGGGTGGGCGTCGCGGAGCGCGTCAGCGAAGCCCAACGAGGCGATCGACTCACCACTCGACCGGTCGATGAGCTCGATCGACCGGTCCGTGGCCGTCCGGAGGTTCATCGCGTGCTGTGGACTCTCGTCGCCCGCGTACGTCCACCGGGTGCCGTCAGCGACGTCGCGGCGCGCGAGCGTCCCCGCATCAGTGAGACCGCCGACTGTGTCCGGAAACGCGTCACCGAAGACGGCCTCGTCACCCGGCGAGAGCCACGACTCGTCAGCCGCACAGGCGACGTGTTGTGAGAGCAGCTGCTCGTTTGCTGGGTCACAGATCGCGTCCTCCGGTGGGGCCTCGAAGAAGTCGGCCGGGTGTGTCAACAGGTACTGGTCGAGCTGGTCTTCGCCGCCGACCATCACCACGAGCGCCGGGTCGTCTCCCCGGCCAGCGCGACCGGCCTGCTGGTACGCCGACATCCGGGTCCCAGGGTACCCGTCGAGGATCACCGCGTCTAAGCCGCCGATATCGACGCCGAGTTCGAGCGCATTCGTCGACCAAACGCCACGGAGGGCACCGCTGTGGAGGTCGGTCTCAAGCTCTCTGCGTCGGTCGTCTGTAAGCGCGGCTTGGTACGCGCCCACCTTCGCAGCGAGGTCGTGGTCGCCGCGGCTTCGCAGCTCACTCGCGCTGTCGGTCGCGTACTGCTCTGCGGTCTGGCGCGCACGGGTGAACGTCAGCGTCTGTCGACCGCTCTGGACGAGGTCGACGAACAGGCGTTTGCTCTCCGTGTGGCTCGACCGGCGGCGGCCGTGTCCCCGGTCGGCCCACTCGTCGTCGTACGTCGGTGGGTTCCACAACACCCAATCACGCGGTCCGCGCCCAGAGGTGTCCTCGTCGACAAGGGTGATTCCGTCCGGGTCGCGTCCGGTGACTCGGGCCGCGTGTTCGACCGGGTTGCCGATCGTCGCCGAACAACAGACGAACGTCGGGTCGGTCCCGAATCGGGCACACGTCCGCGCGAGCCGGCGCATCGTAAGCGCCACACCCGTGCCGAACACCCCGCGGTAGCCGTGTACCTCGTCGATCACGACGTACTCGAGCGAGGAGAAGAACCACTCCCAGAGCCGACCGGCGTACGGGAGCAGCGCGTAGTGAAGCATGTCCGGATTCGAGAGCAGCACGGTCGGGCGAGCGTCGCGGACGTCACGCTTTTTCGACCGCGAGAGCCGGCCGGTGTACGACTTGACCGAGACACGGCTCCCGAAGCCGAGGCCGTGTGCAAGCGACGAGAGCGACGCCTCCTGGTCGGCAACGAGCGCGTTTTGGGGGCCGATGTACAGCGTCCGACCGCCGTGGTCCATCGCAGCCTCAAACGCCGGAACGGTATACGCAAGCGACTTCCCGCTCGCGGTTTCGGTGGCGATGACGACGTCGTCGCCGTCGCGGATCGCGGTGATCGCCTTTGCTTGGTGTTGGTAGAGCCGATCGACACCGTCGTCGGCAAGCGTGTTCTCGAGCCGGGACTCGAGTTCGACGTCGGCATACGTCGGTTCGCACGCCGGAAGCCGGCGGTGCTCGGCGATTTGTCCCGCGTAGTAGGGGCGATTCTGGAGCCACTCGATGGCGTCTGCCACGGTATCCGTTTTCCGGGCTCTGCGGGCCTAATCGTTGTGGTCGACGCGGTCGACGTTGAGTGCCCATCCACGCGCGCCACGCAGTGTCACCGCGGAGGCTTTAGGCGGTGGTCACCTCCCGACGAAACGACTATGTCGACGCGCGACGCCCTGTGGCGCTACCGTGACGAGTTTGGCGACGCCTTCGGGCGGACGTACTTCAGACGGTTCGGCCCTGGCGTGGCCTCAAGCGTTGGGCTCGGTACGTACCGCGGCGCGGCGACAGCAGCCGTCGACGACGCCTCACGTGAAGTCCTCCAGCTTGGACTCGAATCCGGGGTGAACCATATCGACACCGCGGTGAACTACCGGTGCGGGCGCGCCGAACGCGTCGTCGGTGCGGCGCTACGCGACGCAGATGTCGACCGTGAGGCGGTCATCATCGCCAGCAAAGGCGGATTCCTTCCGTTCGCGAGCGAGCGGCCGACAGACCCCGCAGCGTACATCCGCGAGCGCTTCGTCGACACCGGGCTCGTCGAGCCCGCCGACCTCGCTGGCGCTCACACCCTCGCGCCGCGCGCCATCGAGTGGTCACTAGACCGCTCGCTCGAGCGACTCGGGGTCGAGACGATCGACACGTACTATGTGGACGCTCCCGAGACGCAGCTTCGCGTCCGGGACCGCGAGGCGGTGTACAACCGGCTCGAAGCCGTCTTTGAGACGCTCGAGCGCCGACGGCTGGCCGGCGACATCGGACAGTACGGGGTGGCGACGTGGGACGCGTTCCGGGTCGATCACACTGCAGACGCATACCTCTCGCTTCGGGAGCTCCTGGCGCGCGCCGTCAACGCGGGCAGGACGGTCGGTCCCGACGATGACCACGGGTTCAGCGTCCTCCAGCTGCCGTTCACCGTCACCATGGCCGACGCGTTCACGCGAGCGTCACAGCGGCTGCCGGACGACATAGACGAAGAGCCGACGTCGACGCTGCAATTCGCCCACGAAGCGGACCTCTCGGTCGTAACGAGCGCGAGCCTTGGCGGGGGAGACCTGACGACAGCCGGGTCGATTCCCGCAGGCGTCGACGCGACGCTGGCGGGCGACACGTCGGCACAGCGGGCACTTAATTTCGCCAGAAGCGCACCCGCGGTGCGCTGTTCGCTCGTCGGGACGACCGACACAGATCACCTGCGAGAGAACGTCGCGGCCGGCACGTTCGACCCGTTAGGCGCGGCGGCCTTCGACGCCGTGTTCGCGTGAAGAGAAGACTCGTTAACGCAGCTCTTTGTAGCGTTCACCGCACTCTGGACAGATCCGCACTGCGTACACTTTGTCGGGGTCGTTCCGCTTTTTCAATACCTGCTCGCAGGTCGCACAGGTGAGCCGCTCGTAGGTGTCTTTGTAAAGGTCTCCGTCTCGTAGCGCCTTACGGGTCGATTTCATACCTCGGAGTTCGTCGTGCCAGGGCATAAAAACCCCGCCCGACGGCGAGACGATCGTCACCGGACGAGCAGCCTCACTCGTCGAGCCGGTCGAATGGGTTCGCGAGCTCGACCGTCGCCGCCCGGTCCGGTCCGACACCGATCGCGTACAGGTTAGCGTCGATCGCTTCTGCGACGAACGCAACGTAGGTCTGGGCAGCCTCGGGGAGCGCGTCGTAGCCCGCATCAGCCACGGCAGCCCCGTCGAATTCGTCCCAGGTGTCGAACTCGCGGTAGACCGGCGTACAGCGCTCCCAGCGGCCGGTCGTCGTTGGGACGGTGTCGATCTCATCGCCGTCGAGTTCGTAGCCGACACAGACGTTGAGCTCCGAGAGGCCAGCAAGGACGTCGACGTGGTTGATCGCGACGCCAGTGAACCCGGAGACGCGGGACGCGTGGCGGAGCATCGGGAGGTCAAGCCAGCCAATCCGTCGCGGGCGACCGGTGACCGTGCCGAACTCGCCCCCGCGCTCTCGGATGTCGTCGGCGAGCGCCGCTTCGTGGTCGTTCCCGTCGAGCTCGGTCGGAAGCGGCCCTGACCCGACCCGCGAGAGGTACGCCTTCACGATGCCGACGACCTCGCCACTGCCAACGGCCGTGACGCCGACACCAGACCCGACCGCGGCGCCGCCGGCCGTCGGATTCGACGACGTCACGAACGGGTAGTTCCCGTGGTCGACGTCGATCGAGGTGCCCTGTGCGCCCTCGAACAGTACGCGGTCGCCGGCCTGTCGGCGCCGATGAAGAAAGTCACTACAGTTGACCGTCATCTCGTCGGCGAGGAGTCGCTCGCGGACCGCGAGCAGGTCCTCGTAGAGCGTGTCGACGTCGAAGGCATCCGCGTGCTCAGAGTCGTCGACGTCAAGACCGTACACCCCGGTGGCGACGGCACGGTTGTGTGAGACCGCGTACGACAGCCGCTCGCGCAACACGTCGCGGTCGAGTACGTCACCGACGCGAATTCCGCGTCGACCGGCCTTGTCCTCGTACGTGGGCCCGATTCCACGGCCGGTGGTCCCGACTTCGACACCGTCGTCGTCGTCGGCCTTGCCGGCTTCCTCGATGCTGTCGAGGACCCGATGATACGGGAGGATGAGGTGTGCACGGCGGGCGACCCGGACGTCGGGATCGAGCCCGCGGTCGCGGAGGGCGTCGATCTCCGACAGCAGGGTGTTCGGGTTCACCACACAGCCGTTCCCTAAGACACCGATCGTTCCGCGAACCGCTCCGCTTGGAACTAACGAGAGTTTGTACTCCGTGCCGTCTTCGACGACGGTGTGGCCGGCGTTGTCGCCGCCCTGATAACGGACTACGACGTCCGCGTCCCCTCCCCACCGATCGACGAGCGCGCCTTTGCCCTCGTCGCCGAGTTGGGAGCCGACGATGGTGACAGTCATACCGCTCGTCCGTTCCGAGCGGGTGGTAAAACCGATTACGGTCCGTCGCCGATTCCCACCGGATCGATACCCATGAACGATCGTTGTAGGCACCGATAACGGAGGGGCTAATCCGAACCGTTAACTACTCGCATGCTGTTCCACCGAATATCCGCCGTTGCTCGCCCCGACAGCAACGTTTAAAAAGGCGAAAGACGAGTTAACACATGGCATGATAGATCGACTCGAGAAAGAAGTGGACATGCTCGAACGGCACCTCCAGGTATTACGAATGGTCATCGAAAACGAACCGATTGGGATCGTCAAGATGTCGAACGAGACCGGGTACCCACATCATAAGGTCCGGTACTCGCTGCGGGTCCTCGAAGAGGAGAATCTGATCGAGCCGTCCAGCCAAGGGGCGATAACGACCGACCGAACACACGAGTTCGTCGACGAGTTGGACGACAAGCTGGACGATACAGTCGAGAAGCTCGGGTCGATGCGGATCGACGACGCCGCAGAGATCGAAAGCTAAGCCGAGAGACGCGAGGAGCAACCGGAACAGACGAGAACAGTACCGCGACGGCGACTGGTACGACGACTACGCCCGATCCGTCATGATAGCCGATTTCTGCGGCGACTAGAGGTTCGGGAGCGTCAGATGGAACTCACCATCGCGTGATTCGACGAGACAAAGATGATAGCCACGCTTGCGTGAGAGTTTCACGAGGCCTTTCTGACTCGATCGGCTGAGCAGCCCGCCACCGACGGCATCGCCAGCGACCTCAAGCGCGTCCGGTTCGAAGAAGCTCGCCGTAACCGCGAAGGCGCCAGCGAACGAGTCGTTCGACGCGGCGAGTGCTCCACCGTTCGCCACGAGCGATTCGAGACTGCCACCGCCGGTCGGCGAACGCGAATCGTTCAACTCGGCGACGAACAGCGGGTTGCCCATGCGGTCACGGAACACAAGGTCAAATGACCGCTCTTCGTGCACCTCCTCGCCGTTTTCGCGGTGGACGACCGATACTGACCCACCGAGCTCCGCTCGGTCAAGTTCGGGGAGCGCGTCGTAGAGGTCACGGAGTGCGCCGGCATTCCCGGTCGCCGCGATCTCAAAGAGCAGGTCTTCGGTGAGCCATCGGGTAAACCGGTACGCTATCGTCCCGTGGAGAAACGACTCGAAGGACTCGCCGTCGACAGTGAGCCCGTCGGTCTCGAAGCTGGTGTGGTGTTCGATCCGGAGGTTCGCCTGGAGTTCGGACCGATCGCGTTCACCGTCGTGTGCCGCCTCCAGCGTCGCGCCGGTCCGGGACCCATACCTTATAAACAGGTTCGTCCCATCGAGCGCCGCCGCCGGTGACAACTGCTCGTCGCTGTCGGGGAGTTGATCACGCGCCGCGGCAAGCTCCTCGCGCAGGCGTGTGACATCCGACCGAAGTTCGTCGACGGTCTCACGCAGCTCCTCACGTTCTTCGACGAGTTCGTCGCGCTCGTTGGCTATCTGCTCGTACCGCGTGCGGAACGCATCGCGTCGGGCAATGGCGTCATCCCGCTCTGACGTGACTGACGCGAGCGCCGACCGGAGCTCACGAAGTCGGTCCTCAGGGGGCGACTCACCGACCGCCGGGCCGTTCGCGGACGGCTCCGCGGTCGTAGTCGGCTCATCGTCCGCTGAGACAGGGACACTTGCAGAACCGCTCGCGGTCTCACTGCGACCGTGTGCTGGCTCATCGAATTCGTCGGCAGTCTCCATTGCATCGCTCTCGTCGGAGACCGAATCACGGGCGTCCGTTGCGGTCGGTGATGCCGCTTCATCGCCGACCTCCGGCGCTCGCGCCGGGTCACCCGCCTCGGTTCCGGAGTTGCTGTCGGCCGCAGTCGACTCCAGTGTGGGAGTCGAAGCCGCCTCACGCCAGGTGGCTTCCTCTGAGAAGACGTCGTCCTCGTCGTCTGAACGAGGCGTCTCCGAGTCGGTGTCGCCGCCCTCGGTGGTGGTATCCGTGGCCGGCTCGTTTCTGTCATCCAAATCCACATCGTCCGAGTCAGCGGGCTCGGTGCCGGCAGTGGGCTCGGCGGCATCACCACGGTCGTCGCTCGGGTCGGCTTCGCTCTCCGGCTCGTCAGGCTCGCTTTGGTCCACTGACTCGTGTGGCTCCGCTGTGTCTTCGACACGCTTCGGGTCCGCCACCGCGTCCGGGTCTGTCGTCCAGTCGGCATCTAAGGGGATGTCGTATCGATTCGACTCGGTCTCTGCGGCTTCAGTCGCCACAGCAGACCCCTCGTCTTCGGCCTGATTGGAGCTGTCGTCTGTCTCCGCGGTGTCGGTGACGGCGGCAGCGGTGAACGTGTCGGTGGTATCGGCTTCCTGTGCTGCAGTACGCTCCGAGGGGTTCGGCGTTGGTGTCTCGTCGGCGGGCGACGGGTCGCTCACGACGTCGTCCGTCGGGCAGTTATCATCTCCCGTAGCGGGTTCGTTGTCTCCCGCGGCAGGCTCGTCGTCTTCAGTGGCGAACTCGTCCGCGCCTGTGGTTGCTGTCGAGGACTCATCACTCGTCGTCTCCGCTGGTCGTGGAATTTCCTGAACGTCGAGATCGACCTCGTAGACGGTGTAGATCCCGACTTCGTCGTCGGCGAGCGCGAAGGCGTCGTCACCCGTCTCAAGCCGCCGAGCGTTCCCGACGAAGGCGGCCGCCATCGACTCGCCGGCGGCATAGACAACGTAGTAGTCGCCAGACAGCACGTGCTCAGAGAGCTCGATGTAGCCGGTGAACCCACCGTCAGAGAGCGTCCGGTCGGCGTCAGCGAGCGGGGTGTCTTCGGTGTAATACTGCGCCCGTTTACGCCCGCCGCGCTCGCGCATCGCGAACAACGCCGGAAGCGACCGGTCCGGTGCCTCGTACACCGTACCGTCGGCGTCGGCGAACGAGTCAAGGTCCGTGTCGACAGTCCCGACGACGCGCCCGTCGAAAAGAAAGAGCCAGCCGCTACCGTCGGTGACCGCGCCGGAGACGCCACGGTCGGCGAACCGGCGGAGTCCGGCAAAGCCGTCAGTGAACTCCCGTGCCGACCACTCGGTAATGGCCTCTCGTCGCTGTGCGTCCATGATGCCGGTAGTTCTCCAGCAGCGACTCAAATAGCTTCCGGAGCGTCAGACGCCGCGGGTACCATCGTCTGCGATCTCACTCACGCGCGCTATCGCCTCTCGACCCAGTGTGACGACGTCCGTATCGAAGGGCCCGGCGGCGAGTTCCGCTGGCGTATACCACGTCCACGCATCGCCGTCCGCTTCGTCGCGGCCGAGTGGGTCAATTCGTCGACTCGGCACGCTGGCGTAGTATAGGTGATCGATGTGTTGGTGACCGACCGAGCCGTCCGGGTGGACGTCTATGTCGTGGAGCATCTGATGTGCCGGTTCGGGGAGCGGCCGGCCGTTCGGCGCGTCCACGTCGGCGCGATCCGCGACGAGCGTCGCCTCTAGGCCGGTCTCCTCGCGGACCTCGCGGAGAGCGGCCTCGTGTGGGAGTTCGTCTCGTTCGATGTGGCCGCCCGGCGGCAGGTGGATGCCGAGCCGTTCGTGCTCGTGTAAGGCCGTCGCGCCGTCGTTAACCACGTAAACTGTCGCGGTAAAGTGGCGAGTCGTCTCCATGAAGGGTCCTCACGCCGGAACGGCTAGTGCGTTCGGAGTCGACCTCACCGGGATAGACTACGCTAGGACGGACCGAGCCCGATCGTGCCTACCACGCCCTCAGTTCACCGCGATGCCGTCTTCGGCTTCGAGCAGCTCGTGGTAGCGGTTGCGAATGGTGACCTCCGAGATGTTAGCGACCTCGCTCACCTCGCTCTGGGTGACCTTCTCATTGGTGAGCAGCGAGGCAGCGTAGACGGCGGCGGCAGCGAGTCCGACGGGTGACTTCCCCGAGTGGATCCCCTGTGATTTGGCGGTCGCGAGCAGCTCACGGGCGCGTCGCTCCGACTCATCAGAGAGTTCAAGATCGGAGGCAAACCGCGGGACGTAGCTCTCGGGGTCAGCCGGCTGGATCTCGAGTTTGAGCTCCCGGACGACGTACCGGTACGTGCGAGCAATCTCGTCTTTTTCCACCCTGGATACGCCAGCGATTTCATCGAGGCTGCGTGGGGTCCCCGCCTGGCGGGCGGCCGCATACAGCGCCGCAGTCGAGACGCCTTCGATAGATCGTCCTGGCAACAGATCCTCGTCGAGCGCGCGGCGGTATATCACGGAGGCGGTTTCACGGACGTTGTCCGGCAGGCCGAGCGCGCTCGCCATGCGGTCTATCTCACCGAGCGCCTGCTTTAGATTGCGCTCTTTGGAATCGCGCGTTCGGAAGCGCTCGTTCCACGTGCGCAGCCGCTGCATCTTCTCGCGCTGCCGGCTCGACAGTGACTTACCGTAGGCGTCTTTATCCTGCCAGCCGATGTTCGTCGAGAGCCCCTTATCATGCATCATGTTCGTTGTCGGGGCGCCGACGCGCGATTTCTGGTCTTTCTCACGGGAGTCGAACGCGCGCCACTCCGGCCCGCGATCGATCTCGTCGGATTCGACGACTAGGCCGCAGTCGACACAGACTGTCTCACCGTGTTCGGTGTCCGTCGCGAGTTGACCGCTGCACTCGGGACAGGTTAGTTCCTCATCCGCCGACGACTCGGTTTCCTGCTCGTCGTCGACGTGCTCCGTCGTGTACGTTCGAACGTTGTTGCTCATTGTGTAACTCGGGTGGAGAGACGCGGGTCCGAGAGATGGATCTCGGTTTGAGGTTCCTCACTAATGCAAAGGGTTCGAATACACATAAATCTATTGCTACCGCACTGCTCGGTAAATCGTTTGTTGCTCGGGTTGATGGGCCGATTTCGTCGTATCTGTTCAACCGACGGCCCACCGACACAATCCGGATCGATCGTGTACGGAGTCGCACCGTCACGACTATTTATACGTTACGTGGACGGAAGACCGCCAACCGAGTCGCGCTCGTCGACGACAGCCGCGAGGACAATCCCTTTGCTCGTCGGGCCGACGATGTTAGTATGGACCGCACACGACTCGAGGCAGCGCTCGACTCGCTCGAAGCGGACGGCTTCCTGATCGACGCCGCGTCCGACGACGCGAACCAGCTGTACCTCTCCGGATTCACGGGTCCCGACCCGTTTCTCACGCTGTACGCAGACGGCGAGATACACACGCTCGTCTCGGGGCTCGAGTACGGCCGTGCGAGACGTGAGGCGGCCGCAGATACCGTCGAGCGCCACGCCGATTACGACTACGAGTATGGCGGCCGCGAGGACCGGTACGACATGTACACCGCGTTCGTCGCCGACAAGGACGTCGAGTCGGTTGCTGTGCCGCCGCGGGGTCCGGTTGGAACCGCGGACGCGCTCCGAGCGCGTGGGATCGAGGTCCACGTCGACGATGCTGACACGCTCCAAGACATCCGGGCAGTGAAAACACATGACGAGATCGACGCCATCCGGAAAGCACAGCGGGCGAACGAAGCAGCGATGCAGACGGCAGCGGCGCTGTTTGCGGCTGCGACACCGGCTGGTGCAGATGGTACAGACGGCCCTCTCGGCTCGGATGGCGAGCCGCTTCCGCCCGAGACGCTCGTGTACGAAGACGAGCCACTCACCAGCGAGCGGGTCGCCACCGCGATCGAGACCACGCTGATCGAGCACGGCTGCGCGCTCGACGAGACGATCGTTGCGGGCGGTGTGCAGGCGGCAGACCCCCACGACCGCGGATCGGGACCGCTGCGGGCGAACGAGCCGATCATCGTCGACATCTTTCCGCGCTCGAAAGAGACGCACTACCACGCCGATATGACACGGACGTTCTGTGTAGGCGACCCCGAGCCGGCCGCCAGCGAGTGGTACGACCTGACCGTGGAGGCCCTCGATGCGGCCGTCGAGACCGTCGAGCCTGGGGCCACCGGCGAGGACGTACACGCCGCCGCCTGTGCAGTGTACGAGGATGCCGGCGAGCCAACGTTCCGAACCGACCCGGAGACCGAGACCGGCTTCATCCACTCGACCGGCCACGGGATCGGCCTCGACGTCCACGAACTCCCCCGGCTGGCGAGCGGCGGTCCTGAACTCGAGCCTGGAAACGTCATCACCGTCGAGCCCGGGCTCTACGATCCCGCCATCGGCGGCGTGCGGCTCGAAGACCTCGTCGTCGTCACCGAAGACGGTGCCGAGACTCTCACCGACTATCCGCTCTCGTTCCAGGTGGCGTGACCACCGGACGCGGGCGCGTTCAGACACCAGCATCCGCACCGTCCCCGCGACCGTCGCCGGACCAGTGACCGTCGTCGAACCGGCGACCACCGCCGAGATCGGAACCCGCTTTGACCCCGGTCGGATACGACGCCCGTGAACTGGCGGTACGCCCACACCGCGCTCGCGCTCTGTACGCTCGCGTTCACCGCGACGATGGTCGCCCGACTAGCCATCAGTCCGCTCGTGCCGGAGATCACGGCGACGTTCGAGGTGAGTAACGCCACAGTTGGACTCGCGCTCTCTGGAATGTGGCTCGCGTACGCGCTGTCGCAGTTTCCCTCGGGCATCCTCGGCGACCGCTACGGCGAGCGAACCGTGATCCTGGTCGCGGTCGGGTCAACGGCGATCGCCTCGGTGTTCATCGCCGTCTCACCGTCGATCCTCGGATTCGCCGCGTTCACCGTCCTCCTCGGGGCGGGCGCCGGCCTCCACTACTCCGTCGCGACGACGTTTCTGACCCGGCAGTTCGACGACATCGGCCGGGCGATCGGCGTCCACGTCGCCGGCGGACCGATTGCCGGACTCGCTGCGCCACCGATCGCCGCACTGATCGGAGCACGCTATGGCTGGCGGGTCGGCATCCTCCTCGGGACGATCGTCGCCGTCCCAGTGTTCGCGCTATTCGCCCGGAACATTCGGCCGACTGCGCCGATGCGTCCCGACCAGTCGATGCGGGAGCGAGTCGCATTCGGTCCCCTGGGCGCGCTGCTCTCGCGTCCATCGATCCTCTACACGACCGCCTTGGCGACGCTCGGGGCGTTCACGTGGCAGGCGACCGCCTCGTTTCTCCCGACATTCTTAGAGCTTGGACACGGACTCTCGAGTACACTGTCTGCACTGTTGTTCTCGCTGTACTTCGTCGTCCACGGGGGAACCCAGCCAGTGACGGGGTCGCTTTCGGACCGTATCGGACGCGATGAAACGGTCATGATCACGATGGCGGCCGGCGTCGTCGGGTATGGGTCACTGGTTGCCGTTGCTCGTGGGGGCCTCGGGCTCGTCCCCACCGCCGGTGCCGTGCTCCTCGTCGGCGTAGCGATGTCTTGGGGCGCACCGGTCCAGTCGCGATTCATGGATCTGCTGTCAGATGCCGAACGAGGCGCCGGCTTCGGACTCGTCCGAACCGTCTACATGGTGTTCGGCGCCTCGGGTAGTGTCGTCGTCGGCGCAATCTCCGACGTGGCAGGGTGGGGAGTCGCGTTCGGGCTCCTCGCTGGCGTGATGGCGCTCGGGCTCACGATCGTCGTCGCGAACCGAACGCTACGGCTCGGATACTAACTCGATATCGTCAACGGGGGGCTGGAACCGCGCTATAACCGGTCGTCCTCCAAGCTTCCGGGATCTTGTGCGGTGTCGAACATGTTGTTCTCCGCGCCGTCGAGCATCTCGTCGCGTGGGTCGTCGTCGACGATCGAGACGTTGTACGCCTCGATCCCAGAGGCGATCAGCTCCTCGATGGCCTGCTCTTCGGTGACGAATTCGGTGTCCGCGAGCTGCTGAAACTCGGCGTACACGTCGTCCGAGAGATTGAGTTCGAAGGTCGGCATACCTCGTCTTTTGGGCCAAGTGTTTTAAACCCGGTGGCAGCGGCGGACGGATCGACAAACTGACCGCGGTCGTCCATCGCGGATCTCGAGAGACGACGAACGAATACTCAGAGCCCTCGCCACGCACCAAGAAATCGCTGGAGTGCGGTAAAATGACCAACGAGGGCGAACAACCCGAGCAGCAGCTCAACGACGCCGACACCGGCGAAAAGCGGCCCGGTGACGACTGCGGCGACGACCGCCACGATCCCCATCAGCGCCAGTCGGTCGGCACGCCCGAGGAGCCCGCCGTACTCGCGGCCGATCCCCACCGCCTGAATCTGGGTCCCGAGGTACGACGTCATCAAGACGCCCGTCACCGCGAGGAAGCCGAGCCCGTACGCGTCGACGCCGGCGGTGAATCCGGCGATAAGCGCGAGATCGGCATACCGGTCGAACACGTGATCGAGGAGGTCCCCAGCGGCCGACGATGCTCCTTGCTCGCGGGCGAGCGCGCCGTCGACGAGGTCCAACCAGCCGTTAAGAAAGACGAGTACGCCGCCGAGCACGTACAGCGCTGGAGTCGCAACAGCAAAGGCACCGGCAGCGACGACCGCGGCGCCGAACGCGACAAGACTCACCTGGTCCGGGCTGAGCCCGAGGCGGACGGCGGCAGCCACCCACGGGCCAAGTAGCCGGTCTGCGACCGGTCGAAGGCGATCGAGCGTCACCGGCTGTCACCTCGAGACGTCTGTCGGCCCTCATCCGTCACTGGGGTGGCACCTCGAATCATAAGAACGCGGTGAAGTCGACCGTCCCGACCTGTGGCGTCGCCTCGTCGAGAGCAATCGACCGGAGCTCCTCGGCGACCGCTTCGGGTGACAGGCCCGTCGTGTCGACCTCGTAGACTCGATTTGTGCCGTGTTCGGCGACGGCCTCCGAGAGGATCACGTCGAGCACCTCGGCCTCGGCGTTCTCGTCGATGGACGCCGGCGACTCTCCACGAGTCTGAAGCCGCGTCGTAAGCGTCTCGGGGTGACACCGCAGCACGGCAACGCGGTCGGCCGCGAAGTGGTGTGCGAGGTGTGACTCGAGTAGTCCCGACCAGTCGCCGAGTTGCTCACGGATGGATTCGAGGTCGGCGGTGAGCGTGTCGCGTGTCGCATCACGGTCGGTCCAGAGTGTGGGGTCACCCTTGATCAACTCGTTGAGGTGGATCACGTCGAATGTGTCCGCGAGCAACGCCGTCGCCGTCGACTTGCCGGTGCCGGGCGTGCCAGTGACGGCGATGCGGTCCGTCGTCCCCGTCACGCCTCTACTCCTCGGTCGAGCGTGGCGAGTACCTCGTTCAGCCGGGTGACGGCCTCACGGGTCTCCTCGCGGGTTCCCGTCGAGACTCGGACACAATCTGGGAGCCCGAACGAGGTGCAGTCGCGGATGATAACGCCGCGCTCTTGGGCGGCCTCTGCGACGGCCGTTCCGTCGCCGACCTGGGCGAGCACGAAGTTGCCAGCTGAGTCGAACGTCGGGGCGTCGAGCGCCGTCTCAATGTGGTCTCTGGCCCACGCAGCCGTCTCGACCGTCTTGCGGACGTGTTCCTCATCGTCGATCGCCGCGAGCGCGGCCCGACAGGCCAGCTCGTTTGCCGCAAACGGGGTATTGATTCGGGCGTACGCCCCTCCCCACGGCTCGGGAACGACCCCGTATCCGATCCGGAGTCCCGCGAGCCCGTACGCCTTCGAGAAGGTCCGTAACACGGCGACGTCATCGCGCCCATCGAGCAGGCCGATCGCGCTATCGACCGGCGAGAACTCGCCGTACGCCTCGTCGACGACGACAAGCGTCTCCTCGTCGGTGCCGTCTGCGATCGCCTCGACGGTGTCGAGCGGCACCACGGAGCCGGACGGGTTGTGCGGCGAGGTGAGGTACACCACACGCTCGCCGTCGTAGGCGTCGAGGACCGTCTCGGCCGTCTGCTCGAATTGGTCAGCCGGTGAGAGCGTGTATGTCTCGACGCCAGCGTGGTGGTACCGCGCCGACATCTCGTAGTACGCGAATCCCGGATCGGGGACGAGGACCCGGTCGCCCGGCTCGAGTGCGGCACGAGAGAAGTAATCGATCGAGCCGTCCGCGCCGGGCGAAACCCACACCTGCGTCGGGGAGACGTCCCACAGCTCGGCGATCCGCTCCGTGAGATCCGCGTGTGAGGACTTCGGGTAGACGTTCACGTTCGAGGCGTGCTCGCGGATCGTCTCCACCGCAGCCGGACTTGGGCCGTGTGGGTTCTCGTTCGAAGAGAGTTTGATGAGCGACGACCGGTCAATCCCGAGATCGCGGGCGACCTCCTCGACGCCCCGGCCAGGGACGTACGGGGAGTGTTCAGAGAGGTCCCGTGGTTCCATACCATGTTGTCCGGCGGCGCCGGCCTTAATACTGACCGAACTAGCCCACCGGGGCCCACAGCACGACGGGCAGTAGCGGGCGACAGTCGAGATGTGGTCAGGCTCGGTAACCGGCTCACTGCTTCAAGCGACGAACCGCGGCCGCGACCGATTCCGGTCGACCGGCGAGTGAGACGTCGATCCCGTCCTCGCCGTACGACACATCGGTTACGAGGGTGCGATCGTACGCCCATGAAATCGCCGCCTGCGTGTCGTCACCGTACGCTACAGTCAGGGTCTCCGTCGCTGTCGGAAGGGCGTCGACGACCGCCGAGACGACCGCGTCGAGTCCGACTCCGTAGCGCGCATCAAGTGGGATCGGGTCGCACTGTGGCTCAAGCCCTGACGCGGAGAGTTCATCGACAATCACGGCAGTACGAGACGCGACGGCGGTGGCGGTGTCGGCCTCGGTCGCGACGAAGTCGGTCGTATGGGTCAGCTCAGTCGACTCGTCGACACCGCGCTGCGACACCAGCCTGTCGACGTGTGTTACGATCGGGATCACGTCGTGATGGTCGTCGTCAAGACGCTTGACGACGGCCGTGAGCCGACGCTTGAGCTCCGACGGATGCTTGTTGGCGTCAACCACCAGCAGCGTGACGGTCGCCTCGCGGACTGCCACACGCGTTTGATCGAAGACCCCGAGCGCCTCCGCCGGGAGCCCAGCGACGATGCCGGTCGTGTCTGTCAGTCGAAGCCGACGACCGGCCAGCGTGGTCGTTGTCGTCAACGTCCCGACAGTGGCGAGCGGCTGGTCCGTGACCGTGTCCAGTTCGGTCCCGTCGTGGTTGTCGGTTCCAGTCGTGGTTGCCGGATCCTCGGTTCGAGTCGTGGCCGGCTTCGCTTCCGTCCACGCGTCGAGTCGGTGATAGAGAAGCGACTTCCCCGCGTTGGCGTATCCGACGATGGCGACGTGGCTTGGACCGGAGCCACCGCCGGGCGCATCTGTTTGCCCATCGCCAGTCGTCTCTGCGGGGGACACACACGCCTCAAGTTCGGTCTCCAGACGCTCGACTTGGCGCTCGAGATCCCGCACCCGACCGGCACCTTCCGGTCGGAGTCGTCTCGCGTGACCGTCTCGCCCGACGACCTCTCTGAGACGGGGGAGTTCGTATCGGCGGATCGCGAGCTCAAACCGGAGCGTCGCCGCCCGGGAGTCGCTCGCCGCTGCGATCTGCCCGAGCACGAGCCGCGGTCGGTCGACTACAGCAACCCCGGCAGGCAGCAGGTCACCGAGAGAAAACGTTTGGCCCGGCGATAGCGACCCGTCGTAGACGATCGCATCGGCGTCGATGGCCGTCACGCGTCGCGCCACTGTCTCGGCCGTCCCGCGGCCGACACCGTACGTCGGATCCTCTCGCCGGCGCTGGGTGATCGCCTCAACCACGTCGTATCCGGCGGCGGTCGCGAGGGCGCGAATCTCGGTCGTGTCCGGGTCGCGGTCCGCAGCCCGCGCGACGAGGACGGTTTGCGGGGCCTGGCCGTCGCGGCCCTGGGGAGTGGCAGGCGTCACGAGCGTCTCAGTGGGATCGTCGTTTTCGAGCGGTGAAACCGCATCGGTTCACCGGAAACGTGGTGTGGTACCTGGCAGCATCCCAGCGGGGTGGACGAGGGTATCGGTCGTCAGGCTACGGCACGCGCACATCGTGTTCGAGTGTGCCGACGCCCTCGACGGAGACGGCGACAGTGTTGCCGTCGGAAAGCGGCCCCACACCGTCCGGCGTCCCCGTCGCGATCACATCACCCGCCTCAAGCGTGAGGTACGTAGTGATCTCTTCGATCAGTGTCGGGACGTCGAACATGAGCTGGGACCGATTCCCCGACTGTTTCGTCTCACCGTCGACACGGAGCTCAACGGCCGCGTCGGCCGGCACCTCGTCGGGCGTCGCGATGACCGGGCCGAGTGGGGCTGCGTTATCGAAGGCCTTCCCTCGCACCCAGTTCTGCTCGCGGTTCTGGTCATCACGATTTGAGATGTCGTTCATACAGGTGAATCCCGCGACGACGTCCATCGCGTCCGCGGCGTCAACGTGCTTGCACGACTCGCGTACCACGACCGCGAGCTCTGCCTCCCAGTCGACGCGGTCTTTGCCAGCCGGCACGGTGACGGTGTCGCTGTGGCCGGCAAGCGTGTTCGGGGGTTTCAAAAACAGTAGCGGGCGATCTGGGACTTCGTTGTCCATCTCTGCGGCGTGATCGGCGTAATTGCGGCCGACACAGACGATCTTCGAGGGCTCCGTCGGCGGGAGCACGTCGATGGCCGGGTCGTCGAACGCGTACTCCTCACCGCCGAATGCAACCGTCTCCGTCTCAGAATCGTACTGCCCCTCGCGGACTGAACCAGCCGGGTCACGGAACCGTGCGTAGTGCATACGGGCCGATCGAAGAGGGAGTATAAATGACCGCCGGCTGAGGCAGTCTCCGACCGGCCGGGAGGCGCGACTGGACTCAGTTGGACGGGGGTTTTTCACCCGCGCTACAAACGTGATCGATATGTCACAGAAACGTGGTGCTGGACTCCTTTCGGCGGCTGCCGCGATCGGCGTCGCGGGTACCGCCTTGGCGACGATCACCCCGCTTGTCGGCGGTGCGCCGCAGGCGTTCGTCGGCAGCGTCGTCACGAGTGGACTCGTCGGACTCGTCTTCGCGGGGGAGAACGCACTCGCGTATCTGCGCCACGATGCGGTGAGCCTGCCGGCGGCGACGCTGACGACGATCTTCGGCGGGTGGTTCATGGCCGCGCCGCTCGTGTACGATGTCGGCTTCATTGCGACCGCAGGGACGCAGCTTGCCGGACTGCTCGTGGCCGCGTTCGCGCTCTACATGGTCGTCGCCGACCTCGCAGGCGAGGTGTGAGCGCGTGTTGTGCCGGCTGGCACATCGCCCATAGTGGCAGATAGCAGTGTCGTCGCGCCGACGACATTTATTACGCTTCGCGGTGACGTATCGGCCGTACCATGGAGCTCACCTGGCACGGCCACTCCACGTGGCACGTCGTTGTCGGCGACACCGAGCTGCTCATCGACCCGTTCTTTGACAACCCGAAGACCGACGTCGACCCCGAATCGCTCAATCCCGACTATCTGTTGTTGACACACGGCCACGCCGATCACATCGGCGATGCCGATCACTTTCAGGACGCGGTCGTGGTCGCCACGCCCGAGCTGGCATCGTACGTACAAGATCACATCGGCCACGAGGCGGCCGTCGGTGGCATGGGAATGAACATCGGTGGGACCGTCAAGTGTGGGGACGCCTGGGTGACGATGGTCCGGGCCGACCACTCGAGCGGAATCGAGACGGGGTACGAACACTCAGCCGGCATGCCGACGGGCTTCGTTGTAGGCGATGCGAAGCCGACACAGGCGTCGAACCCCGACTGCACCGCGTTCTATCACGCGGGTGATACCGGACTGATGTCCGAAATGGTCGACGTGATTGCCCCGTATCTCGAGCCGACTGCCGCTGCCCTCCCCACGGGTGACCACTTCACCATGGGCCCGGCCGGCGCGGGTATCGCTGCCGACTGGGTCGGCGCCGAGGTGGTGTTCCCGATGCACTACGATACGTTCCCACCGATCGAAATCGACACGGAAGAGTTCGTCGACGAGGTCAAAGCAGCCGGCGCGGCCGCCGAACCCGTCGTCCTCGAGGGCGACGAGACCTACACGATAGGCGAGTGAGCCCGCGGCGTGACGACGGCGCGACGGTTCGTGACGCCCGACGGGAGAAGTAGGAAGATTTACCCACAAACGACTCATCCTTCGAGTCGTCATGTCCGACATCGAGACCTCAACGCTGTGTGAATCGGGCTATGCGTGTACGAGTCAGGTCGGCGATTTCGATCTCCAGATCGACGCGACCGACGAGACCGGCCCCAACCCGAATGCGACACTCGTCGCGACGTACGCCTCTTGTTTCATTCCCGCGTTCCGCGTCGGCGCCAGTCAGGCGGGCGAGGACGACCTCGGTCAGCTCCAGATCGACGCAAGCGCGAGCCTCGACGACGAGGACGACCTCTCATCGGTCGCGTTCGACCTCTTCGTCGAGGCCGACCTCGACGACGAGGTCGCCGACGATCTCGTCGAGCGTGCCGAGGGGATCTGTCACGTCCACGCCGCACTCAAAGACGACCTCCAGGCGGCCGTCACGGTCCACGCCGACGCCTTCTAGATCGCACACCACGCGACCGAGATCGAGTACATTTCACCGGCAACCCGGTGTCGCCGTAGGCTACTGGGCACCGGCGCGTTCCGGTCGAGAATGAACGCGCTCCAGCGAGTATGAGCGCAGTTCGGCCTTGAGGAAGCGGTCAGAGCCCGACGATACGCGGACCACGTCCCCAGAACGATTTTGCCTGCGGCCGCAGTACGGTACGATATGGTCCTGACAGAGTCCGACTCCGAGCTCGACCGCGGTGACGTCGCTCCATCGTTCGATCTTCCGGGTGTCGACGGCGACCTCGCGCTCGCAGACGTCGACGCCGAGGCGTTACTCGTCGTGTTCACCTGTAATCACTGCCCGTACGCGAAAGGGAAGTTCGACCTCCTCAACGACCTCGCCGTGGCGTACGACGACCTCGCCATCGTCGGGATCAATCCTAACGATGCAGCAGCGTACCCGGAGGACTCCCTCGAAGCGATGCGCGAACGCGTCGCTGAGGGGACTATTGCGTACGACGCGTACCTCCGCGATGAGACTGGCGCGGTCGCTGCGGCCTACGGCGCAGTGTGTACGCCCGACCCATTCTTATTCGGCCGGACAGACGGCGAGTGGCGGCTCCGATACCACGGTCGACTCGACGACGCCTTGGGACCCGACGAGGAGCCAACGACGAACTACGCACGTGATGCTGTCGAGTCCGTCCTCGCCGGTGAACCCGTCTCGATTCCGGACCGCCCCTCGCGCGGCTGTTCGATCAAGTGGCCGGACGAGTGAGGGGAGTGTCCCTACGGGCGGCCGCAAGAGTTCGTGTGCATCCAGTGCCGGAGACCGCACACGGGGGTTGAAATGGATCCCACACGACGTATCCGTATGGACATGAAAGCCGTCGGCGACCCCGAGCTCCACGAGGTCGACCGGTTCAACCACGGTGTGGGCTGGATCACGTATCCGAACGAGGCGATGGAGCGAGCGAGTCACGCGGTCGCGGTCCCGCCCGAAGACGACGCAGACCCTGAGGCGTCACCCAACGTGTGGGTGCTTGACCCGGTCGATGCCCCCGGGCTTGACGACCTACTCGGCGAACTCGGCACCGTTGTTGGCGTCGTCGTCGCATTGGACCGACACAAACGGGACGCGGCCGCCGTGGCAACCCGTCACGATGTCCCGGTCTACGTCCCATCCTGGATGACGGGCGTGGCTGACGCGCTCGGAGCACCTGTTCGCCGTTTCGATCGAGCGCTCGCCGACAGCGAGTTCGAAGCGATCCGAATTCGTGACTCAACAGTGCCGCCGTGGCAGGAGGTCGGACTCTTCGATGGGTCGACGCTCTACGTTCCCGAGTCGCTCGGGACAGCGTCGTACTTCCGGGGGCGTCGTGAGCGACTCGGCGTCCATCCAATGTTACGGTTCACGCCGCCTCGAGAGGCACTCGGCGGCCTTGACCCGGACCGCGTCCTCGTTGGCCACGGCGTCGGCGTCCACGACAACGCGGGCGCCGCCATCGCCGACGCGCTCGCAAACGCGCGCCGGAAGGCTCCCGGTCTCTACGCGAAGACGCTCCGCGACGCGATCAGTGTCTGAAACGACTGTGTCGCCCGTGTACTTCACCAGCGACCTGCTGACGGTGTTGCTCGAAGACGCCGACGAGCGCGACCCGACCGCGACCAACCGCCGGCTCTCAACGACGCCCGCAGGCGACTTTGACGACGCCGTCGATCTCCCGCCCGAGGTTCCAGTGTTTACCCACTACACGCTCGGTGCGGCCGGCGGGTCGGTGAACGCCGTGTTCGGCGTTGACCTCGGAACGCCGGTCCAGGGCGGGCGAGGACGGTTCCTCTCACACCCGACAGGCCGGCTGACGCTGTCGAAGACTGACGACCTCGCCGCCGTCGTCGTGATCGCCGTGCCGCCGTACGGCCGGGACAACGTGGCCGCGTTCGATCGGGCCGGCCGCGAGCTTGAACTCGTCGCCGTAGACGCGGTTCCGCCAGAAGGATCAGTCCCGCGGTAGCGACGGACGTCGTCCTGACAAAACCCGAAATTAAAGACGGCGGGGTGGTAATGTGAGAGCGATGGCAGCACGGCCACCTGGTGGCGGCGAGTCCACAGAACCGGAGGCGATTGAGTTCGGCATCGCTACGTTGAGCGCGCGGCTCGACGAGTCGGACCTCTCGTATCCGGCGACGAGCCAGGAGGTGCTCCACGCACTCGAGGAGCCGGCAATCCCGTACGATTCGAAGGGTCGAACCATAGAGCTGGCGTCAGCATTGGAGACAGTTCCGAAGTCGCGGTTCGAGACCGAGACCGAACTCCTCGAGACGCTGTACCCGGTGTTCGACGACGCGAGACGACGCCGTGGTGGGTTCTTCGACGGTCTCCGCGACGCGCTCCCATTCTGATCGCTACGGCGCGTCACGCGGGTGACTAAAACGTCGCCCGAGAGACGGCTATGTCGTCAGAGAGACGCTCACGCCGCCTGGCCGTCGGTGTCGCCCTCAGCGTCTGCGTCGTCGGTCTCAAGTCGCTCGATGACGTCTGTCACGAGCACGACGTCCCCGACAGCCCGAACCCAGCGGTACGGGACGATGACCCCTGTCGACCGGTCGACGCGGCCGGCAAAGAGCTCGTGGTTCAACTCGGCAAGGGCGAGGCCCGTTACCGACTGTGCGTCCAAATCGAGACGGACGTCTTCGATTTCGCCGACGAAGACGCCGTTTTTTGAGTACACCTCTCGGCCGACCAGTGACGTGATCTCCTCCGGTGTCGGGGGCATGTTCCGTACGGTCACGAGCACGCGTATTAAGGATTCGTTGTCGATGCCGACCGTCGGACGTCAACGTGGCGTGTCGACCCACGATCGCCTCACCCCCCGCGGAGAAGACTGGTTACGCCGGCGGTCTCGGCGACGACCCAAGCCACGAACAACGCGTACGCACCAGCGAGGGCGTACGACTCGACGGCCGTCAGCGTCAGGTCGGTTCGAAGCAGCCCGAACAAGAGGACCGTCGAGAGCGTGAGGACGGCGAGCATCGGCACGGCCACGGAGAAGTTCACCGGCACGGCCCCGACGAGGAGCACGCCGACGGGAATGACCACGAGGAGGTCGAACGTATTCGATCCAAAGACGTTGCCGAGGCTGGTCGCGCTGTTGTCCTCGCGTGCCGACCGCACGCTCACGAGCGTATCCGGCAGACTCGTCGCCGCGGCGATGATCGTCATGCCAGCGAGGAACTCGGAGATGCCGACCGTACCCGCGAGCGACTCAATCGCACTGACAAGTAGCTCCACGCCCACGAGAATGACTGCGAGGCCGGCGATGAGTGTCGCCCACTCTCTGCCGATCGGGATCGACCCGGGTACCGACTCGGTCACGTGATCACCGGTGTCTTGCCACTGGATAAACAGATAGAGGCCGTACACCGCAAGTGGGACGATCGCGAGGGGTCGGGTGATGGTGCCCGTGAGCGCCGGCTCGGCGGGTACCGGCTCGTATATTACGGCGAGGGCGAACGTTATCACGAGAACGGAAACCGCGAGCATATAGAACTGCGCCTCCTTGTACACGAGCGCGCGGCTCGCGTCGAGCTCGTCGTCTGGGGCGGCGAGTCCGGCGGCCGCGGGCACCACGAGGACGTTGAACACAGCCGACCCGACGATCGCACCGACGCCGATGTCGAAGACGCCGGCACGGGCGGCGATGACGACGCTGGCGAACTCGGGAAAGCTCGAGCCGATCGCGACGACGAGTGTGCCCTGAACTATCGGCGGCAGGCCGTAGTGGGTCGCAATCGATGCTGCAGACTCCTCGAGCCAGCCGCTGCCGAGCCAGACGAGCCCGCTGGCGATGAGGATCACAAGCACGTCCGCCGCGACGGTGTCGGGAAGCGGCACACCGAATCCCATCGGTGTGATGTACTCACACCCAGCACAAGAAGACTCCGTCGTGGCGGTCGATCCTGGCAACGCAACTCGTGGCACGCTGGCGCCACGTGGTGAGCGCTCGATGTCAGCGTGTGGTCGACCGGGTCACTGCCGCCCCGCAGCATCCCCGGGGGACTTTTATCATCAGGAACATCATACTCGATCATGGCAACTGACTCGAGCGGGTCGGGGGTCGACCCGCGCGATGGGGGGGACTTCGAGTACACTGGTGGAGACGTTGAGCGGCCCGAACTCGTGGCCGCGCTGCGCGAACGCGTATCCGGTGACGTCCGGTTCGACGACTACTCGAGACGGCTGTACGCGACCGACGCCTCGGCGTACGAGGTGACCCCGATCGGCGTAGTGCTGCCGGAGTCGACAGCCGACGTCGCGGCCGTCCACGAGTACTGTTTCGCGGAAGGGATACCCGTGCTGCCGCGCGGCGGCGGTACCTCGCTCGCCGGGCAATCGGTCAACGAGGCGGTCGTTATCGATCTGACGGGATCGATGGACGCGATCCACGAGGTCGACCCGGAGACGGCTACGGCCCGCGTCGATGCCGGGGCGTACATCGGTGACCTCAATGCAGCCGCAGAGCCGGCCGGGCTGAAGTTCGCGCCCGACCCGGCGTGGCGCGACAAGTCGGCGGTCGGCGGTGCCATCGGAAACAACTCGACTGGCGCCCACTCGCTGAAGTACGGGAAGACCGACCACTACATCGAGGAGCTCGAGGTGGTGCTTGCGGACGGGACGGTCACCACTCTCGGTCCGGTCGACGTCGAGACACTGCGTGACTCAGCAGACCCGGAGGCAGACGCGCTGCTCCCCAGAATCCGCGCCGAGGTGGTCCGCATCCTTGAGGAGGAAGCCGAGGAGGTCGACGACCGCTTCCCCGAGCTGAAACGAAACGTTTCGGGGTACAACCTCGACCGGCTCGTCGCGGAGTACCGCGGTGAGTACGGCGAGCCAGGCGTTGTCAACCTCGGTCGCCTGCTCGCCGGCAGCGAGGGGACGCTTGCGACAGTAACGGCGGCGACCGTGTCACTCGTCGATATTCCGGCGACCAAAGCCGTCGCGCTGCTCACCTACGACGACCTCCTCGACGCGATGGAGGACGTCGCGCCGATCCTCGAACACGACCCGGCGGCGGTCGAGGTGATGGACGACGTCTTACTCGAGCTGGCGGCCGACACCGCGGAGTTCTCGGACGTTGTCGGAGAGCTCCCGCCGGAGACGAACTCTGTGTTGTTAGTCGAATTCTACGCGGACTCCAACGACGAAGGTCGACAGCAGGTCGCCGACCTCGTCGCCGACCGAGTCGGGAGTGTTGATACCGCGGCCGAGCCGTCGCCGTCTGCTGTAGACACCACGACCCAGCCCACTCGGGCGGTCGCTGCGATGGAGGCACACGACACAGACGAGCGCGCACGCTTCTGGAAGATGCGGAAGTCAGGACTGCCGATTCTGCTGTCGCGCACCTCCGATGCGAAACACATCTCGTTTATCGAAGACTGTGCAATCCCGCCGGAGCACCTGCCGGAGTACACCCGCGAGTTCCAGTCGATCCTCGACGACAACGACACGTTCGCCTCGTTCTACGCACACGCCGGCCCAGGTGTGCTTCACATTCGGCCCCTCATCGACACGAAAAACGTCGAAGACGTCGACGCGATGGTAGACATCGCAGACCGTGTCACCGACGCCGTCGTCCGGCTGGGTGGGTCCGTCTCCGGCGAGCACGGTGATGGTCGTGCTCGGACGGAGTGGAACGAGAAGCTGTACGGCGAGTCGCTCTTCGAGTCGTTCCAGTCGCTCAAGACGGCGTTCGACCCCGAATGGCTGTTGAACCCCGGAAACGTGTGTGGTGAGGTCGATATGCGCGAGAACCTGCGATTTGACGACGACTACACGTTCGATCCTGGGTTCGACGCAGCGCTCGAGTGGGACATCGAAAACGGCATGCAGGGAATGGTCGAGCTCTGTCATGGCTGTGGCGGCTGTCGCGGGCCTCAAGAGACGACCGGCGGCGTCATGTGCCCGACCTACCGCGCGGCCGACGAGGAAATTCAGTCGACGCGTGGCCGTGCGAACATGCTTCGTGGCGCGATAAACGGCGAGCTCCCTGCAGATCCCACCGACGATGAGTTCGTCACCGAGGTCATGGACCTCTGTGTTGGGTGTAAGGGGTGTGCGAAGAACTGTCCCAGTGGCGTCGACATGGCGAAGCTCAAAGCTGAGGTCGAACACGCCCATCACGCGGAACACGGTGCCAGCCTCCGAACACGACTTCTCGGTGCCTTCGAGTCACTCGCACCGATTGGTTCGGCGCTCGCCCCGCTGTCGAACCTCCCCGGAAAGCTCCCCGGTGCCGGTATACTCCTCGAGAAGACCCTCGGCATCGCGCGCGAACGCGACCTCCCGGCGTTCGCTTCGGAGAGTCTCACGGACTGGTTCGACGCCCGCGACGGTGCGGCGGTCCCGCGTGCGGAGGCCGACCGTGAGGTGTTGTTGTTCCCAGACGTCTACACGACGTACACCAATCCAACCGCTGGGAAGGCCGCAGTACGCGTGCTCGAGGCGGCGAACTGCCACGTGCAGATACCGGACGTGACGGGCAGTGGCCGCCCGCCACACTCGAAGGGACTGCTCGACGAGTCACGGGCGACGGCCCGGGATACCGTCGAGACGCTTTCCCCAGACGTCGAAGCAGGGTGGGACGTCGTCGTCGTCGAGCCGACCGACGCGGTGATGCTCCAATCCGACTACGCGGATCTGCTCTGTGGGGACGCCAGCGACGTCCCTGACGCCGACGTCGAGGCGGTAGGCACACACACCTATGGCGTGATGGAGTACCTCGACGTCCACCGACTCGACGAAGGGCTGTCGTTCGACGCACCGACCGAGCGACTCACCTACCACGGCCACTGTCACCAGAAGGCGACAAAGAAAGACCACCACGCGGTCGGCGTGCTCCGGCGTGCCGGCTACGGCGTCGACCCGCTGGACTCGACGTGTTGTGGGATGGCCGGCTCGTTCGGCTACGAGGCCGAACACTACTCGATGAGCCAGGCTATCGGCGAGATCCTCTACGAGCAGGTCAACGAGAGCGACGGCGACGTCGTCGTCGCCCCCGGCGCCTCCTGTAGCACACAGCTGAAAGACCGCGGCATCGATGCCGAGGAGCCGCCACACCCGATCGAAAAGCTGGCGTCTGCACTCGTATAGTCGGCCGATTCTGCGGCACCAACGACTATGGCGTGTGGTCGACACTGCGGCGTCGAACACGGTCCCGACGTCGGTCAAGGACCGCTTGGATCCCTTTTCCGGGCCCGCCTTCGATTGGCCATCCTTTCGTCCGCCATGGCGGCGGCTCCGGCGAGAACGACGGACACGACCCTGAACACTCGCGTGCAGTTGGCAGTCGATCCTTCACAGCACAGTGTGGAACGAGCGCGCGACCCGCACCGTGAACTTCGAAGTGTCGACAGTCCGGGCGCATGGTGTCGTGGTACGACCGCCACCCCTTGCCGTAGGCGCGCTCGGCGAGCGCAAGCCGGGTCGCGATTGTCTCCGCGTCACGTTCGCGAGTACCCGTGGGCGCGAGGTCGCTCGGCAGCCAGTCGACGACGGCCGCGTCGGCATCGACTACTGGCCCGCCCGTGGTGTCGTCGGTCGCTGCCGCACCGAAGCGTGTCGTGAGGATCCCTGCTTCGACGGGCATCGAGCGCAACAGCGCGGGCTCGATGTCCTCGCCGGTCGCCTCGGTCGCGAGCCACACCTCGTCGGCGAGGGCGGTCTCGACGTCGTGAGCAAGTTGGTCGGCAAGTGCGTCGGCGGCCGACCGGTCGAGGTCCGGCTTGTTCTCGACGGCAACGATCCGGTGGACCCAGTCAGGGTACGGTCGAACACGCCGGATCTCGATCCGATTGCTTCGACGCCGGGTCTCGACGAGGTCGCGGGCCGCGGCCCGGTGAACCGCCTCACGGACGTATCGCCAGGGATACCCCGGGTCGGGGAGCGCGTCCCGGTACCACGTCCAGGTGGCCGGGGCGTGTCGAACGACGTGTAGTAGGTCGGCGTCAATTGCATTCTCGCCGAACGCTCGTCTGGCTGTGAATCCTTCGGGGTCGACCTCGAGTACAACCGTGTCCCATCGGCGACGCTTCGTACCGAGCTGTCTGGAGACGAGAACGGGAACCCGTTCATCATCAGGGCGCCAGGCCAGTTCGGCGTACCGACAGACGAGCAGCTCGTAGCCGAACTCGCTGTCTGGAATCACCGCGATATCACCGGTCGGTACCGATTAGACGTAGCTGCCGCGATCGTCGCGGAGCTCATCAAGATAGCCGTGTGCCTCCTCGAGGATGTCGCGAGGGCCGTCTTGGGTGATCGTGTTGATCGCCTGGCCGTAGTCGCGCCACTGAAGATCGCGGTGTTCTCTCGACAGCTCGGCGCTCGCCTCGAACGAGCGGGCGATGAACAGGTGAACTGTCTTGTGGATCGTGTTACCGCCCGCCTCGAACACGTAGTCGTACTCGCGCCGAAACCCGTCGATGAGTCTGAAATCGTCGATGCCGGCCTCCTCTGAGACCTCTCTGATCGCCGTCTGCTGAAGCTCCTCGTCCCCCTCGACCCCGCCTTTCGGGAACTCCCAGTCCCCGGGACGGCTCTTCAGGAGCAGGTACTCCCGTTCGCCGCGGGTATCGCGGAAGAGGATGGCTCCAGAGCTAACCGCTTCGACCGTCATTACCCTCGGGTAAGCGAGCACCCCTAATGAGGGTGTCGGACCTCCTGGTTGTCCGACGACTTATCTGACGACAGCCCGGCTCAAACCCGTCGAACGAGGCGACACCCGTTCTCCCCGCCCCGTTGGGAGGACCGAAGAGCATTTTTACCATCACGCGCTGCTCTGAATACGATGGACGACCGTGGTCCCCGCCCCTCCCCCTACCGATGGTATCGAGCGATGAACGTCCTCCCACGTCAGGTGCACAGATGACGCTATACGCTCTTGATGACCTCGACGACGCCCTTGAGACGACCCGGGCGTTCCTCCTCCCGTTCGACCGCGGACGGTGGGTGCGACTCCTGGTGATCGTCTTTTTTCTCGGCGGTGTCGGCGGCACCAACCCATTCCAGTTCTCCGGGTTCGGCGGCAGTGATAGCGGGGTGGAACCGAGACCGGATGTCGGGCCTGCGGACGGGGTCGGTCCCGGAAGTGGCGGGATCGAAGCAGATAGCGCACGTGAGGCGCTCACCACGCTCGGCGGACCGGAGGTTGCCGTCATCGTCGCAATCGCCGGTCTCATCCTCGCGGTGACACTCGGCTTTGCGCTCATCGGATCGGTGATGGAGTTCGTCTTCGTCGAGTCGCTTCGGCGTGACGCCGTCAGGATCCGACAATACTGGCGCGCCCGCTGGCGACAGGGGCTCCGGCTGTTCGGCTTCCGGCTGGTTCTCGGTGCGCTTACGCTTGGGATCGTCTTCAGCGGGCTGTTCGTCGTGCTCTCGCCACTCGTCTTCGGTTCCGGATCGTTCTCGGTCAGCCGTGTGGTTATCGTGATTTCCCTGATCGTCGTCGCCTCCCTTGTGAGCGGACTCGTCGGTGGGTTCACGACCGCGTTCGTCGTACCGGTGATGGTCGCCGAAGAACGGGGGGTGCTCGCCGGATGGCGGCGCTTCTGGCCGACCGTGACCGGCCAGTGGAAACAGTACCTCGCCTACGTAGTCGCCCGATTCGTCCTCGAGATTGCCGGCAGCATTCTCGTGGGCATCCTCGTCGTCGTTGGCCTGATCGTACTCGCGATTCCGACCGGCATCGTCGGCGTCATCGGCGTGGCGGCAGCCGATGCAGCCGGCCCGATCGGGTGGGTGGTCGTCGGGCTCGCCGTCGTCGTGTTCGTGATCGCCGCGATCCTCTTCGCGCTCGTTGTTTCTGTTCCCGTCCAGACGTACCTCCGATACTACGCGTTGTGTATTCTTGGTGACACCAACGAGGCGTTTGACCTGATCGCAGAGCGTCGCCGGGTGGCGGGCACGTGACTGGGTTCGCCCAGATCCGCCGGTAGATGCGTTTTTATCCGTTCGGCGGTCACCTATCGACGACCCCGAATCATGACTTTCGTAACCAAACTCGCGTTCGCCTCCGGCGACCGGCAGGTACTCGCCGAGACCGTCCAGACGTTGAAGACGACGCTTGAACGCAAGGGTGTCGAGTGTAAGGGCCCGCACGCCTCACCCGCAGAGACTGTCCGCGTGCCCCAGTACAAACGCCTCCGCAGCGGCGAGTCGTTCACCCCCTGGGAGTACTCGGTATACCGGCGCACGATGGAGATCCACGGCGCAGACGACGTCGCTCGTGAAGTGGTCAGTCGATCGTTCCCGGACTCGGTACACGTCGAAGTCGAGGTTGACCAAAAGAAGCCGCTCGGCCACCGCCGAGAGTGATCTCGTGGTCACAGAGAGGAGGCGACGCCGGCCGCCACTCGACACTTTAACATAGTCGACGACGATTCTCGCGTATGAGCCACGCCGTCCCAGACGAGTACCGCGAGTTCCGCAGAGACCTTCACCGCCATCCAGAGCCGGCATGGTGTGAGTTCTATACCACCGCCCGAATCGTCGAGGCACTCCGTGCGCGTCCACTCGATGCGATCCACGTCGGTCCAGACGCGCTCGCCGCCGAGGCGCGCCGGAACGTCCCAGATGAATCGACGCTGGAGACGTGGACCGACAGAGCCCGTGCGGCAGGCGCAGACCCCGACCTGCTCACAACGCTGGCGGGCGGCAACACGGGCTGTGTCGCGGTCGCAGAGCGCGGGCCAGGGCCAGTCGTTGCGCTGCGAGTTGATATCGACGGGTTGCCGATCACGGAGGCCGACGAAGACGACCACGTGCCGGCTGCCGAGGGCTTCCAGTCGGAATACGAGGGGTATATGCACGCCTGTGGACACGACTCGCATGCGACGATGGGGCTCGGCGTCCTCGACCGTGTCCTCGAGAGCGACTTTGACGGCACACTCAAGGTGTTCTTCCAGCCCGGCGAAGAGAAGATCGTCGGCGGGAAGCCGATGGCCGAGTCTGGGCACCTCGATGGCGTCGACTACCTCTATGCGGTCCACATCGGACTCGACCACCCATCCGGGGAGATCGTCTGTGGCATCGACGGCTTCCTGGCAGTGAACCACTTTCACGCGGCGTTCGACGGCGAGCCGGCACACGCGGGTGCGAGACCCGAGCAGGGACGAAACACGGTGCAGGCGATGGCCGCAGCGATCCAGAACCTCTACGCGATTCCGCGTCACGCGGACGGGGCAACGCGTGTTAACGCGGGTCTCGTTGGCGGCGGCACAGCAACAAACATCATTCCAGACGAATCCTACATCGAAGGCGAGGTGCGCGGCGAGACGACGGCACTCGCCGAGTACATGCTCGATCACGCGGACCGGATCCTCGACTCGGCTGCAACGATGCACGACTGTACCGTCGAGGTCACGACGACGGGCGCCGCGCCGAGCGCCGAGAGCGACGCGGCACTCGCAGACATCGTCGGGACGGTCGCATCGAACGTCGACGGCGTCGAAGGCATCGTCGAGCGGGCTGAACTCGGTGGGAGCGAAGACGCGACGTTCCTCATGAACCGCGTGCAAGAAAACGGTGGCCTAGCGTGTTACATCGGTGTCGGCACCGACCACCCGGGCGGCCACCACACGAGCACGTTCGACGTCGTCGAGTCGGATATCGCGCTCGGCATCGACGTGCTCACAGATGCGATTCGGACGGTCGCTGCCGACGCGCCGTGAACAGGGTCGTCGTCGTGTTGCTGGTCCGTCTCACCGTGCTGGCCCGCCTCGCGTCGTGACTCAGTACTTCGCGTCTGCGCCGGTCGTCTCGTAGATTCGATCCATAATCGCGTCGCGATCGCGAGTCCAGCTCGCCATTGCCGCCGGGCTCGTCGGGTAGCCGTCGTAGTGTGCGAGCAGCTCGTCGGCGAGCGACTTGGTCTGATAGAAGTTCCGAATGGTCCCCCAGTAGCCGAAGCTCTTGACCGCACACTTGAGTTTAAGACCGAACGACAGTGAGGTCGACCCCTCATACAGTGCCTCGGCAAGCTTCTCGCCCGGCAGCGCAGCGAGCAGTCCCATCAGGTCATCAACGTCGATTGCCGTCGAGAGAACGTTGTACACATCAAGCGCGGCGTACCGGCTGCCAAAGTGGTCCATCACGCGGGCGTTGTATCGCCAGAGGTTTTCCTCGCTGACGTCGCCGTCGGAGATGGCCTTTACCGCCTGCTCGCCGGCGTACTTACCCGCGTACGCGGCGCCGGCGATCCCACCGCCAGTCGTCGGGTTCACGTGGCCGGCCGCGTCGCCGACAGCAAGGTATCCCGGTGCGACCGCCGAGTCGTAGGGGCGACGCGTCGGGAGCGCGGCACCGAGTTTGTCACGAACTGTCGCCCCCGCAAACTCCGGTCGGTCTCGGAGATCGCGTTTGAGCGCCTCGACGAGTTTCATCGGCTCTTCGTTCATCTGGAAGCCAAGCCCGGCGTTGATCTCAGTGCTCGTCCGTGGGAAGTACCAGAGGTACCCGGCGGCGCGCTCGGTCGGCTTGAACACGAGCGCGTCATCCCACTCGACGGGCTCTGGCACGTCGACGATCTCACGGTAGGCCGAGCAGAACTGTGAGTACCGCACGTTCGTATCGAAGGTGGTCCCATCGAAGTCGACTTTGTCTTGTAACAGCGAGAGTGAACCGGCCCCGTCAACGACGAGATCGGTCTCGTACGTCACCGGCGCCTCCTCGTGGACCGCCTCCAGTCCAGTAACCCGGCCGTCTGCAGCCTGTCGCACGTCGTTCACAACGGTGTCGTAATGGAAGTCGACACCGGCGTCTTCGGCCGCACCGATGAGTTGGCGCCCGTACTCCCACCGGTCTATGACCGCCAGTTCACCCGGTACGGGTATCTCTAAAACGGTGTTTTCACTCGGGATCTCGAAGCGACCATGATCAACCTCTGTGTTGGTGAACGCCGGCTCAAGCCGGGACTTCGAGATCGCCGCCGGAAACTCGTCTGCGCCCTTCAGTGCGTCACCACAGGCGATGTGGCCGGCCTCTTCAGCGTCCTTTCGCTCGACGATCACGACGTCGAGCCCCTCGTTCGCGATCGTCGTGGCGGCATAACAGCCGGCAGTCCCCGCGCCCACCACGACGACGTCATACTCGTCGATGCTCATTACCGAGAGATGTAGTGCGGCACGCAAAACTCTTTACTCCCGATTCAGTCCCCACTGAGACGACACGAGTCGGCTCGGGTGACCCACTCTCGACGAACCGGGGTCAACCGGGACTGGCCGCCAGCAGTGGAGCCTACCATGTTTGGCCTGACGTTCAGGACGTGTGAGCATCGTGTACGATCTATGGGTGAACTCGACCACGTCAAAGCGGATAGACTCCGGGAGTGGCTCAACGCGGCACAAGAGGGTGAGACGGCCACAGCACTCCTGCTCGCTATCGCCCACGACGACGGCGTCGACCCGCACACACTCGCGTCGTGGTCCGGTCGCTCGAGTGAGTGGGTCAAAAAGACGCTCGATGTACTCGACGCCCCGGCGTACGTCGCGACGATAGCCCGACTTGAGGGGGTAGATATCGAGGCGGTTGCCGCCGAGTCGAATCTCACGGTCGTGTCGGTCGAAGACTGGTTTGCCGGTCTGGCCGACCGGCCGGTGTCAGAAGCAGCAACCGTGATCCGTGGGTACGCGGCCGGTGGCGTCGAACCGCTCATCACCAGCGAGGCGTCGACGGTGTACCACCTCGACTACGAGACGATGACCGAACGAGGCTGGTCGCTTGACGACCCGGACCTCTTCGAGAAGGCTGCGACCGCGGACCTAGAGCTGCCCGAGTACGGTCGATTTCTCGTCGAGCCCGGCGAGTCAATCCTCGATGCCGCAGAGCGTGGCGGCCGATCGTGGCCGTACGCTTGTCGCGGCGGCGCGTGTTCGAACTGTGCCGTCGTCGTCGTCGACGGCGACGTGGCGATGCCTGGACAGACAGTCCTCTCTGAGACACAGGTTCGTGAGGCGAACGCCCGGCTCTCGTGTGTCGGGGTCCCCGTGACCGATGAAGTCAACATCGTCACCGGCGTCGGAGACCTCGAGGCGTTCGCCGATCTGCGACTGCCAGCCCCAACTGGCAACACCGGGGCAATCTCCACAGAGGAGTAAATCCTCAAGACGGGCCATTGCTGACCGCCAGCCGCGGGCGTCACTCTTCGGTCTCGTAGTGCTCGCCTGCGGCCGCCGGAATACGCGTCCGACCAACGAGTGCAAGCACGAGCACGACCACTACGTACGGAATCGTCTGGACGAGGGTGTCCGGAATTGCGTAGCCGAGCTGTTGTAGGCGTATCTGGGTGGCGTCCAGCCCGGCGAACAAGATCCCGGCACCGAGTGTGCCGAGCGGATTGTAGTTGCCAAAGAGGTACGCAACGATTGCGATGAATCCCTTGCCCTGGACCATCGTCTGTCCAGAGCCGACGAACTGGCCGATCGAGAGCGCGAGTGCTGACCCCCCGACACCGGAGAGCACTCCTGAGAGAAGCACACTCGCATATCGGACCCGCGAGACCGAGACCCCGACCGTATCGAGCGCACGGGGATTCTCGCCGGCAGCTCGGAGGTGCGTGCCAAAGGCGGTTCGATATAGCGTCCACCAGGACGCGAGCGTCGCGACCGCGACCATGACAGCTGAATACTCCCAGCTCACCCGTGCGCCAAGGTTCGGTGTGTTGACCCCGCCAAAGAACACCGTCGAGGCGAACGGGGCGAGCCCAAGCGCGATAAGCCACACCGCCAGCCCGGCGATGATCTGGTCGGCTTCAAACTCAATGCAGACGACGCCAAAAACGCCCGCGAGTAGCGTCGACGCGACAACACCACCGAGGAGTCCGACCCAGATCGCCGGCACGCCGAGGACCACAGTGCCAACTCCGACGATGGAAGCGACGTAGACGGAGGTGAACGCTGAGATGATCAACAACCCTTCGAGGCCGATGTTGATCACTCCGCTTTTTTCGGCGAAGATCCCGCCGAGACCGGCGAGCACGATCGGTGCCGCCAACCGAGCGGTCGACGCAGCGGTGCTTCGTGAGAAGACGATGTCAGCCAGGTCGCCGGCGACCGACGCTGGAAACAGGAGCGCCAACAACGCGAGCACCCCCAGCGTGGCAATCGTGCCACTGAGCAGCGACCGGATGTAGTCGTCTTCAACGAGATAACTGACGACCGGGAGGGCCGCGATCGGGTTACCCATCGGTGTCACCTCCGTCGGTCACGTCGTCGGTTGACGTGCCGCTGCCAGCCGTCCCGTCATCACCGGTCTTACGAGATGGCCCGCCGTCGAGTCCCGTGCGCCGTCCTATCATCCGGAAGAACTCCGGCATGGCCACAAAGAGGATGATCAATCCGCGTAAGACACCGACCAGCTCCGTCGGAACGTCGGTTCGGAATCCGATTTCGAGACCGCCGCCTTTCAACAGTCCAAAGAGGAAGGCGGCCGGGAGCACACCGATCGGGTTGTTGCCGGCAAGTATGGAGACGGTGATCCCGTCGAACCCGAGGTTCGGGACCGACTCCAGCCACCGACCCTCCGACATCAACACCCACACGGAGCCGCCGACACCACCGAGCGCACCAGAGAGCGTCATCGCGCGCACCGTCGTCGCTTTCGCGTTCACCCCACCGTACTCGGCGGCAGTCGCCTGGATCCCACTCGTTCGGAGATCGTAGCCGAACGCAGTATGTTCAAGCAGGTAGTAGAGCCCGGCGATAGCCGCACCCGAAGCGACAAGCACCGTCAGCGCGAAGTCACTGGACTCGGGGAACAACCGCGGCGTGACCCGCGCATACTCGGGAACGTACTCGGTCGCGACGACTGAGGAGCCTTCCGCACGAAACACCTCGAGGACGAGCACGTACGCAACGTTTGCGGCGACGAAGTTGAGCATGATCGTCGTGATCACCTCGTTGGCGTCGGCATACGCCTTCAGCGCGCCGGGGACGGCACCCCAGACTCCGCCGCCGACCGCTCCGGCAAGTGTGCCGACGATGATGAGCACGGCCCCACCGAGCGCGCTCGCAGGGAGCAGTGGCGCAAGCGCGAGCACGGTCAGTGCGGTGGCCAGCGCTCCGACGACGAGTTGTCCCTGCGTCCCGATGTTGAATAGTCCGGCGCGGAACGCGACCGCGACGGAGAGTCCGGTGAACACGAGCAGCGTTGTCTCCGAGAGTGTCAGTCCAAACGAGAGGTTGAACGGGGTCCACGACGGGTCGAACAGTCCGGGGTCACCGACCGCAAACGGGTACCCGAGGGCTCCGTTGAAGAGGACAACGTACACCTCGACGGGGTCATAACAGAATCCGATCCCAGAGAGCGGCATCGTCCAGGCGGCGGTCTGACACGTCGCTACCCGTCCCGAGACGAGGACAATGACGAAGCCGACGGCAACCGACAGGAGGATCGCCGCGAGGCTGATCACGACCCGCTCTGCGACTGTCCGGTCGACAAACGGTGTCACTACCCGCCGCGCCGCGACGCGAAGCCGCGAGTCGCCGTCATCGCTCGCACCGCTCACGGGTCCACCTCGGCATCAGACTCACCATGCCCCCGTGACGGAGCCGAGGCGTCGTCGTGGACCGTGGCGTCCGTCACGGCACCCGATGTAATCGTCTCACCCGCCATCAACAACCCAATCTCTTCTTCAGTCACCGTTGCGGGATCGACGATCCCCGAGAACGTTCCTTCGTGGATGACCGCCAGTCGGTCCGCGAGCCCCTGAACTTCGTCAAGCTTCGAGGAGACGAGCAGGACGGCTGCGCCGGCCGCCCGAAGCTCAAGCAGCCGCTCGTGGATGAACTCCGTCGATCCGATGTCGACCCCACGAGTGGGATGGGTCGCCACGACGAGGTCTGGATCACGCTCGAACTCCCGCCCGACGATGAACTTTTGTTGATTTCCTCCGGAGAGCGCCTCGGCGCTGGCGTCTGGAAGCCCTGGACGGACGTCGTAGTCGTCGACGATAGCCGCGGCGTGTGCGTGCGCCTCGTGCCAGTCGAGGCGGCCGCCGGGTGCGAACCGTTCGTCGTGTTGGCTCCCGAGGACGGCGTTCTGAACGAGGTCGTACGAGAGCACCACCCCACGCTCCTGTCGGTCTGCCGGAACGAACGCGATCCCGCGGTCGATGTGCTCGCGCCGGCTCACTCCCGCCATCGATTCGCCGTGGTACTGGACGGTTCCAGCGGTGGGCTCACGCATCCCAGTTACTGCTTCTACGAGCTGTGACTGGCCGTTGCCGTCGACCCCCGCAACACCGAGCACCTCACCCGCGCGAACGGTACACGAGAGCCCGGCAACTGCCTCGGCACCCCGGTCGTCGTCGACGTGGAGGTCGGTCACCGAGAGGACCGGATCGCCCGGCTGTTGTGGCGTTGTCGCCGGCTCCATCAACACCTCACGGCCGACCATCAGCTCTGCGAGTGCCTCGCGGGTCACGTCGTCGGCCGCGACCGTGTCGACGGCGACGCCGTCTCGGAGCACGGTCACCCGATCGGCCGCCGAGAGCGCCTCACCGAGCTTGTGCGTGATAAAGAGGATCGTCTTTCCCTGCGCGGTGAGCTCCTCGAAGACGCCGTACAGCTCGTCAACTTCTTGCGGGGTGAGCACCGCCGTCGGTTCGTCCATAATGAGAACGTCTGCCCCGCGGTACAGCGCCTTCAGAATCTCGACGCGCTGTTGGACGCCGACAGCGGTGTCTTCGATGCGTGCGTCAGGGTCCACGTCGAAGCTGTACCGGTCGCTCAACTCACGGACTGCGGTACGGGCGGCCGTCCGGTCGACACGGAGGCCACCCCAGGTTCGCGGCTCATTGCCGAGGACGACGTTCTCCCACACCCGCATCGGTGGGACGAGCATGAAGTGCTGGTGTATCATCCCAATACCGGCGTCGATCGCATCCGCTGGAGAGTCAAACGACCGCGGCTCGCCGTCGACGACGATCCGACCGGCGGTGGGCTTGTAGAGCCCATAGAGCACGTTCATGAGCGTGGTCTTTCCGGCGCCGTTCTCTCCGAGCAAGGCGTGGACACTCCCCGCCTCGATCGTCAGATCGACGTCGTCGTTGGCGACCACCCCCGGAAACCGCTTCGTGATGCCGTCGAGCTGCACCGCCGATTTCATTCACCCGTACCTCTGTGCGGGAGGGTAAAATACCGCCGGGTCGACGCCGAGCCCTAGTTTCCGCCGGTCTCGGTCGGCACGTCGATATCGCCAGCGATGATCGCCTCACGGGCGTCGGCAACTGCGGTCGTGATCGGCTCCGGTACGGCGTCGCCAATCTCCTGGCCGTACACGCACTCGACGCCGTTCGATTCGAGCCCCAGCGCGGTCGAGGAACCGCCTTGGTGGTCGCCGTCGATCACGTTTCCGACCGACTCGTACACTGCGGTGTCGACGCGTTTCACCATCGAGGCGACGATCACGTCCGCGAACTCCGACTCGGTGACCGACTGGTCGAGGTCGACGCCGAAGGCGAATCGCCCCTCCTGTTGGGCGGCCTGGAAAACGCCGACGCCAGTCGCCCCGGACGCGTGGTAGACGAGGTCGGCTCCGTTCTGGTACATCGAAAGCGCCGCCTCCTGCCCGCCGGTCGGGTCGGCGTAGCTCCCGACGTAGGACACGACGACGTCCACGTCGGCGTCGACGTGTGCAACACCGGCCTCGTAGCCGGCTTGGAACCGACGGATCACCGGGCTGTCGACGCCGCCGACGAACCCAACGGTCGTCGATTCAGGATTAGTCTCGCCGGCTCCGGCAGCAAACGACGTCGTCGACAGCTGAGCAGCGAGTACGCCCATCAGGAACGAGCCCTCGTGCTCGCGGAAGACGTAGCTCGCCACGTTCGGCTCATCGACTACCGAGTCGACGATCATGAACTCCTGCTCGGGGAACTGCGGGGCGTTCTCCGCCAGCGCGTCGGTTTGGTTAAACCCGATACACGAGACCAAGTCGTAGTCGGGATCAGTCGAGCCTGCGTACCGTTGCTGGAAGTCGTTGAACTCGCCGGTCCCCTCTGGCTGTGACTCGTCGTAGACGATGCCGTACTCCGCTTCGGCCTGGAAGAGCCCCTGCTGGGCGGCGTCGTTGAACGAGTTGTCGCCGAGTCCGCCATCGGAGTACACGATACCGATCGTCGCGGGCGGCTCACTCGCACTGTCGTCGCCTCCCGACGACTCGTCCTCACCGCTCTCGTCGTCACCGTCCGCACCGTCGCCCCCCTCGCTCGGACCACCGCTACAGCCGGCGAGTCCGACGAGTCCTGTCGCCCCCGCCGCCGTGAGGAACCGCCGTCGATCGATGTCTGCGCGCATATCACGTGTACGACCGGGCGAACGTGGGATAAACGCGTCGCTCTGTGGGCGCACGCGGCCGACGCTGCGGGACACGAGCGGTCACTGCGGACCACCCCGCGGCCGGTCAGGCGACCGCGTCGACGGTCGCCTCGATGACCTCTCGAACGTCTTCGGTGAGCTCGTCAACCGCGTCGCTTTCGGCGTACACGCGGACGTACGGTTCGGTCCCCGAGGGGCGCACGAGCACCCACGAGGCGTCCGAGAACTCCAGTCGAATGCCGTGGTCGGTGTCGACGGCCGCCGATGGGAACGCCGACGGCAGTCGAGCAGTCAGTCGGTCCACGACCGCCGTCTTTGCCTCATCTGGACAGTCGACGCTCGTTTTCCGATACGGGCGCTCAGTCACCGGCTCGCGCAACCCTCCGAGGCCGACGGTCGAGACGAGGCGGGCGAGCACCGCCGCCGAGCACACGCCGTCGATCCACCCGCCGAAGGCCGGGTGGACGTGCTTCCACGGCTCCGCCGCGAAGACGACCGCAGTTCGGTCGGTAGCGGTGTGTCTGTCGTCCGTGGCGAGGTCATTGTCGGCACGGGGTTCGGAGACGCGACCTGCGTCAGCCGCGTTCTCGCGAACAGCGGCGACCCCTTCGTGAAGCGCGCCGAGTCGCACGCGTTCGACGCGACCACCTGCCGCCTCAACTCGCTCGTCGATCCGAGCGGAGGCGTTCGGTGTCGTCACGACAACTGGATCGGCGACGCCGCTCGAATCGACGTAGTGTTCGGCGAGTATCGCAAGTATCGTATCCTCGTGGACGACCGCACCGTCCGCGTCAACAATCACGATTCGGTCGGCGTCGCCGTCGTGTCCGATACCGAACGCGAAGCCTGTGCCGTCACGACCGGGGTCATCGACACCGGCGTTGGCGTCGTCGACGAAGGCGCGGAGGTCGGCGAGCGTCTCCGGTGTCGGCTTGCTCCCGCGACCAGGAAAGTGCCCATCGACGTTGCCGTTGAGCGTGACGACTGTCGCACCGAGCTCTCGGAGAACCGCGGGCGTCGCGGGCGCGGCTATCCCGTTGCCACAGTCGACGGCGATCCGAAGCCCATCGAGGTCGACGGCGGCGGAATCAGTCGGTGCCCCGGCCGGAAGTTCCCGGGCGTAGGCCTCGACGGCCGCGAGATACGAGTCTAGTGGGTCCCCGGTGACCGGCGTCGTCCATCGGTCCCACGAGACCGGTGGGTCGTCGGCGTCGACACGGTCTTCGACCGCTCGCTCGTGTTGTCGGTCGAACTCGACCCCATTGACGAAGAGCTTGATCCCGTTGTCACTTGGGGGGTTGTGTGAGGCGGTGAGCATGACCCCGTACCGCCCACGTGAGGCGAATGCGAGCGCCGGCGTCGGAAGCTGGCCCACGCGAGTGACCTGCGCGCCACCGGCAGCCAGTCCGGCTTCGACCGCGGCCGCGAGCGCGGGCCCAGTCACTCGGCCGTCGCGCGCGACGACGACCTCGGGCCGGTCGCGACTGCCATCCGTCGCCGTGCCGACCGCATCATACTCGTGGTTGCGTGCGACCGCGGCGACGGCTCGACCGACCTGCAGCGCGAGCGCCGGAGTCACCCGCGTCTCGGCGCTTCCGCGGACCCCCGCCGTTCCGAACAATCCCATATTTCATCGTGTGCCGGCTCGGGTATAACTCGTCGGTCACGCAGATTCACCCACCGGGGTAGCGCTTCGACACCTCGTCGTTGCCGAGCAATTCCTCAAATGTACCCTCGAGGCGAACCGTCCCCTGATCGAGGAGGTAGCCGCGGTCGGCGACCTCGATTCGCTTCGTCATGTTCTGTTCTCTTGTTTCTCATACAAGGTATCGTACCCAGCCACCGGGGGTGGTGCACGCCTCGTGAGCGCGCCGAAAGCGGGCTCGCGAGCGCGTGCAAGGGATGAGTGAGGGAACGAAGCCACCGAGTGAATCGGCTGGGGAGGGCGTGGCCAACTAGTGCCCGGGTGTTACAGAATCGTGGGTGTCACAGAGCCACGGATACGTACAGAATCGGTTGGGGAGGGGCGGTCAGGTGGTGCCCGGGTGTTGTGCAGGTTGTTGGTGTCTTGGTATCACTTGTTCGTCCTGTGCACACGGCTACAGGTATATGAGACGTCCAGATGCCACAAGGGCCCGCTGCGAATAGCGACGCCGACGCGGGATCGAACCGGCGCTTTATTTCGCAGGCAGCTAACACATGCTGTATGGCCGAACGAACCCGCGCACACGTGTTCGTCAGCGGACACGTCCAAGGCGTCTTCTATCGGGCGACAACGAGAGACACCGCACGCGAACACGGTGTCGACGGCTGGGTGAAAAACCTCGACGACGGGCGCGTTGAAGCGGTCTTCGAGGGCCCAGTATCGGCGGTCGAATCGATGGTCGAATGGTGTCACACCGGCAGCCCAGCGGCCGACGTCGACGACGTCTCGGTGACGCGAGAGTCTCCTGAAGGTATTGACGGCTTCAGTATCGAGCGCTGAGCAGGTCGCTTCTCAGGGCCGTACTGCACCGCCTGTGGCGTCGTCTGGCGGATCGCGGACACCAAGTTCTTCGAGGGCCTGTAACACGACGATCGCTTCGACGACATCACGCGGTTCGGTGTAGTCGTCGTCGACGGCCGCGAGTGTCGCTTCGGCCTCCGCCGCGAGGCGCGCTTCGAGTTCGGTCTGGTCGGTGGCAGACTTGGTGGCCGAGAGCAGCGCCTCGTGGTCTTCTCGGAGGTCGAGTGAGACATGCGCGGCGTTACACCGCGAAAGCGGGTGTGTGTCCATCTCGATCGCGAGGTCGCGCACGAGCGACCAGTCGTCCGCACAAAACCGCAGCGTCACGGTGCCGACGACGTCGCGCCAGGCGATCGGGTCGCCGTTCGCCATCAGTCGCAGCGCTCGCGGAGGGACCGCGATGCGCGTGTGGGTGTCGGAACCGCCACACAGACAACAGGGCGTGTTCTTCAGTCCGGCGTACACACGATAATATTCGTGCCGGACGGGCCTGTGGCTTTCGGCTCGACGGTGACGAAACGAGTCTCGATCACTCGCGCTGACACGCGGTGAGCCACTCGCGGGCCCACCGGTCAATCTCGGCGAATACCGGCGCGAGCGACTCGCCTTTGGCCGTGAGGCTGTAGTACGTCGCGACCGGGGCATCGGCTTCCATCCGCCGGTCAACGAAGCCAGTCTCTTGGAGATCGTCGAGCACGCGCGAGAGGGTGCGTGCGTTCGCGTCCGTCGCTCGCTTCAGCTCGTTAAATCGTCGTTCGCCGTGCTGGAGCTCGTAGAGGACGACGAGCCGCCACCGCGACCCGATCTGCGCGATCGAGTCGACGATGGGACACGCCGTCTCGACCGGCTCCGTCGCGTCGGTACTCCCGGTCGTCTCGCTCGCGTCCACCGTGCTTTCCGTCTCACTCGCGTCCACCGTGCTTTCCGTCTCACTCGCGTCCACCGTGCTTTCCGTCTCACTCGCGTCCACCGTGCTTTCCGTCTCGCTCGCGTCATCTGCGTCGACCGCGTCGAGATCCGGTGATGACATGGGTGTTACCTGCTAACGAGTACGTCCGGGAAGTCATATAGTGGTTGCGTCCGTACACCGAGTTGCACGATGATAGCTGAATTCACGACGCTACCACTACAGTTCGACACGCCGCTCGCCGGCGAACTCTTTCTCCTCGGCCGCCTTCTCTTCGGCGGCGTACTCGCGTTCACGGGGCTGAATCACTTCACCGATATCGACGGAATGGCCGGCTACGCCGAGTTCAAAGGACTCCCACTACCCAGATTCTCGGTCGTCGCCTCCGGTGTGCTCCTCACGCTCGGTGGCTTGGGGATCGTCGTCGGGGCGTTCCCGGTACTCGCTGCGGGCGCGCTCGCCGTCTTCCTCGTCGTCTCGGCGGTCACGATGCACGACTTCTGGGCGGCTGACGACCCTGAAGAACAGCAGAGTGAGATGACGAGCTTTCTCAAAAATCTCTACGGCGCGGGCGCCGCCCTCGCCCTCCTCGCACTCGGCGGCAGCGCGTGGCCCTACGCCGTCGGCATCGGCGTGTTTTGAGCCGCCAGCACCGGTTTGAGCCGCGCTCAGCGTTTCGAAGCCGTAGCGCCCACGGTCGCTCACAGGCGACGTCACTCACCGAACGCACCGAGACTCGACTGAAGTCGTCGAGCCGTCGGCGCCTCGGTCAGTTCGTAGCCCACTAGATCGCGGGCGTCGACCGCGTACGTCGATCCGCCGCGATCGAGCACCATCACCCGCCCCTGCCAGCCGCGCACCGTTCCGGCTGCTATGGTCTCCGCGACTGGCCGGTCGGCGAGATCGAATCCGTAGTCGAAGGAGAACCGCTCTATCGGATCGAACCGGGCACACAACGATTCCCACGCCTCCTCGTCCACGTGGCGGCCGAGTCCGTCGAGCTTCGTCGGGACCCGGACGCGGTCGACGAGGTCCTCGCCTGCAGCGAGCTCGGCTTCGATCTCACGGGCGACCCGACCGTCCGGGAGCGTTCGAATGTGCGCTGCGCGGTCTGCGCCCTGCTCGCGGAGTCGGGTCTCGAGCCGCCAGAGTCGCGTGACGCCGACTTTGAACACGGCGGGAGCGAACGCTACGAGGTAGATCGCGTGCTGTTCGTGGCAGTCCATCTCGTCTTTGAGACACGTCCCTGTACAGCGTGCACACACCCAGACGGATGTGTGTGCGTCACAGTACGGGGCATCGGACGCGTCACACACCACGTGGCCTTTTTCGTGGACCGACCCGGCACAGCGTCGCTCGCCGAGGCCGAACGCGAGCTCGGTCCCGGCGCTCGCGTCAAGGAACGAGACGTCGCCGCCAGACGCGACGTAGAATCCCACACCGTCGCTCGCGGCGCCCTCAGGCGACGACGACTCATATCCCACGACTTGCACACACAACTGTTGGCTTCGATCGACCAATAACGTTCGGACCGAGGTCCCGTGTGCATCGACCTTGACGCGCCCGTGCACACCGAACCCACCGCGCGTCAGCTTACGACGACTTGTTGCCCCCGTGAACGGCTCGCTCAACTGCGGTGAGGAATCGCTCACGGGTTCGTTGGCTCGCTTCGGCGTCGGTTCGTACCTCGATCAGGTGTGAGCCGTCAGTCTCGTGGGCGCGAGTGTACGCTGCCGTGAGGGCGGCCGCTGGGTCGTCTTCGCCGGTGTCGGCCGCGTCGGTATCACCGGTGGTGTCAGACGTCGCTTCTCGCGCATCGATTCGCACGTACTCAAGGCCGTAGAGCGCCGAGAGCGGTTCAAACGCGAGCCCGTGTGGGGTCTTGAACGAGCCGGTGAACGGTGGCTCGAACGATTCGACCGGGAGCTTGTGGAAGATTCCGCCACCGTTGTTGTTAATGAGAACAATTGTGACATCAACGGCACAGCGGTCGACGGCGAGGAGTCCGTTCGCGTCGTGATACAGCGCGAGGTCACCGACGACCAGCGTGAGATCGTCGGTCGTCGCCGAGCCGGAACCGAGCGCGCTCGAGACAATGCCGTCGATGCCAGACACGCCACGGTTGCCGAGGGCGGTGAGGTTCGTCGTCGAGGGGGGCACGAACCGGTCGAGGTCGCGCACGGGCATCGAGTTCGAGACGAACACCGTCGCCGGGTCCGGGGCCGCGTCCGCGACGGTTCGCAGGATCGTCCCCTCGTGAACGTCGGCTGGAACGTCCGCAGCCGCATCCGCCACGGCGGCGTCGGCTGTCACCGACGAGGGGTCCCCACGGTGGAGTGCCGTCGCGATCCGTTCCGCCCGCATCCACTGCTCGCGCCAGGCCGGGTCGCCACCGCTACCGCCGATCAGCCGTGAGAGTCGCGCACAGAGCCGACTCGGCTCGGCGACGACGAGGTTGGTCGCGGTGAACGCTGCCTCGCGCCACCGCCCAGTCGGATCGACCACGTACTGGTCGGCGTCGGTCGCCGCGAGGTACGTTCGAAGCCGTTTCGAGGTGGGCGACGCCCCGAGCCGGAACACGACTGCCGGGTCGTCCCAGCCGCGTTGTGTCTCGTCTGGCCCGGCGACCGCCCCCGAGAGGTACGCATCGTACGCCCCGAGAACGGGAGCGACGCGGGTGTGGCCCCCGAAGCGAAGCCCGGAGAGTGGGTCGGCGAGTATCGGGTACCCGGTCGCGTGCGAGAGTGCAGTGACTGCCTCGGGGTCTAACCCAGGCGGGTCTGCCGGGCCAGCGACGATCACGCCGCGCTCCGCCTCGAGCGCCGCCGCCAGCTCGCGCAGCCCCGCGTCGTCCGGTTCGGGCGTCCCAGGTGTCACATCGACGAAGGGCCCAGATCGCCCAGTTGTGGCGATTGGGTCGAGATCGTCGGGGACGTCCCCGGACACCGGTGTCGGTTCGAGTGGCTTCGCGAAGGGGACGTTGAGGTGGACGGGACCGGGGTCGGCCCCCTCGGCGACCGCAACCGCGCGGTCGACCGTGGTCCGGAGCGACCGCAGAGCGCGGTCGGCCGCCGCCGGCTCGGGGAGATCAGCGTACATCCGAACCGAATCCCCGTAGAGCTTCTCTTGATCCGCCGTTTGATTCGCCCCGGAGTTGCGAAGCTCGGGTGGGCGGTCCGCCGTGAGCGCGAGCAGTGGGACCCGCGCTCGGTCGGCCTCCATCACCGCTGGGTGGTAGTTGGCCGCGGCGGTCCCCGACGTACAAATAACCGGTGTCACCCGACCGGTACGGCGCGCCCGACCGAGCGCGAAGTACGCCGCAGACCGCTCGTCGAGCTGGGAGAAACAGTGGAGCTCCTGGTGTCGCTCGGCGGCCATCGTGAGCGGTGTCGATCGACTTCCCGGCGAGACAACGACGGCGTCGACGCCTGAGGCGACGAGCTCGTCGACCATCGCTCGGGCCCACAGCGTATTCCGGTTCGGTGCAGTCATCAGCGGTCGTACGCGAGCGCCCAATAAGTAACCCAGCAGGTCGAACCGTCTGCGGTCGACCGCAGCACAGAGTTGTATGGTGTCACTCCACACGGATGTGTTCTGCAACGCTTATACACGCCGGTGAACTTGACTCGGGTATGAGCGAGGAGGAAGCCGTCGAGGGCGAGCCGTCCGAGACGCCCTCGGAGGCCACAGACGGGGCCGCCGAGGAGACGAGCGCGTCGTCGACCGACGCTGAAGCCAGTGATGAGTCAGAATTGACGCTCGTCGACCGGGTCGGCGAACACGACGAGGCGCTAGCCAGAGAGGTCGCCGAACTCGAGGCAGCACTCGAGTCGAGCCGCGAGGAGACATCAGAGTTGACGAGCAAGCTGGCGCGAGTACGTGCCGACTTCAGCAATTATAAAGAGCGCGCCAAGCGCAAGCGCGAGGAGATCCGCGAGCGCGCCTCAGAGGCGCTCGTCGAGAAGGTGGTCCCCGTGCGAAACGATCTTCTCCGTGCCCTCGATCAGGAGGAAGGTAGTAACATCCGCCCCGGTGTCGAGTCCACGCTGGAGAAGTTTGACGAGGTGCTCACCGAGGAGGGCGTCGACCCGATACGGCCGGAGCCGGGCGACGAGGTCGATCCAAACAGACACCAAGTGATGCTTCGCGTCGAGAGCGAGCAGCCTGACGGCACGATTCACGAGGTGTACGAGCCCGGCTACGAGATGGGTGACCGCGTCCTCACAGAAGCACAAGTCACCGTTAGTGCCGACGACGGCGCCTGAAGCCGCTTACTCGGCGTCGACCGCGCTTTTATCGCCGCGAGCCTCACGATACGCGTCCGCCAGATCGTCGAGCGACGATGCTGCAGCCGTACCGTGTGGCACCGTCAGCGGTGACACCGACACCTCTCCCTCGACGACGGCTCTGCGGTCGGTGCCGACCGGGTCCGGGACGTCTTCGGGCGTCATCCGACCCCAGATCGGGTCCGAGAAGTGGACCTCTCCGTCTCCGTTCGCATCGGCACGGAGACCGTACCAGTCCGATGGTGCAGTGACCCGCATCGGCGCGGTCTGTGACTCGGCGACCGGCGCGTTCACGTTGAGGTAGTCGGCCGCAGAAAAGACGCCGGCGTCGAACGCGTTGTCCACGAGGAACCGCGTCGCGCGAACAGCGTGGGCGAAGGCGTCGGGTTCGAGCTCGGTCTTCCACCAATCGTCGCCGCCCGGCACGTACATCGAGGTCGCCACGGCAGGGATGTCGAAGAACGCCGCTTCGACCGCCGCAGAGACGGTTCCGGACCGTCCGAGGACGTACGACCCGAGGTTGGCACCCTCGTTGCAGCCGGCAACGACGAGGTCTACGTCGGGCACCAGTTCATCGAGACCAGCGACCACGCAGTCGACGGGTGTCCCGTCGACCGCGTACCCAAGGTCGTGATCGTGGACGCACACTCCATCAGAAAGGACGCGACCGATCGACGACTGGTCACCGCTCGGTGCAACGGTCACGACGTCGTATCGGTCAGAGAGCGCGTCGTAGAGGGCTCTGAGACCGACCGCGTCGATGCCGTCGTCGTTCGTCAAGAGGATCCGGTCGGTGCTCACACGCGCGGTACGGGTGGTCGAGACAAAAGTCCACCGTCGACACGAGTTCCCTGTCGACATACCCGCCGGTGAACGGAAACACACAGGTGCCGTGAGGCCGATCACCAAGTATGGGATTCGGGGACACAGCAAAGCGCATCCAGACGCTCGCGGACAAAGCAGAGCAGACGTACAAGCGACTGAACGACCTGCGCGATGAGGTCGAACGCACGCAGACGACAGTGAACGACACCGGAGCACGAGTCCGCGCGCTCGAGAACGAGGTGGCCGAACAACGAGCGGTGCTCGACGCCGTAGCCAGAGAGGTCGGCGTCGACCTCGACAGCGTGAGTGCAGAAGCACACATCACTGAGGCAGAGACGGCGACCGATGCCGGAGCCGACACCGACGCCGCGCCCGAAGATAGTGACGATAGAGCCGGATCGTCCGCGACAAAGAGATAACGTGTCTACTGGTCGCCAGCGTCAGCCCGACCGACGGCGTCGGTGTCAGTGTCTTCACCATCGGTCGCTTGAGAGACGACCGTGGCAGGAACGCCGGCGACCGTCGTCCGCGGAGGAACGTCCGTCGTCACCAGCGAGTTAGCAGCGACTCGGGCGCCTGCACCGATTGTGACGCCAGGGAGCACGGTCGCTCCGGCGCCGATCATCGCCCGTTCACCGACGACGACGTCACCGAGTCGATACTCATCTTGGAGAAACTCGTGACACAGGAGCGTGACGTCGTAGCCGAGTATCGCGTGGTCGCCGACGGTTATCCGCTCGGGCCAGAAGACGTCCGGTGTCGACTCGAGCCCCCACGCCACGCCGGTGCCGACAGCCACCCCGATAGCCGAGAGGAGCCAGTTCTTCAGCCGGAGACTCGGTGCGATCCGCGCGAGCACTATCACGATGTAGTTCCGCACCACGGCGAGCGGTGACTTCGCTGTCGGCCACGACCATAGCGAGTTACGCCGCCCGGTCGTCGGATGTCGTTCGAGCCGATTCCGCCGCCGCACAGCCCCCTTCTCGGGCACCGCTTCGTGGTCGTCACTGCCCCTCTTCTTGTCGTCTTCTGCCCCTTGCTCGTCGCTCACGCCGGAGGATTCGAGCGGGGCGTACAAAAACCTCGGCGGGGCCGGTCAAACTGTCGACGCCTGAGAGTTTATGTGTGATGGCGCGGCCACGACCGTGTACGACACCTCGATCGCTCACGGTCGGCCGAGGCGGATGCGCGGTCAGCCGTCGTGAGGAGCAGCCGACCGCCTGTTCGCCAGCAACACCATGGATACCGTGACCGTGAGCCCCGCGGTGGTGCGTCTACGGCTATGTCGGCCGTCCCGCTGACCGGCTACTCGCGCAGCTCGCGCATATGTGTGACACGCCGGTCGAGCAGCGCCTGCGTGCCGATGTCCTTGCGAATTCGGACGCGGTCACCGGCCGCAGCGAGTGCCTCGCGCGCCTCCGCTTCCGCAGCCTCGATCGAATCGCCGCGCCCCACGACCGCAAACGAGCGGGACGTCGTCGTGTACAGCCCGTCGTCGCGCTCGTCGACGCTCGCGTAGTAGAGGAGCGCGTCGCCGGCGCTCTCCTCGTCAACGGCGATTCGCGCACCGCTGTCGGGGTCGGTCGGATAGCCCTGCGGAACAGCGTACTTACACACCGTCGCCGCACCCGACACGTCGATAGCGGGCAGCGGATCGTCGTCGCGTGCGGCGGTCACGACGTCGATAAACGGCACCTCTAGCACGGGGAGCGTGTTCATCGCCTCGGGATCGCCAAAGCGCGCATTGAACTCGATTACCTTCGGGCCCGTCGCCGTCAACATGAACTGCCCGTAGAGGACACCTTTGTACGCCGGGAGCGCCTCAACGACGGCCTGGATGACGTCGAGGGCGGCGTCGTAGTCGCCATCACGCATGAACGGCAGCGACGGCGACGTCTCTGAGTACGATCCCATGCCGCCGGTGTTCGGGCCCTCGTCGCCCTCGTAGGCACGTTTGTGGTCCTGTACTGCGGGCGTCGCTCGGAACTCACCATTCGCGACGAACGCCTGAACGGTGAACTCCTCACCGACGAGTCGCTCCTCGAGCACCACACGGTCGTAGTCAGACGACCGGAGATACGCCTTCGCCTCGTCGGCCGTGACCTGGTCGCCGATCACCTTCACCCCCTTCCCACCGGTCAGTCCGGCGGGCTTCACCGCGAGGTCGCCGTCGTACGCGTCGATGTAGTCACAGGCGGCGTCGGTATCATCGAAGACGGCAAAGTCAGGACATCCAGGAATGTCAGCATCGCGCATGAACTGCCGCTGGTAGGCTTTGTCTGTCTCAATCCGCGCCTCCTCCGCACGTGGCCCGAATGCGTACACCCCGGCATCGTCAAGAGCGTCAGCGACGCCGGCTTCAAGCGCCGACTCGGGGCCGATGACCGCGAGGTCCGCATCAATTTCGGTTGCAAAGGTAACTATCGCCTCGGTGTCCGTCTCCGAGATCGTCTCGAACCCGTCCGCGAGCCGTCGAATGCCCGGATTGCGGACGCTTGCGCAGGCGTACAACGCACAGTCGTCGGCGAGTGAACGGGCAATCGCGTGCTCTCGTCCCCCGCCACCGATCAAGAGAACGGTCTCCGTCATGACCGACGGATATCCACAAAGAGGCCTAAACCTTCCCCTCTCAGCCCGGAAATCGATCCATACAGATGGATCGAGTTCTGGCGGGGGCGCCGAGTAGCAACTCTCGAGTGTCTGAGACGTCACCGCGTGTGACGGGGTTTTTGACGCTACCGCTACAATCCCGGCCATGTCCCAGCCAACCGAGCGGAACCGGCTCGCCGACGAGCCGAGCCCCTATCTCCAACAGCACGCCGACAACCCGGTACACTGGCAGCCGTGGGGAGAGGCAGCGTTTGAGCGTGCCCGAGCGCACGACGTCCCGGTGTTCGTCTCAATCGGCTACTCGGCGTGTCACTGGTGTCACGTCATGGAAGAAGAGAGCTTCGCCGACGAGGAGGTGGCGGCGCTGCTCAACGACTCGTTCGTCCCGATCAAAGTCGACCGGGAGGAGCGTCCAGACGTCGACAGCACCTTCATGACCGTCTGTCGGCTGGTCACCGGTGGCGGTGGATGGCCGCTGTCGGCGTGGTGTACGCCTGACGGAAAGCCGTTCTACGTCGGGACGTACTTCCCGCCGGAACCTCGCGGAAACGCGCCGTCGTTCACCGGCCTCTGTGAACGGATCGCGTCGTCGTGGAGCGACACCGAACAGCGTGCACAGATGGTCGAGCGTGCAGAGCAGTGGAGTGCGAGCGCCCGCGATGAGCTCGAGTCCGTTCCAGCCGGTGCAGACGGCCCCCCAGAGGCTACGCTGCTCGACGAGACAGCCGCAGCCGCGATGCGAGGAGTCGACCACGAACACGGCGGATTCGGCAGCGGTGGGCCGAAATTTCCCATGCCCGGGCGCGTCGACCTCCTGTTGCGCTCGGGGGCACAGACGGGCCGGCGAGAACTCCTCACGGCGGCCACGAAGACGCTCGACGGGATGGCGTCAGGTGGGATGTACGACCAGGTCGGTGGCGGCTTCCACCGATATGCCGTCGACCGTTCATGGACTATCCCCCACTTTGAGAAGATGCTGTACGACAATGCCGAACTGCCGATGGTGTACCTCGACGCCTACCAGCTGACCGGGGATGCTGCGTACGCGCGAGTCGCCACGGAGTCGCTTCGGTTCCTCGAACGCGAGCTTCGCCACCCGGACGGCGGCTTCTTCAGCACGCTGGACGCGCGGAGCCAGCAGCCCCTAAGCCGGGGGAGTGACCCAGACGATCGGGTCGAGGGGGCGTTCTACGCGTGGACGCCAGCAGAGGTCGATGACACACTTGACGGCGATGCAGCCTCGATGGTACAGCAGCGCTACGGGATCGAGTCGGGCGGAAACTTCGAGCGAGGGACGACAGTCCCGACGCTCTCAGCGTCGATCGAGCGGGTCGCCGCCGACCACGACCGGGCCGTAGACGAGGCCACTGAGACGCTAACTGCAGCCCGCGCGGCATTGTTCGAAGCCCGCGAATCTCGGCCCCGCCCCGCTCGTGACGAAAAGGTACTCGCATCGTGGAACGGCCGCGCCATCTCCGCGTTCGCACGGGCCGGCCAGACGCTCGGGGCGCCGTACGACAACATCGCCACAGAGGCGCTTGGCTTCTGTCGAGACCGGCTGTATGACGCCGAAACCGGACGGCTCGATAGACGATGGCTTGACGGAGACGTCGCCGGGCCTGGCTACCTCGACGATTACGCGTTCCTGGCGCGAGCGGGCCTCGACGTGCACGCTACGACTGGCGACCTTGAGCCACTCACATTCGCCCTTGAGGTGACAGAAGCGTTGGTGGCGGCGTTCTACGAGCCGGACGACGGCACCATCTACTTCACGCGCGACGCGGACGACGCCACGGGGGCGGACAGCACTAGCGATGCCAGGACGCTCTTTGCGCGCCCGCAGGAGTTCACCGACCGGTCGACGCCGTCGAGTCTCGGGGTTGCCGCCGAGACGCTCCTGATACTCGACGCGTTCCGCCCTGGCGACCGGTTCCGATCGATCGCCGAAGATGTGCTCGCGACGCACGCGGACCGTATTCGATCGAGTCCACTTGAGCACGTCTCGTTAGTCCGTGCTGCGGCGCGGCTCGCAACCGGTACGGTCGAGGTGACGGTCGCCGCCGAGGCGGTCCCGTCGGCGTGGCGAGACGCACTCGGCGAGCGGTACCTCCCAGGGCACGTCCTCACGCGTCGACCGCCAACTGCCGACGGGCTTGAAGCGTGGCTCGACCGGCTCGGACTCGACGCTGCGCCGCCAATTTGGGAGGGGCGGGACGCGAATGCCGGCGAGCCGACGGTGTACGTCTGTGAGGGGTTCACCTGCTCACCGCCACAGACGGAGATCGACGCTGCACTGGACTGGCTCGACGGAAGACGATAGGCTGCACTGGACTGGCTCGACGGAAGACGATAGACGACACGAGACGCAGACACACCGTCCGCCACGCGTACCGCGGTGGCGCGCGCCTCGCGAGGTCGCCGCAGGCGGGCTCGCGAGAGCGTGCGAGGGATGAGCGAGGGAGCGAAGCGACCGAGCGAATCGGCTGGGGAGGGCGTGGCCCAACGTGTGTCCGGCTGTCGCGCGGTCTCGTGTTCATCACGGAAAGTATCGACATTTATACTATGCAGCATCGAACACGCTCGCATGCACGACTTCGTCGTCGTCGGTGCTGGGCCCGCAGGATCGCGATTCGCCCGGCGCGCGGCCGAAGCGGGCCACGACGTCGTCGTCTTCGAGAAAGGCGACGTTGGCACGCCGCTAGCGTGCTCGGGACACGTATCGACCGACATCTGGGAGTACGTACCCGAGACGGCACGCTCCCGGTTGTTTCAGACTGAGGTCCACGGGGCCCGGTTTCACGTTGGCGGCCCCGACTCGTCGGCGTACCGGTTTTACAAACACGAGGCGGTCTCGAACGTTATCGATCGCGTCGAACTCGACCGGACGCTCGCCGCGTGCGCCGAAGACGCGGGTGCGGCAGTTTACGAGGGGCACACGGTTACCGACGTAGAAGAACACGACGACCGGGTCGCCCTCACAGTCAGCGCCGATGGTGAGACACGGACGATCGAGACGCGAATGGTCGCCGGGTGTGACGGACCGACCTCTCGCGTGCGTCGGTCACTCGGTCTCGAAGAGCCGGGCGAACTACTCCACGGGGTGCTCGCGTTCGATGACGAGCCGGACCACGCTGACGACGTCGACGTCCACCTAACCGCGCCGCGGTTTTTCGCGTGGCGCATTCCGCGGGGTGACGCTGGCGTGGAATACGGACTCGCAGCCCCACCCGGTGACGACGTTTCGGCATTGTTCGACCGCCTCACCGACGCATACGACGTGGAAACCGAACACTTCTGCTCGGGCGCGATCCCGATCGGCCCGCCGTCGTCGGTGACGACTCGGCGTGCGTTCCTGATCGGTGATGCAGCCGCCCAGACGAAGCCCTTCACCGGTGGTGGCATTCTCTACGGCATGACGGCTGCCGACGTCGCTGCGGCAACGATCGACCCGACCGACCCATCGACACTCGGGGCATACGAGACGGAGTGGCGCGACGAGCTGGCGCGAGAGATACGACTCGGCCGGTTCGTCCGGGCCTGTTACTCGCTTCCGGAACCGGTTCAGCGGGTTGGGCTGCGGGCACTCTCGGGCGAGATTGGCGTCCATATGGACCGGCCGTCGTCGTTCTTCTCGCGCGAGCACCTCCGCCGGCTGTTCGGGTGAGGACGGCCACAAACAGGGAGTGACACCACGTTGAAACCTGGGAGCCGGATCGGCTACTCGGAAACTATCGACGCGAACGACACGTTTTCGCGCACGTTCGTGATCTCGACGGTCACCGAGTCACCGGGTTCGGCGTCAGAGACGATGACAACGTAGCCGCGTTCAACCTTCGCGATGCCGTCGCCCTCATCACCGAGTGTCTCGATGGTTACCGTCCGGCGCTCGCCTTCGGTGACCGGTGGGCCATTGGGGTCGGCCCGTGTCGTCGTCCCCGCCTCGGTCGGAAGCCTCTCAGTTCGTGTCGTCTCGCTCCTCAACGATGTCGTGGTCTCGGTGGTCGATACGGGTGCAGAGCCCGCGCCACTCGGCGTCCGTCGCTCCGCGGTCGTCGCAGAGTGGCTGTCAGTCGATGTGGCGTCGGCCGATGTGGCGTCGGCCGGTGGAACGTCGTTCGGTGAGGAGTCACTCGGGGCGTCCGCAGAGTGGCTCGATTCCGAACGACGTGCGTCATCGCCGTCGATCAGGGCAACACGGAGCACGTCACCATCCATAATCTGTCCGCGTTCGACCACGCGTTTCGGAATCGACACGCGATAGTGTCCGCTCTCGTCGGTTACGCGGGCGGTAAACAGTGAGGCGAGTTCGTCATTTCGGTCTGTCATGGGTACACCTCTCGTGGCGAGCGCAAAACCCCACCGCAATCGCGCTCGCACAGTGGGGGGCCGAACACCCGTCACAAACGTTTACACCGGTTCGAGATAACGCTCGACCATGGCTAACGACTACGCGTCGCTACACGATCCGAACGCGGAGTACACGATGCGGGAGCTCTCTCGCGAAACGATGGAAGTGACCGGTGACCGCGGCGGCGGCCGAGACGTCGCGATCACGGACGTCCAGACGACGATGGTTGGCGGGAACTTCCCGTGGACGCTCGTGCGGGTGTACACCGATGCCGGCGTGACCGGGACGGGGGAGGCGTACTGGGGTGCTGGCGTCCCCGAGCTGATATCGCGGATGAAGCCGTTCATCGTGGGTGAGAACCCATTGGACATCGATCGACTCTACGAGCACCTCGTCCAGAAGATGTCCGGAGAGGGGTCCATCGAGGGCGTGACCGTCACCGCGATCTCCGGGATCGAGGTCGCGCTGCACGACCTCGCGGGGAAGCTGCTCGGGGTGCCTGCATACCAACTGCTCGGCGGGAAGTACCGCGATCAGATGCGCGTCTACTGTGACTGTCACACCGAGGCGGAAGCCGACCCCGAGGCGTGCGCAGACGAGGCTGAGCGGGTCGTCGAAGAGCTCGGCTACGACGCGCTCAAGTTCGACCTCGATGTCCCCAGCGGGCTCGAGAAGGACCGCGCGAACCGACACCTCCGTCCAGGCGAGATCCGGCACAAAGCAGAGATCGTCGAGGCAGTGACGGAGCGGGTTCGAGACGTTGCCGACGTTGCTTTCGACTGTCATTGGACATTTTCTGGCGGCTCGGCAAAGCGACTCGCAGCCGCCATTGAGGAGTATGACGTCTGGTGGCTCGAAGACCCAGTGCCACCAGAGAACCTCGCGGTTCAGCAGTCGGTGACGGAGTCGACGGTGACACCGATCGCGGTCGGCGAGAACCGCTACCGCGTGACCGAGCTTCGGCGGCTCATTGAGGATCAGGCGGTCGACATCGTCGCGCCGGACCTTCCGAAGGTCGGTGGGATGCGCGAGACGCGAAAGATCGCCGACGTAGCGAATCAGTACTACGTGCCCGTCGCGATGCACAATGTCGCCTCGCCGGTGGCGACGATGGCGGCCGCACACGTCGGCGCGGCGATTCCGAACTCACTCGCCGTCGAGTACCACTCGTACGAGCTTGGCTGGTGGGACGACCTCGTTGAGGAGTCAGTTATCGAAGACGGCTACATCGAGGTACCAGAGCGTCCCGGGCTCGGCGTGACGCTCGACATGGATGCAGTCGAAGCCCACATGGTTGATGGCGAGGAGGTGTTCGACGAAGCGTGAGCTTCGTCGTGCTCGAAAATCTCTGATTTTCAGGTGTTCGATCCGGCGTGAGCCGGATCAGCGTCACCATCGCAGACTCGAAATTTCCAGTCGGAATTAAGTCGGTCCCTGGTAACGAGACACATGTATGGCCGACCCCGCCGCCGACACCGTCGACGAGTCGTACAGCATCGACCACCACCTCTCAGACGCCGAGCGCAACATACACCGCGCGTGGGACAACTCACTTGAGCCGGTCTTGACCGTCGACGACGGTGACGTCGTGCGATTCGAGTGTCGGGATGCGGTCGACCGACAGCTCGACGCGGAGTCGACCGCGACCGACTTCGCGAACGTGAGCTTCGACCCGGTACACCCGCTGACGGGCCCGGTCGCCGTGGAAGGCGCCGAGCCGGGCGACGTCCTGCAGGTCGACCTACTCGACTTCCAGCACAAAGGCTGGGGGTACACCGGGTTCATGCCGGGTGAGATGGGTCTCGGATTGCTTCCCAAAGAGTTCCCCGAGGCGGACGTCCACGTGTGGGATCTTCAGGGTGACGTCGGGAGGTTCGTGAACGGCATCGAGGTGCCGCTCGATCCGTTCCCGGGCGTCATCGGCGTCGCACCGGGTACCGAAGGCGAACACGACACACTCCCGCCGTACGACACCGGCGGTAACATGGATGTGAAACACCTGACGACCGGATCGACGCTGTACCTCCCAGTCGAGGTCGCCGGTGGGCTGTTCTCCACTGGCGACTGTCACGCGGCACAGGGTGACGGCGAAGTGTGTGTAACGGGCATTGAGGCCCCAATGTTCGTCACCGCGCGACTCTCGGTGCGGTCAGACCTCGATATCGAGCAACCACAGTTCGAGACGACGGGCCCATTCACCGCGATGGGCGCCGACGAGCCGATGTATGGGACGACGGGCATCAGCGACGACCTGATGGACGCGACAAAGCGAGCGACGCGGTACATGATCGAGTACCTCACTGCACACCGCGGGCTCACCCGCGGTGAGGCGTACATCCTTTGTTCGGCCGCGATGGACCTGAAGGTGAGTGAGGTCGTCGACGCCCCGAACTGGACCGTCTCCGCGTACATTCCGGAGTCCATCTTCCCCGACAACTGAGCCGACAGAAGCGTACCCGCGGGGAGCCGCGTTAGTATCCGGGGCCGAACAGCTGGTTGCCCGCGAGGATGACAAACGCGAGGCCAAAGAGTGCGGCGACGATCCCGAACGAGACGCCCCATCCGAACAGGTCGGCCGCGAGCCCGACGCCGACCGATCCCGCCGAGCCGACGACGGTGTACGCCGTTCGGACAAGACCGAATCCCGCCCCGCGTTCGGTCTCGCTCATCGCGTCCATGAACCGCGGATCGATGGCCGAAAAGAAGCTTGAGCCGAAGCCGGCGAAGACGACGGCGATTCCGAGTCCAAGTGAGCCCGGAAGCCAGACGAAGCCAGCCGCGCCGATGCCCCCGGCGAGCATCGCGGCCCCGATCGCTGTGTCACGGCCCACACGATCAGAGAGGCGGCCGATCCCGACCTGGGCGCCCGCGCGGACGACGAAGAACGCAGAGAAGACGGCACCCGCAAACGCGGGTGATCGAGCGCGAAAATCGACGAGAAACGTCGGGAGAAACGAGATAATTCCCTGGGCGACGTAGGTCCCGAGCATGGCAACCACGAGCGGGAGGAGTACACTCGGCCGCGAGAGGAGCTCTACGAGCGGGTCGATCCGCAGCCGTGCGCGCATCGGTTGGTCAGGGCGGCGGGGCGGGGTCGGTCGAACGCGCCACACGAAGGCGACGAGGACCGGGACCCCGACCGCGGCAGCGAGTGCGACGCCGGGACGCCAGCCGTACCGGACGCCCACCCAGGCGGCTGCGACGGGCGCGGTGAGTCCTGCGAGCGGCCCGCCAAGCGAGTGAAGGCCCACAGCGGTGCCGAGGTCGTCGAAGGTGCGTGAGAGCAGCGTCGTCGCAACCGCGTAGTGGAGCCCCGCGACGAGTCCGAGCAGGATCGCTGCGACGACGAACGCCGGAAACGCCGGGGCGACCGCGAGCAGCAGGCTCGTCGCGATCGTCCCCGCAACGGCAACGAGGATGACGGGTCGTTCTCCAAAGCGGTCGGCGAGGATCCCGCTTGGGAACTGCGCGACACCGTAAGCGAACCACATCCCCGACAGCGCGAGCCCAACGGCGGTGTTCGAGACGCCGAAGTCGTCGATGATGAACGGGACGACTGGGCTAATCGCCACCCGCGCGAAGTACGTGACAAAGAACGCGAGCATACACAGCGTCAACACCGTGTGACGGTACCGCCAGCTCATGCGACGTACTCCGTGAAACAGTGTTGGCGGCCAGAACGGAACGGTCGGTGAGAGCACAGAGAGCAACGGGAGCTGGATCGACGGGGAGAGCGAAACAGACGGAGAAGCGAGACGCGCATCACGGGTCAGATTGACCGTGGCGACGCGACGCGTTAAACCGTTGGCTACCGGCCGATGTCGTCGTGAACGTCGCCACCCTCGCTCATCGATGAGGCTCTCGCCCGGAGCCTATCGGCGATCGCCGCACCCGCCTCGCGCGGGGCAGCTCGCTCGATCACGGCCGTGTCGTCGACCGCGATGCACCCAGATCCGAGGACGTCACAACAGAGCCCGCCGCGGTCTTGAAGGGCGGTCGCGAGCCCGTCTTCACCGGCGAGTGCTTCGACGTGTGCACAAGGCGGTCGCCGGCGGGTCGGCCTGAGTAGCGCCTCGCCGACGCGGAGATCTGTCCCGAGAAGGGAGTCCATGCCGGTCCCAAAGCCCTCGACAACGACGTTCCGGCGGTGACGCCCATCGGAAACGTCGATACCGGTCTCCGCGTGAACGGCCGCGATTGCCTCAGCAGCGACGAGCGTCACCGCACACGCATCAAGCTGAAAGTGGCCTGCTCCACGACAGTAGCGGTCGCCGGCGATCCCACCCTCAACGACGTTGACGGCGGAGCGTGACTGCGGTGGGACGCCGCTCTCCGGCGCCAGAAACAGGTCGGTTACGGTACCAGTCTGCGGGTCGGTGTCGGTTCGCGAGTCGGTGACGGAGTGTGGGTCTAGACCCTTGTCGTTCATACAGGCCGTTCGAGCTGACATCGCATAGTCGTGTGGCCGGCACGCGGGCACCTCCGAGGGCAACGGTGATGGACACTACTCGCCGGGCCCAGCGAGCAGCGACGCGTCGTCGGGGCGCATCCACTCACGATGGGCGTAATACACCACGGCGACCGGCGGAGCGAGCAGCGCTGTGAGCGCGTAGATCCACTTGATCCAACCGAGCGCTACGACGCCCCGCTCGCCAAGCGAGAGCGCGTCGAGGAGAATAGCTGCCGTCGCGAGCGGAGCGACGAGGTAGCTGTGGGTGAACCCGACCGCGGCAGCGAGAGGCGTGCCAGCCGCGAGGAGGACCCAATCGAGCGCGAAGAGCACAATCCACCCGGCCGTCGCCAGCGTGAGTACGCGCAGCCACGGGCCGTCGAACCGGCGGTCGGTGGCGTCGGGCGTATCCGGACGGCTACCGGCTGTCGTTCGTGCGTTCACACCGATCGTCAGTGGGGTGCCGTCTTGAACGTCTGGGTCGGTCGTGGTTCTCACTGCGGCGCCAGCACCGCGCTCACTCGTCGAACGTCCCCGACGAGAGGTACCGCTCGCCGCTGTCCCAGAAGACGGTAATCACGAGCGGCTCCGACCCCACGTACTCACCCGTGTCACGGAGCTCGGCCGCGACGCGCTTCGCGGCCAAGTTTGAGGCGCCGGACGACTGCCCGACGAGGAGTCCCTCTTCGCGCGCCAGTCGGCGACATTCGGCTTCGGAAGCTGGAAGCTCAACGGTTCGCACGTCGTCGAGGAGCGACTCGTCGAGGTTCGCTGAGACGAATCCCGGCCCCATCCCCTGAAACTCGTCGCCGGTCGTGTCGCCGCCCGAGAGGACGGCATTCGTCGCCGGCTCAACCGCCACGATCTGGACATCGGGGAATGCTTCCCGCAATCGCCGACCTGTGCCGGTTATCGTCCCACCGGTGCCGACACCCGCGACGAGCGCGTCGACCGTGCGATCGCCGACCTGTTCGAGCACTTCGACGCCCGTCGTCTCATAGTGGGATTGGGGGTTCGCTGGGTTCTCGAACTGGCGGAGCTGGACCATGCCGGCCTCGCGTTCGAGCTCATCAGCACGGGCTTTTGCGGCGGCGATATCGCCGTCAACGACCTCCACGGTCGCGCCGTACGCTCGCATCAGTCGTCGACGCTCGACGGACTTGCCGGCGGGGATGACGAGGGTCACGTCGTATCCCTTTACTGCGCCGACCATCGCTAGCCCGATGCCCGTGTTCCCCGAGGTTGGCTCGACGATGCCGTCGCCCGGCTCAAGATCGCCCCCCGCCTCCGCGGCGTCGATCATCCAAAGCGCGGGCCGATCCTTGGCCGACCCGCCAGGGTTTCGTGACTCGACTTTCGCCGCCACCGTTGTCTCCGGCGGCGAGGACACCCGCACCAACGGCGAGCCGAGTCCTGCAAGAACGTTGTCGTCCATCACGCATACCGACGCGCCCAGCGCTCAAATGCCCGGCGGACGTCGCCGCCGCCGCGGCGTTCATTAGCCGGCGCGCGAAACGACGGGTATGTCGCTCGAAACACTCGAACCCGACCCGTCGTTCGACCCCGACTCACTCGACGCAGCCGTACTCAACACCCTCGATGGCGACTACCAGTATGTGGTGTGGGGCGGCGACTGGTGTGGCGACTGTCAGATACAGCTCCCCGCGTTCGGTGCTGCCCTGTCGGCCGCTGGTGTCGACGACGATCAGATCCAGTCGTATCCCGTCTCGAAGGGATCAGACGGCAAGGAGGGGCCGGGCGTCGAGGCCTACGACATCGAGCGAATCCCGACGGTCGTCGTGGAAGACGCCAACGGCGCGGAGATCGCTCGGTTCGTCGAGCAGGCAGACGTCTCGATAGCCGAGGCGCTCGCACGCGACCTCGCGGACCTCGGCGCGACGCAATAGGTCGCCGTCGACCTCGCTCACGGGCCACCGAGCCAACTCACGAGTCGTCGAGTTCGGCCACGATCCGGTCGCGAACCCGACCGACGTCGACGGCTGCCCACGCCCCAAGGTCGTACGTGACGTCTGCGAGCGTCTCGAGCCGCGTGGGGTCGTCCGCGGTGATCGCCGCCACCGCCTCGTCTGAGAGCCGCTCAAGCACCGCGTCAGCGAGGGCCTCCCGGGTGACGGTTCGGGGGTCGACATCGAGGATGTGCGGAAGGTCGGCGGCGCCGTCCGGGAGGGTCGGAAATGCGACTGGACCGACCGCCAAGAGTGGATTCTCACTGTCGAGGGGCACGGTGTCCACGTCGATCGACGCTGGTGGTGCGGACACGAGCACGTAGGCGTCGATGGCGGTATCGACGACGGCCGCAACCGTGCTCGGTTCAACCGTCTCTCGGCGCTTGAACGCGAGTTCGTCGACCGCCCGGGTCAGCTCTGTCGGTGTGAGCCACCCGAACAGGTCGACGATGCCTGCGAGCGCATCGGGCACGAGCCAGTCGGGCGCGTCGTCGGTCGACGCGTGGTCCATCACCGCCCCCCGTCGTTCATCGGTCACCACCACCCGTCGGGGCCCCATCTCGTCTGGCGACGGGATCGCTCGTCGACGTCGATGTCGACTCGATTGTCGTGTCGATGACGGATTCGAGGTCCGTCCGGGCCGCATTCGCAACCTCCTCCGGCGAGAGTGGTGTGGTCTCCCAGGCGGGGAGTCGGGTGTCGGGGCCAGGCTCGGCTATCGCCTCGGCGTACGTCGCCACCTGATCGCGTTCGTCAGCCGGATCGTACGAGAGGTCGTTGAACGCCGCGTCCGCGCCGTACTGTCGGACAAGCGCATGTGCCGCGGTTCGATACCGCTCGGCAAGCCGGTCGTAGTCGACATCGACGCCCGCGTCCTCGACCGCCCGGAGCGTCGCCGCCCCAACGGTCTGGCTCATATCCGCGAGTCCGGTGGGGCCGCTTACGGCTCGGTGGTCGTGTTCGTATCGCCCGAGATCGACCTGAGCGCTCTCCTCGAAGCCGGCATACCGGAACGCCTCACCCAGCGTGCCGACCTCGAGTCCCCAGCCGCGCTGGACGCGGAGTGAGGCCGCAAGGTCCGTGGTTGCGGCGAACTCGCCTGCGAGCGCGTACCGGAACGACTCGAGGTACTCAAGCACCGGCGCGGCGTGGGCGTCGGCGAGCGCCCGAACCAACGGCCGGAAAAAGAGTCGGAAGAGCCGGCCGTAGAGCGCTCCATCCTCCACTCTGGCGTAGTAGCCCTTCGAGAACGCGTGGCCGTTCGCAACGGGGTACAACAGCCGGCGAACGAACGCCGGCGAGTACGTCTCGGTGTCCGCGTCGTGGACGACGACGTACTCTTCGTTCAGGGCCTGTCCGAGCGCGAGCCACACGTCGCGACCTTTCCCTCGGGTGCCGTCGAGCCCGCGTTCGGCGAGGAGGTCGGCCAGGCGAGGGCCGTCACACCACAGGGTCTCGACGTCGACGTCGAAGGTGTCGAGCCAGGCGGCGAACGGCCCGGCGCGCCCCGGGGTCGCACGCAGCGGTACGACCACCCGCGCCGGGCCGACCGCCTCTAAGGCCGTGAGCACCCGCTCGGCGGCGAGGGTGCCGTACTCGCGCTCGGTCATCGGCACCACGACGGCCGCCCGCCCGGTGGGCGCGTCGGGCTGCGGCTCGGACAGCGCGTGCAGCGTCGTCACGCGCTCTTGGACGTACTCCATTACTATACTACAGGGCGACGAGGCCCTAAATATGCACGATGCACACGGTGCGCCTCAGCCGCCGCCGACCGGAGTCTCATGGCAGCAACGGGGTGGTCAACGTGGCGTGTGATCGGCGACCGTCATCAAGCCAACCCAACATATAGGCCGCCGGAGGCGCTTCGTCGGGACGCATACACGCGATGGGTCACGCACTGACACACGCTGGCGGTGACCAACGGTGAGTAGTGAAACCCGATCTCCGGAAGCAGAGCTGAGCCTGCTGGACGCGACGATGATCGGGATGGGCGCGATGATCGGCGCGGGGATCTTCGTATTGACAGGGCTCGCCGCGGAGATCGCCGGTCCGGCGGCAATCGTCGTCTTCGCGTTGAACGGCGTCGTCACAGCGTTCACCGGGCTCTCGTACGCCGAACTTGCGGCGTCGATCCCGAAGAGCGGCGGCGGATACGCGTTTGTCCGCGAGATATTCGACGACGCCGCCTCGTTCATCATGGGGTGGATGCTCTGGTTCGCGTACATGATCGCCGGCGCGCTGTACGCGCTCGGATTCGCGCCGAACTTCCTCGAACTCCTCCACGTGTACGAGATCGTGCCGCCGCCGGAGGAGGTGGCCGGCCTCGCGCTCCCGGTGGTGGAGGCGACGCTCCCCCCGTCGGTGGCACTCGCATTCGTCGCCGTGCTCGGGCTGGTGACGCTCAACGCCCTCTCGACCGCTGCGAGTGGGAGCGTGGAGACGCTGTTTACGATCGTCAAGGTGAGCATCCTCGTGGTGTTCGTCGGCTTCGGCGTCGCCTCGCCGATGTTCTCGAGCGCCGAGTTCCAACCGTTGTTCACGAATGGACCGGCGGCCGTGTTGCCGGCAATGGGACTGACGTTCATCGCCTTCGAGGGCTACGATCTGATCACGACCGTCACCGAGGAGGTCGAGAACCCACGCGAGAACATCCCGAAGGCGATCTTCGTGAGCCTCGCGGCCACGGTCGTCGTCTACCTCGCTGTGGTGGCCGTCGCGATCGGCACGCTCGGCGCGGGCGGGCTCGCGGAGGCCGGTGAGGCCGGCATCGCCGCGGCGGCGACCTCGTTTATGCCGACCGGATTACCTATCATTCGCAACGGTGGGGCGCTCATCGTTTTCGGTGCGGTGTTCTCAACGCTCACGGCACTGAACGCGGTCGTGATCGCCTCGTCGCGGGTAGCGTTCTCGATGGGGCGTGAAGAGCAACTACCCCCCACGTTCGGTCAGCTCCACTACCGGTACGGGACACCGTTCGTGGCGATTGTCGCGAGCGCGGTGGTGATGCTCGGGTCGGTAGTGTTGCCCACCCAGAGCGCGGGCAACATGTCGAGTTTGTTCTTCCTGCTCTCGTTCGTCGTCGTCAACGTCGCCGTGATCCGGCTCCGGCGAGAGCGGCCGGAGATGGCGCGGCCCTACGAGATGCCGTTCTACCCGGCGCCGCCGGTGATCGGGATCGTATTGAACCTGGTGTTGACTGGGGTGCTCGTGGTGTTTCTCGTTCGAACTGACCCGCTGGCACTCGGGCTCAGCGCCGGCTGGCTGCTGCTCGGTGGGGTCGCGTACCTCGGGCTGCGCCGATACACGGGACCCGCAGGGCCCGACCTGTCAGAGACCGGTACAGAAATGACGGAGGAGCCCGAAGCGTGATACGATGAGCACAGACCTCGATGTCGTCGTCGCGGGCGGCGGACGAGTTGGCTTTCAAGCGGCGTCGATCCTCACGGATCGGGGTCACAGGGTCACGATCATCGAGCGCGACGAGGTCACGGCTTCGGCTATCGCGGACGAGTGGCTAGCGACGGTGATCGAAGGTGACGCCACCGATCCGTCGATACTCGGCCAAGCCGACGTCGAGGGCGCCGACGTCGTCGCTGCGCTCACCGGTGAGTCCGGACTCAACCTCGCGGTGTGTCTGGCTGCTGCTGAGCTCTCACCGGGGATCCGAACCGTCGCGCGGGTCGACCGCGCCGGTGCCACGTCGTACACCGAGTTCGTCGACGCGGTGGTGTACCCGGAGCGGGCCGGCGCCCAGCTCGCCGCAAACGAGATCGTCGGCGACGACGTCCAGACGCTCGCAGACGTGACGGGCTCGCTCGACGTGATGCTCGTCCGCGTTGAGGAGGGGGCGCCTGCGGCCGGGAAGACGCTCTCGGAGGTGCGCTTCCCAACCGGGGCGCTCGTCGTCTCTGATGACGACGGGCGCCGGGTCGCGAGGCCGGACACGACGCTGACACCGGGCCGGCGGTACGTCGTCGCCGTCGAGCCCGAGGTCGCCGACGAGGTTATGAACCTCATGCGCGGGTAGCCTGAGGCCACCGATAGCCCGTCCGAACCGTCTTCGTCGCCGGCTCGTCGAGAGACACTGCCGGTACAAACCCGACACAGATGGACTCACCACGCGATTGGCTCCGGCGTCGAACCGGCGAGACAGCCGTGTTTGCTTCGCCGGCGCGACGGCGACACTTTCTCCGTCAGCTGCTCGTGCTCGCGGTCGCAAGCGGGATCGCAGCCGTGCTCGTTCGAGACCACGTTCGAGTGCTCACGGATCCGCGCGCCCTCCGTGCACTCATCGGCGGGTACGGTCCGCTGGCACCGGTGGTACTCATCATCGTCCAGGCGATACAGGTCGTCGCGGCTCCGGTACCCGGGCAGGCGTTGGGAGTCGTCGCCGGCTATCTTTTTGGGGCGTGGTGGGGAACGCTGTACAATCTGATTGGGATCACGCTGGGGAGCACGGCGGCGTTCTGGCTGTCACGGCGCTACGGGCGCGAGTACGTCGAACGGACGTTCCACCGTGACGCACTGGCGCAGTTCGACGCGTTCGGCGAGGAGTACGGCGAGGTCGCGCTGTTCACCTGTTTTTTGATTCCAGGACTGCCAGACGACGTGCTCTGTTTTGCGGGCGGGCTCACCGAGATACCGCTTCGCCGGCTCGTCTTGCTCGCTATCGTCGGGCGGGCGCCCGCCTTCTTCGTCGTTAATGTCGTGGGTGACCTCCTCGGAACCGGTCGTCTCCCTCTGGCCGGCGTGCTTGCGGGTCTCTTTGCCATCGTCTCGGTGGCGGCGTATCGGTACCGGGACGCGGTCATGAAACGGCTCCAGTCGCGGTCGGTCGTCGAGGAGTGACAGCGGCGCCGGTCTCGGGGCGGATATCTTGGGGGTATCCGCGGGATGGCTAACAGCTTCGTGTGAGCGTTCAGGTCGTGTCGGTGAATGCATCGGCTCGTCGGCAGTCGTCCGCCCGGCGGTCGCTGTTGAACCGGCGCTGTCAGAGGCACCGATACGAGAGACGATCGACGTCGGCGGCGAGCAGATCACTGGCGACGACTCGGTCGCTCGCGGCGGGCGTCACGACCCGGCAGCACCGCCGGGGACGCGTCCCGCCGCGTTCGCCACGGCGTACACGAGCACGAGTACGGCGAGTCCTGCTGCCGCGGTCACGAAGACGCCGTCGTAGCTCACTCCGGCTTCGATTGCCTCGCCGACGACCCACGAGCCGGCCGCCTGCGTCGTCATCATCCCCGCGGAGAACACCGCGTACGCCGACGCCCGAGCCTCGTCGGGGAGCGACCCGAGCAAGTAGGTATCTCCCGCCGGAAACAGCATGTGGATCGAGAAGCCGACGAGGACGCTCGCGACCGCGACAGCGAGGAGACCAGACGCGAGAACGACAGCCACGACGCTCGCGAGAAACGCCGCGACGATCGCGAGGATGAACGGGACGCTCGGCAGTCGGTCGGCGATCTCACCAGAGACGAGAAACGCCGGGACGCCGGCGGCGAAGATGAGCGTGAGCAGGTTTCGGGCGGTCGTCGGCGCGAGCCCCTTCTCGAGCATGTAGAGCTCGTAGAAATTGAATAGCCCCTGCCAGACGAAGCTCGTGAGCCCGATAAGCACGACGGCGGCGACGACGAGTCGCCACTCCGACCGGGCGCCAGCGACGAAGTCGGTGTCGCGACGGCCCGCCTCTGGGAGTGTCGTTCGTCGCCCGAGGAGACCGATGAGTGCGGTCGTAAGCGCGGCAGCGACTGCGAGCGCGACAAATGCGTATCGCCAGTCGACCCACAGCGCGACGGTGACGACAGGGGCGGCGACGACCGCGGCCAGCTGGCTGGCTGTCCCGTGAATCCCCATGACCCGGCCGACTCGGTCGGGGAACAGCTCCGAGACGAGGGGATTCGCGGCGACGAAGTAGACACCAGAGGCGATCCCAACGAGGAACGACGTGAGGAGAAGCGTCGCTACGCTTCCGGCGAGCGCCACGCCGAGCGCGCCGAGCGTGAGCATCGCGCCGGCAGCAAGGACGACCGACAGCCGGGGCACCCGAGTGAGTACCCACCCGGTCGGAACCCGCGGTGAGGCCGAGCCGAGCCACACCAGCGTGACGACGAGCCCGGCGGTTCCCTCGCGGATGCTGAACTCATCGATGAACTCGCCGACGAGCGGGGCAAACACCACCCGAGCGAAGTTGACGAGAAACACCATCGCACACAGCGAGCCGAACAGCCGGTGACGAGACACGCCGGTCGTTTCGCCGGCGGTGGCACAAAGATTGTGGAAGCGGTCGTCTGATAGGGGTGTACACAGCGACCGCGGGAGCTAAGCCGGGCCAACGCACGGACGAAAGCGCCAAGACGCCGGGCCGAGACTCCACGCTATGCGACTGGAGGACTACTGGGGAATCGGTCCGAAGACGAGTGCGCTCCTCACGGCAGAGCTTGGGGAGTCACAAGCGGTCAAGGCCATCGAGGCGGCCGACGTCCGAGCCCTCGTCGATGCCGGAGTCCCTCGCGGGCGGGCAACGCGCATCCTTCGGCGAGCGAACGGTGAAGCCGGAATGGGTGTACTTGCGACGGCTGACACTCGCGCTGTGTACGACGACCTGCTCTCGCTTGCGGCCGGTTACGCGCTGACCGAACACGCCGCAGACCGGATCCGGGTGCTCACCCCGTGTCTCGACCGAGACGAGATCGAGACGCGGCTTGACGACGTCGTCGCGGCCCGAGAGGCCTGGGAGCGGCTCGGTGAGGCCGAGCGTGACCGCGTCACCGAGGCGTTTGTCGCCTACGACGAGGCGAACAGCACCGATCGTGCGGCCGTTGAGACCGCACTCACGCTGCGAGACGTCGGACTCACCGGCGAGACGTTCGCCGCACTAGAGAGACTCGATGACGAGGGGCTCGAGGCGGCCGCTGACGCCCTCCGTGACGTTCGTGGCTCGATCGACGACGGACCCGTGACGGTCGCAGCAGGCGCCGACGCAGAACTCGACGCGCGCCGCGAGCGACTCGCCGCCGCAGAGGCACTCGCCGACTCGGCGTTCGATGTCTTAGAGCAGGTTCGGGACGGGTCAGTCCGTGACTTTGAGGCGCTCGCAGCCGCAACCGTCGACCACGTTGCGGATGAGACCGGCGCCGACCCGGGAACGATCCGTGCGGCCGCACCCGACGACGCGCTTGATGCAGCCGACTTCGTCTCAGCAACCCTCCGTGGACTCGTCGAAACCCTTGCGGATGCCGTCGAGGACCGCGAGGCAACCGTCGCGACCGCGTTACGCGAGCGCATCGACGAGGGGGGCGGCGACGTAGAGCGGGCTGCCGCAGTCGTCGGTGACCTCGCGCTTCAGCTCTCACTTGGCCGGTTTGCGGCCGAATACCGACTCACGCGCCCACAGCTGGTCGACGATGGCCTCGCGGTTCGGGACGCACATAGCCCCTTTATCGACGGGTCGGTCCAGCCGGTCTCGTACGGGGTTGGAACCCACCCACTCGTGGGCGATGACGACGGCGACGGCAAAGCGTCAACCGCCGACGCCGCGAAGGGCGTCGATCCGCCAACGGGTGACCGAGTGAGCGTCCTCACGGGAGCGAACTCTGGCGGAAAGACCACGCTCCTCGAGACGCTGTGTGCAGTCGCGCTGCTCACCTCGATGGGCTTGCCGGTGCCCGCGTCTGCGGCCGCCGTCGGCGGGTTCGATCGGATAGTGTTTCACCGTCGACACGCGTCGTTTAACGCCGGGGTGCTTGAGTCTACGCTCCGGTCTGTCGTCCCGCCACTCGTCGAGTCTGGACGGACGCTCATGCTCGTCGACGAGTTCGAGGCAATCACGGAGCCTGGCCGAGCGGCCGACCTGCTCAACGGTCTCGTGGATCTGACCGTCGAGCGCGAGGCGCTCGGCGTCTACGTCACCCACCTCGCAGAGGACCTGAGCCCGCTTCCAGGCACCGCCAGAATCGACGGGATCTTCGCTGAGGGGCTCACGAATGATTTAGCGCTGCGTGTCGACTACCAGCCGCGCTTCGGCACAATCGGTCGGTCGACGCCCGAGTTCATCGTCTCTCGGCTCGTCGCAAACGCGGCTGACCGCGACGTCCGCCGGGGGTTCGAACACCTCGCAGCGGCCGTCGGCGAGGCAGCCGTACAACGAACACTATCCGATGCCCGATGGAGCCCCGACGATGCGTGAGCAGCCGTCAGATCGTGAGCCCGCTGACCCGCGGCGAATCCGCTCGCTCGCTGTCCACCGAGAAGACGTCGCGAACGCACTTGAGGCCACACTCCGCAGCGACAGCCGCGTAGTGCTGCGAGTGACGCCACCGTTCTCGGGGCGGATGCGCGCGCGAATCCATCGCGTGAGCGACGGTGCCGGTGAACCGGCCGAGCCGATCCACGTCGACGCAGCCGATCTCGTGGATCCGCTCCCAGCGTATCCCGAGGTCGACGACACTGTCGCCGACCATCCGGACGCAGACGTGGAGACCCGTCGTGAGCGACATGCCGAGGCGGTGGCCGAATGGCGAACAGCCGTGCGCGAGGCCGTCGGTGGCAGCGTCGAGCTGGCAGTAGACGCCGAAGCCGGTGGCGAGGGGCGGGCGACGACTCACACGGTCGACGTGACTCCGCTTGGGTGACCTGCGCCGGCACACACGGGCTTAGAGTCGAATACGTTCGACGGCTGTCCCGGCAGCGTGAAGGTCCTTGTCGGTAGCTGCGGCGACCACAACCGTTCGAGGGTCGACGTCTTGGAGTCGAAGCTCGAACTCGCCGTCGACTGGCTCACCAACAGTCGAACCCTCAGCCGTGAACGCCGTCACCATCGCGCCTGACGTCTCGCCGGTGACGACGACTGTCTCACCGTCGAAGGTGGCGGCCGCTGTCAGGTCCGGTCCCGTCGGGCGGTCACGCTCGACGTATCGCTCGCGGACGATCGCCGGCGTCTCGACCGGTTCACCGGCGTCGACGCCGTGTGCGAGACGAACGAATCCCGCCATCGACCAGGCGAGCGGGGTCGCCCCGCCGGTGCCCTCGCCGAACTCCCAGCCGTAATCGGTGCGGTACTCGCGGTCCCACACCTGTTCTGGAAGCATCAGCCCGTCGTTGCCGAAGCTGGCCATCGTCTCGAGGAGGGCATCGGGCTCGAGTGCCGGGTCGTCGGTACCGCCGAATCCGTCGACGTCGTCAGCTCGTGCGCGCAGCTCGTACTCCCCACGCTCACCCGTGAATATCGGCCAGAGTCGGCCGACACCGTTACCCGCGCCCGCCCACGGACCACCGGGGTCGCCGTACCCCAACTCGCCGTAGGCGTCGCCGACGTAGCGGTACCAGGCGGGACCGTGTGGGGTGTCGACTCGGATCGAGTCATCGACGACCGCGACCGAGTTCTGCACGATGGGGTCGTCAGCCGGCTTCACGCCGAGTCGCACCAGCTCCAAGAAGCCGCCGTCGACGATCTCGCGCTCGTCGTACGTGGGCCCGTCGTTGGCGATTGTCCGTGCTCTGCCGGCATCTGGGTCGCCATCGGACGTGATCCGGAGGTAGTAGGGCGTCTCACGGTGGCGCTCGGTGCCGGTAGTCGTTGCACACCACGTCTCGACGTTTGCGGTCCACTCGTCGGCGAGCGCGAGCCAGGCGAGCGCGTCCGCACGGAGCGTCGACGGCGTCGGCGTCGGCGACTCCTCTCGGGTCTCGTCGTCTCCGGCCGATAGTCGATCGGCCTCGGCAAGCGCGAGCGCCGAGGCACAGGTGAGCCCGGCGATCTCCGCGGCAATGCTCGACGGCGAGTAGCCGGCTTCCTCCTCCCAGCGCTCTTGGGCGGTTTGTGGTCCGTTGCGGGCCACGTAGCCCACGGACCGGCGGACCTGTTCGTAGTCGTATGCTGCCGTCTCGAGCGCCACACCGCGTTCGTACAGCTGCCAGGCCATCACGGCGGGGTACGCAATGTTGTCCATCTGTTCGCCGCCCCAGCGGGTCCGACCATCGATGTAGGTGTTCTGTGGGAGGAATCCAGACTCGTCCTGTTGGGTATTGTAGAGGTATGCGAGCGCGTCGGCGCCTCGGTCGACTTCACCGACCTCAATGAGCGCCGTGAACACTTGGTAGAGGTCACGTGACCAGACGAAGTTGTATCCGTATCCGCGTCCTTCGGCCGCGTACTCGGTTTCACCCCACGGGACGGACGGACTCGCGATGCCCGCACCAGGGTGGCGTTTGTCCTCGACTGCCGCGAGCGTCATGAGCGCGAATCGATACTGCGTCTCTAGTTCGTCCGCACCGGCAACCGCGTCCGGGTACGATCGACCGGCAAGCCACTCGCGCCAGGTGTCGACGTACGCCGCGGTGACCGCTTCGAACCCGCGCGTGAGGGCTCCTTCTGCCTCGCCGAGAGCGGCCGCGGTGTCCGCGTGCTCGGCGAATCCAACCGCGACCGTGTCTGTCACCGTGGTCCCACGGCCCAGCAGACCGGCGAGCACGACGTTCCCTGCTGCCTCTGTGTTGGCCGACCGGCGATCGCCATCGCGGAACAGCGCCCGGAGGTCGTCCTCTCCGGCCGAGAACGCACTCGCCCATTCGAACCCCTCGACGTTCGTCATCGCGGCAGCGACCTCAAACGGCTCGCCTTCCGTGTCGACGAGTTTGCTCGGCGGTCGCTCTTCGTGTTCGGAGTGCGCAACCAGGCGGTAGCGGTCCTCCCCGACGCGCTCGGCGTGGTCGTCCGTCCCGACGTTGCCGAGCGTCGTATCCGCAATTGCGTACACGTCGTACGGCCGAGCACCGTTGAACTCGACGTCGGCCAGCAGGGCGTCTCCCTCAGTGTCGATGGCGTACTCGACGGTGAGCTCCCAGCGGTGACCATGGCCACCGCCCGCCTCGCGGATCGTCTGTCGGTACGCAAGCGCGTCGTCGGCGACCGGCTCCGTGGTTCGTGTAATCGTCTCTTCAGTGCCCGCGAATCCCGTCTCTTGGAACGTGCGGACCGTGTGTCCCGTCGATGGGTCGACAATGAGAAAGTCGAGCGTCCGGAGGTTCATCACGTCGATCCGGGGGAATCGCGCCTCAGTTAGTGCCCCCTCCGTCAGCGTGAACCAGACAGGAACCGGCGTCGACGCCTCGTGGTCGGCGGGGGTAACCACACCAAACTTGCGCCCGGTGGTCCACCGCGGGGCCTCGGGGCCGCTTGGTCGCTCGTGTGGCACCGGCAGTGCTTCGTGGCGAGCGAGGCGTGCCGTCGCGCTGACCCGAAGCGCGTGCGCCCACGCGATCGGGGTCGCACTGTCGAGGTCGCCGTCGTCGAACGCCTGCTCACAGAGCAGGTCGGCCTCGTTCGAGAAGGGTCCGTCCGGCTCACACAACGCGTAGAGCCGTTTCGCCTCGGCCAAGTGCGCGTCTGGGTCGCCACCGCGTCGCTCGCGGACGTCAGCGACGATGGCCGAGGCAGTCGACCCCCACAGCGTCGCGATCGACCACACCTTGGCGCCCGTCTGCTCTGCGGTCCGCCAGTCGTCGCCGACGAACCGGATCAGCCCCTCGACGTCCTCGGTCTTCCGGTGGAGGGCGTCTATCGTCGTCGTGACGTGCGTCGCGATCTGTGAGACGAACCGCGACGGCGACACCGCGTCGGCGACCGGCGGCAGCGACACCTCGCTCTCGTCGGTGGTGACAGCGTCGGCGGCGTCGCCACCGCCAGCGGTCTCGGCCGCGTCGGTCCCGGCAGTCCGTCGGGAGCCGCCGGGCGACGGGCGAATCGCGAGCAGTGCGTCGTACTCGGCGAGCGCGTCGGCGAGCCCGAAGGTGTTCGCGTCCGCCCGTTCGTCGCTCTCGTGGGCGCTCGCCCGCTGGGGGAACCGTTCGAGCTCGGGGATCCAGCGCTCTTGGAGTCCCGCGACGACCTCGTCGGCCGCCCGCGCGGCCCGTGCCCGCAGGTCGGGGTCGGCCGGTGCGCGGGCGACGGCCGAGTACGCACGGAGATATGCCGACGCGGTGTGCGTGAATCGGCCGACCGCGTTCTCCCAACAGTTCTGACAGCGTCGCGGCAGCCCATCGTCACGAGTGGTCTCACGGAGGAAGGTGAACGCGTCGGCGATGGTCTCGTCGATGCGCGCTGACAAGGCCTCCGGGACGTCCTGGCGGCGACGGAGCGTTGCGAGGAAGGCGACTACGGTCGCAGGCTGGTCCAACTGGTCGTTCGGGTCGTCACCATCGGCGGACTCGATGCGGGCGTTCGCCCACCCGGGCGCGACACGACCCGAGTCTGCCCAGACGCGGTGTGGCCAGCTGCCGTCGGCGTCTTGGGTCCGACAAAGGAACGCGGCCGAGTCGAGTAGCCTGTCCGTCACGTCAAGATCGAGTTCGTCGGCCGCCGTGAGCAGCGCGCTCGACGCCTCGGCCTCGTCGCGGAACCACGTGTAACCGTAGCCGCCAGAGGTGGCGTAGAAGTGATCGAACTCGGGCCCGGCGATCCGGGCGCCGGATTCGGCCGTGAGCAGCTCCAGTGTGCGCAGGTCACTCGCCACTGCGTCGGCCCGTGGCGTGCCCGTGGGAACAGATGGTGCGCGGTCAGCGGCCGCCGCCCGAATGCTGTCGGTATCCCCGTGGGCCGCGGCGATCTGCGCGACGGTCTCGAGCCGGCTGGCTCGCACTGTGTCTTCGTCAATTCGGGCGGCGTCTCGAGTGGCGTCCGTCTCAGAATGAGGGGCTGTTGGCTCGTCTGTGACGACGTGGCTGGCCAGCGTGACGCGCTCGGTGTGTCCCTCGCGCTCGAACGGCGCCCTGACCACGACGTTCGGCGTGAGGCTCGTGTCCTCGCGCTCATCTATCTCGCCGCGATGAAGGGCATAGCCGTCGTCTTCTCCGAGCAGCTGGGCGATCGTGGCCTGCCGCTTGCCGTGTGCCGCAGAGAGGCCCGTGGAGGCGGTGAGATAATCATGTTCCTGTCGGTGAAACACCTCGACGACGTCACCGCCGTCCGGTCCGGCACCCTCGTGGACGAGGTTGCCGACGCGTCCTTCCGCGAGGTCCGGCGCGAACGCACAACTCGCGACGAGGTCGGCGTCAGCCGGCGGGGCTCCGCGCAACACAACGTGCGTGAGGTGGGTGTCGTCGACGACGAGGTCATACTGGTGGACCGTGTACCGGCCGGCGTCGTACTCGGTTTCGACGAGTGGAGTGTCACCGGCGTAGTGCTGTCGCGTCGTCTCGAGGTCCGCGAGCCAGCGCACGCCGGCGCCGCCGGCGATGCCGATCCGGATTCGATCGGTGCCGCCGACGCCGGAGAGCGCATACGAGCAGTCGTGCGCGTCGCCGTCGGGTCCGACGTGGACCAGTCGGCCGTCGTCGCCGGTGAATGCCCCGACCGTCGTCGGTCGCTCTGCGGGGTAACGAGCGCCGCGGCGACGGGCGTGTTCGGTGATCGCGGTTCGCAGTCGCATGACAGGTGTGCCGGCCGCGGGGGCAAAAGCCTTGACGGACCTGACAGGCGCTTGCCCCGATCGGCGATCGGCCGTGCCCCAGCCACTCAAGACCGACTCACCTCACCGCCACACACGCATCTACCTCACCGTCGTACGCCCGTCCGCACGACACGGCGCCGCCGACAGCGGCCCCCGCAATGCTTGAGGTGGTGGGTCGCACAGGCGTATGTATGCGATTCGATCGTTCAGACGGCGTGTTCTGTCACGTCACGTCGTTGCCAGGCCCCCACGGCATCGGCGACCTCGGCCAAGGTGCCGAGACGTTTCTATCGTTTCTCGAGACCGCCGACGTCGACTACTGGCAGGTGTGTCCGCTCGGCCCAACTATCGGCGCGGCGGGTGACTCACCGTACCAGTCACCATCCGCGTTCGCTGGCAATCCGTTGTTCATTGACCTCCACGGACTCGTCGAAGAGGGGTGGCTTGAGGAGACAGCCCTGGAGCCGGTTCCGTCGTTTCCAAGCGATCGCGTCGACTACGAGGCGGTTCGAGAGTACACGTATCCCCGCTTGCGACGTGCCTTCGAGCAGTTCGACGCGACCGAGGACGTGGCCGCGATACTCGACAACTTCCGTGAGCGGGAACCGTGGGTCAACGACTACGCCCTATTTCGCGCCCTCTCGTCGGCCCGATCAGAAGACACCTGGGTTGAGTGGCCGGCGCCGCTTCGGACTCGCGAGCCGGACGCACTCGATGCAGCTCGGGAGACACACGCAACAGAGATCCGGTATCGGACCTTCCTTCAGTGGGTGTTCGACCGACAGTGGACCGCACTACGCGAGCGGGCCGCGGCGGCGGGCGTCGAGATCGTCGGTGACGCGCCAATATACGTCGCGCTCGACTCCGCCGACGTGTGGGCGTCGCCATCAGCGTTCCAGCTGGACGCCGAGAACCGGCCGACTGCGGTGGCGGGAGTGCCACCGAATCGCGGCGACGACGGCCAACGGTGGGGGAATCCCGTGTACGACTGGGACCACCTCGCGGACACAGGGTTTGATTGGTGGCTCGACCGGTTCCGACGCCTCTTCGAGCTTGCAGACGTGGCGCGACTCGACCACGTCCTCGGTTTCGTGCGCTACTGGGCGATCCCAGCGACGGCCGACGACCCGGCGGCCGGCAAGTGGTGTGATGGCCCCGGTCGAGCCCTGTTCGACGCGGTCGAACGCGAGTTCGAGGACGTCCCGTTCATTGCCGAGGACTTGGGGTTCGAGGACCGACGGATGGAGGACCTGCTCACAGCATTCGAGATACCGGGCATGCGGGTACCACAGTACGCGAACTGGGCGGAGGCAGGCAACCCGTACCAGCCGATGCACTACCCCGAACGGGTCGTCGGCTACACCTCGACACACGACACCGACACCTGGGTTGGTTACTACGAGGACCTTCCGGAGACACAGCGCGACGCACTCCACTATAACCTCGGTGTCGGCGACCGCCCGATCGAGTGGGCGATCATCGACGAGGTGTGGGGCTCAGAGGCGATCCTCGCGATGACGACCGTTCAGGACCTACTCGGACTCGGCAGCGAGGCGCGGCTCAACGAGCCCGGGACCGTTGCGGGCAACTGGGAGTGGCGCGTCAGCGACGAGGCGCTAAGCAACGAGCTCGCAGAGCGCCTGCGCGAGGTCGGTGCGTTCCACGTTCGGTGAGCAACCGCACTCACCGGTTTCGGCCGAAAACGAGGTACAGTATGACACCCAAAAGCGGGGCAAAGAACACAACAAGCGCCCAGAGAAACGCCGGGTGCGAGCTCCGCCGTGCCGCGTCGCGGTAGGTCCACGCGATCATCGCGACGTGCGCAAGGAGGGTGAGCAGCCCGACGATGAGTGAGATCCCCGCTGCGATCCCCATCTGGATCGGAAGCATACGCGATGAGACGGCGCGGTCACGCAAGTGCCTTGTGTCAGTCTACCAATCGACCGCGAGTAGCCGTGCCCCAGCCCGCATTGCGTGCGCACGGAGGGGGTTTATCGAGGGCGCTCACACCGGCTCGACGAATCGTTTTTATCATCGGAGTGAGCCGGAGCCGTATGGAGCTTCCAGTCAACGCTGACCGACTCAAGACAGATATCGAGGCGAATGCGGCGTTCGGAGCGATCGAGTTTGACGACCCGGCGAAACGTGGTCGGACGAACCGAACCGGCAGCGAGGCGAACCGGCGCGCCCGCGACCGACTAGTAGCGCGACTCGAAGACGCTGGGCTCTCGGTGCGTGTCGATGCCGTCGGGAATATCATCGGCAAGTGGGTGCCAGCGGGGGTGGACCCCGACGCCGCGCCGGTCGTCTGCGGAAGCCACCTCGACAGCGTGCCGGTCGGAGGGATCTTCGATGGCCCACTCGGGGTGTACGCCGCGCTCGAGTCGGTTCGGGCCATGCAAGACGCGGGGGTCAAGCCAGCACGGCCGGTCGCCGTGGTCAGCTTCACCGAAGAAGAGGGGGCGATGTACGGGACTGGACTCCTCGGGTCTAGCGTCGCGATCGGCGAGACGAGTGTCGAGGAAGCACTCGCGTTCGAGAACGACGACGGCGAGACGCTCGGAACAGCCCTTGAGCAAATTGGGTATCGTGGTGACAGCACGCTCAATCCGGGCGACTGGAACAGTTTTTACGAGCTCCACATCGAGCAGGACACTACGCTTGAGGACGCCGGCGTTGACGTGGGAGTCGTCACCACCATCACCGGGATTACTCACGGGGAGGCGACTATCGTTGGCGAGGCGAACCACGCGGGTGCCACCGCGATGGACGAACGAGCGGACGCGCTCGCCGCCGCAAGTCAATTTGTGCTTGATGTTGAGGCTGCGGCGACGACGGTCGTCGAGTCCGACTCGGCGACGGCCGTCGGGACGGTCGGGTCACTCGAGGTCTCGCCCGACGCGTCGAACGTCGTTCCTGGTCGCGTTGAGGCGAGCCTTGACGTGCGTGACGTGGTAGCTGAGTCGATGGAGACGATAGTCGACGCGGCGCGCGACTCACTCGACCGGCTAGAGCGCGAGCGCGGGGTCGATACCACGTTCGCCCAACCGGCAAGCGTCGAGCCGGTTCCGATGAGTGAGCGGCTTCGAACGACGGCACACGAGGCCGCAACAGACACCGAAGTGACAGCGACCGATCTTCACTCTGGGGCGGCACACGACGCGATGCGCATCGCACGCGTCACCGACGCGTCGTTGCTCTTTGCCCCGTCCAAAGACGGCATCTCACACAATCCACGCGAGTGGACCGACTGGGAGGACTGTGCCGACGCGACGCGTGTGTTAGCAGGGGGACTCACACGAGCGGCCGGTGTCACCGTTGAGGAGTGAGCCTCAAGCAGTGAGCTCCAAGTAGTGAGTTCTAATCAGTGAACTCCCCGACAGGGAGTATCACCAGCACAACCTTCAAATACTCGTACGTAATCCAGCAGTCTCGGTGGAATCTCCACCCGCCGCGGCACTGTCTTTTATCGTGGCAACATGCAGCTTTGAACAGGTTTTGCCCGCTGTGAAATTGAATTGGCCGATGAGTTTATATACTTATGGTAATTACTTGTAGTTAGCAAGTCAGACTCGCGGCTCCATTTTTTGCCGGGAGTCAGACCGGTGACACACCATGACAGAGACACGCACTCGAGACGAGTATCGAACGGCGGGCACTGAGCGAGACGGTGACCGGGTTGGCAGTGCGGGGACACGCGTGCAGTCGGACGAATCGGCGCGAGAGCGAACCACCCGAACGACCAGCTGTCCGGAGTGTGGCGGCCGCCTGCTCACCGATACCGAACACGGTGAGACCGTCTGTACGGAGTGTGGGCTCGTCGTCGAGACTGACTCCGTTGACCGCGGCCCCGAGTGGCGCGCGTTTGACGCCGCCGACCGGGACTCCAAGTCACGGGTCGGTGCTCCGACAACGAAGCTGATGCACGACAAGGGGCTCTCGACGAATATCGGCTGGCAGGACCGCGACGGGTACGGCAAGTCGCTTTCAAGCGGCCAGCGCGAGCGGATGCGCCGCCTGCGGACGTGGAACGAGCGGTTCCGGACGCGCAACTCGAAAGAACGCAACCTCAAGCAAGCACTCGGTGAAATCGACCGCATGGCGAGCGCGCTCGGTCTCCCTGAGACGGTCCGTGAGACAGCCTCCGTGATATACCGACGCGCGCTGCGTGAAGATCTCCTGCCTGGCCGCTCCATCGAAGGGGTCGCGACCGCGTCACTGTACGCCGCGGCCCGGCAGGCTGGGAACCCCCGTAGCCTCGACGAGTTCACACCCGTTTCGCGGGTCGACCGCATGGAGCTCACGCGGACGTACCGCTACCTGATCCGTGAACTCAAACTGGAGGTTGAGCCCGCCGATCCGGCGAGTTACATTCCGCGGTTCGTCTCTCGGCTCGGTCGAGGTGAAGCAGTTGAGCGGACGGCACGAGAGCTCATCGAGAGCGCAAAACGCGCCGAGATCACGAGCGGTAAGTCACCGGTGGGGCTCGCAGCCGCGGCTGTCTATGCCGCCGCCCTCCTCTCGAACCGGAAGGTGACGCAGGGCGACGTCAGTGAGGTTGCCGACGTCTCTGAGGTCACCATCCGGAACCGATACACCGAGCTACTCGAAGCGAGCGACCAACAGCTTCCCCGAGGACGGTAAACGTCACTGTCGTTGCTTGACCAGAGAGTCGCACGTACGTTTTTATGTTGGGGGTGGTGACAGTACGGTATGGTTGACGCGTTCGTCAGACTCGTCTGTCCCGAGTGTGGAAAAGAATGGCAGGATAGCCCGGCCGATCTCCCCGAACTGCGCACGAACTTCAGCTGTCCGAGCTGTCACGCCACACATCGACTCACAGAGTTCATGCGAACCGAGCGCGACTTAGAGGCCGTCCAGCAGTTCCAGTGAGTCTGTATAGCGTGATATCACCGCATTCACGCGACTCTCCTGAGCGCTATATAGAAACGCGGTGTGGTAACCAGACTCAGGATAGTAATATAACCCTCCGGTAGCAAAAGGGTGGTACTCATGAAGAAGCAGGAGCTCATCCACCTTCACGGCCTTCTTGCCGAGGTACGAAAACAGTGCGAGTTTTGGGACAACGAGATGGACCTCACGATGTACGAAGAACTCGGCGTCAAACCGACATCGATTCACAAGTCGAAAACAGACCACAAAGCAGCCGTTTTTAAACTGACCGCAGGAATCACCGACTCAATGGAAGAGACTGCCGCCGAGCCGCTCGCACCTACTGCAGACTAATCTACACCGGACGAGTGTCGGCCCGACCTACGTGTCTTGCACCCATGAGCGGCGCATCAGTGATACTACGCCGGTAGCCGCTCAGTCACCGTCTTCGGTGGCAATCGGCTCGACTGAGAGCACCATGAGTGCAACGTCTGTAAGACGCTCACCAATCTCCGTTTTGGCAATTCGACCGGCGTGCGCTTTGCGGTCGACGTTGAAGACGTCCATCTGGAGTTCAAGAGCGACGAGCGCCTCGTCTGCGGCGACGAACGCTGCGGGGAGTTCCTCACCGCTCGAGGACGTCCGGGTGCCTGCCTCGATCTCCACGTAGTTGAGATCGGGATTTAGCGACGCACCGGTCTTCGAGACCGCGATCCGCACTGCCTCCGCCGGGGTCTCGACGTCGTACACCGGTACGGCGGCCTCAACGACGACTCGACAGTCCATTACGCATCGTACTACTGTGCGAGCGCGTATCAACGTTCGGCTGTATGACACCACCGGGGTAGCAGCAACACCTCTTCCTCGGTCACTCGCCGCCAGCCCGAAGAAAGTAGAAGACGTACGTCTGTGCGTACCCAGCATATTCCCCCCCGAACCGCTCTCGAATCGCCCGTGACGTTTCGGCGTACGACTCGCACTCACATTCGGGGTAGTACTCTTCGATTGTCGTGCGGATCCACGTGTCAAGCGGGACTGCCTCTAGATACCCGAGTGAGAACAACGCCACACAGTCAGCCACCTTGTCGCCGACGCCGACGAACCGAGTGAGTGACTCACGCGCGTCCTCATACGGGAGCCCAGCGGCCTCATGCGGGTGTGCCTCGCCGTCGTCAACCATTGTAGCCGTCTGTTGTACGTACGGTGCACGGTATCCTAACGAGAGCTCGCGGAGTTCGGGTTCGGTCCGCGCTGCGAGTTGTTCCGGCGTCGGAAACGCGTGGTACGACTCACCGTCAAGTGACACGACGTCACCGTACGTCTCTCGAAGCCGGCGCTGCATACCGTGGATACGAGCGACGCGCATCTGTGCCGAACAAATAAATGAGATCAGACACGGAAACGCCGGGTCGCGGGTCAGCCGCATCCCTTTGTACCGGTCGAACGCGCGCTCAAGAAGCGGCAAATCCGGCACCGAAGCCGTGATCGCCTCGAGATCGTCGTCAAGCCGAAGCAGGTGCGTGAGAAGTGGTACCGCGTCCGTTGAAGCTTCCCATTCGACGGTGCCGTCATGTACGCCGCCAACCTGTCTCGCCCGCACCGAAACACGCTCGTCGGTGACCCCCGGTATCGGGTCAACTACAGTCGCATACCATTCGTCGCCGCCGTGGGCGTGGAGCGTCTCGTACGTCTGGCCATCAGCACGGTTCCACAGGTAGCTCTGGCCGCTCTCGACGGTTGCTTGCAGGTCAAACGGCCCGGCGAGGTCGGCGATATCGATCGCGCCACGTTCCATCGATACGATCCACGTCACACGACCGTATCGGGGTTTCGGTACCACGTCGGTAGCCCGATACGGCTACCGGTGCGGGCGACTGCCGATTCACTTATGCACAACTGGGTCGTGATAAACCGCTTGACGCGAATCGCGTGCGGGCAGTCTTTTACTCGGTCAGCGCGTACGATATGTATGCCAACGTACCGCCGGACGACCCGCATCGCGGCACCCATCGACGAGGTCTGGGCGTTTCACTCTACTATCGACGGCCTGATCGCGTTGACCCCCGACTGGATGCACCTCGAGATAGCGCGCGTCGAGGGACCGGACGGCGAGCCAGACCCAGCGGTGTTGACCGTCGGATCACAAATACAGATGTCGATGCAGCCGCTTGGCGTCGTCCCACGCCAGCAGTGGACGTCACGAATCATCGAGCGAGAGCCGGCCGGCACCGCACCGGTTGAGGGGAGCGCCTACTTTGTCGACGATATGTCCGACGGCCCGTTTCGGGAGTGGGAGCACACACACACGTTTCATGCCGACGGCGACGAGACGATCCTCGTCGACTCGGTGACGTACCGGTTGCCCCTTGGAGCGCTTGGTGATATCGCCGGACCGGTTGCAAAGATTGGATTCGAGGGCATGTTTCGCGACCGACACCGCCGTACTGCTCACCAGCTCAACGACGGCTAACCACGCTCACCGGCTTCGGTGTGCACTCGTTGTGAGCAGAATTCCAGCGAGGACGACTATCCCTCCGATGACGGTATACCGCGTCGGGAGTTCACCAAGTAGCGCGGCCGCGAGGATGGTCGCCCCGACGGGCTCACCAAGGAGTGACACCGAGACCACACTCGACTCAAGATGGTCGGGCGCCCAGTTGAGCACGGTGTGCCCAAGCAGTCCAGGCCCGACAGCGAGGCCAACGAACACCGCCCGTTCTCGCAGTGGGTATCCGGTCAGCGACGCTCCTGTTGTGAGGACGATACCCAACAACGTAGCCGCACAGACACCGTACACCACGACGACGTATGGAATCAGCGCGAGTCGCTGCCGAAGCGACCGTCCGGCCAGAACGTACCCGGCGGCTGTAGCCGCTCCAACCAGTGCGAGTCCATTACCGTACACCGGCCGCGTACCCACAAGCACGCCATTGAGGTGGTCACCGAGCGCCATCACAAGCATACCGGTGGCTGCAACTGCAATGCCGATACTGACCCGACGCGTCACTCGCTCGTGAAGAAGCCCCCACGCTCCGAGCACAACAAACACCGGCTGCGACTGGACGAGCGTGACGCTCGCCGCTACGCTCGTCCATGAAAGGCTCTCGAACCACCTCGCGAAGTGAACTGCGAGTGCGATACCCGAAAGCGTAGCAAACGCGGCATCGCGTGCCTGCATCCGCCCGAACGCCTCACGATAACGCCACGCGGCCACCGACAGCAGCGGCACGACAGTGAACACCACCCGATAGAACGCGGCCACTGAGCTCGGTGCTTCACTCCACCGAATGAGTATTGCTCCTGTGCTCACCGCAAGCACCGCGCCTATTAGCCCAGCAATCAGTGGAACACGCGGCGGCGACCCCGACATTACGCGCGGCGTAGATCGTGTGCGTCCTGATATCCGTTTCGGGACGACGTAGATCGCCGACAGCAGTCTTCGAGTGGCGACGCGCCGATGAGAATTTCACGTACGAAGCCCAACTGGCAGTATGGCTGCGGATACCTTCGGTGTCGGCGTGCGCGTCACCGACGATGAACTCCAATTTCTCGTCCACGTCCCAACAGACATCGATCCGGGGTGGACCGACCCAGCGGCGTTTCAGTCGCTCGTCGCCGACGTCGTGTGGGACCGACTCGACCAGCGGACCGTCCTCAAGCAGATTGCGACGAGACGTGAGGCCGGTGAGACTGTTAACCTCGGGACAGTGACGCTGCAGCCAGACGGAACCGTCGTTGACCACGATCTTACCGTACCGCGCCCGGTTGGCACAGAGTAGTTGAGTTCCGATTATATATTGGCTTCAATGGCTGAACAGCGGTCGGCAAGGATAGCAGCCGCTCGCACGTCTATTTCTGTGGGGGAATTCCCCCATATGAGTGGGTAGGCGGCGACCCGCGGTTCCCAGAGGATCTCTCACTCCAGTACTTCCCGGCACGCTGGTGGGCTTAACTTCCGTGTTCGGAATGGGTACGGGTGTTTCCCCACCGCTCTGGCCGCCTTTATGCCGACTCTCGGGTTCGAACCGAGACTCCTCGCGGAGACGCCTGTGTCGGTCTGGCTCGATTCGGCTGGAAGGTTCCAGCGAAACCGTGTATGCGTGCGATCCAGCTACCGCCTGAACCCATCCGGAGTGTGGAACTCCAGTGGACGTATGACTGTGGCTTTGGTCTGTTAGTGC